>NZ_CP023860.1:1013642-1351523 GCF_003326015.1 Candidatus Thioglobus sp. NP1
GAGCTCAATTAAAAGAGTCATGCTACATCCACCTCTTTTTTAGCTGAGGTATTATTTACCTTTACAGATTCTTCTTCATTGTATTTTTTTATAAATAAATCAAGTTTCTTTAATCCTTTATCAGAAATTGATAATCCAAGTTTTGAGCGTCTAAATAAAATATCATTAGATGATTTTGCCCATTCTTTTTCGAGTAAATAAATTACTTCAATTTCGTATAATCCGGCTCCAAAATGCTCACCTAATGATTGAGTATCTTGACAATCTCCAAAAATATCAAATGAAATTTGTCCATAGGACCTAATAAGTCTTTTAATAATTTCATTTGAAAGAAAGTTATATTTTTTCTGAAGATTTGATTCTAAATTAGATAACATTGAGATCTTAAATTCACCTCCAGGTAGGCTTGAAGTTTCTGTCCATGGATTGCCCTGTTTACCTAAAAAGCCCTCAATATGCTCTAAAATTGCTTCTGATAATTTACGATAGGTAGTTATTTTTCCACCAAATATATTAATCATTAAAGAGTAATCATATTCTTTTGCCGTAATAACGTAATCTCTTGTTACCTCCTGAGCTTTACTGGCTCCATCATCATAGAGAGGCCTAACACCAGAGTAGCTCCATACTATATCTTCAGTACTAATAGACTTTTTTAGATAACTACTTGCCGATTCACATATATATTTTTTTTCTTCCTCAGTAATCTGAACTTTGCCAGCTGAACCTTTATGCTCAATATCTGTAGTTCCAATCATTGTAAAACTATCTTCGTATGGAATTATGAAGAAAATGCGCCCATCTTTATTTTGACAAATATAAGATTTATCATGATCATATAGCTTATTAACTACAATATGACTTCCCCTTATAAGCCTTACATTTTTTGAATTTTTAACTTTAAATGAATCCTTAAGAACTTCATCAATCCAAGGACCAGAGGCATTAACAAATGTTTTTGATTTAACTCTATTTACTTCACCAGTTAATGAATCTTCAGTGGTAATAATCCATAAACCATTGTCGCTTTCTACATTTATAACTTTTGTATAATTTTTTAATTGAGCTCCTTTTAATCTTGCATCAACAGCATTTAATATAACAAGTCTTGAGTCATCGACCCAACAATCTGAATACTCAAATCCAGAATTAAAAGAATCTTTTAGTGGAGATGGTTTTTGCTGATTTAAAAGGTTTACATTTTTTGTCCCTGGCAAAATTTTCCTAAAACCTAGATGGTCGTATAATGCAAGACCTAGTCTAAGAAACCACTTAGGCCTCATTCCTTTTGAATGAGGAAGAATAAATCGCATTGGCCAAATTATATGAGGCGCCATATTTAATAAAATTTCTCGTTCCTTAAGTGATTCTTGAACTAATCGAAATTTATAATGTTCAAGATAACGGAGTCCTCCATGAATTAATTTAGTCGAAGCTGATGAAGTCCCTGAGGCAAAGTCATTCATTTCACATAAACAGACTGAATAGCCCCTTCCTGCTGCATCACGAGCTACACCTGTTCCATTTACGCCACCTCCAGCTATAAAAACATCATAAATTCTTTCAGTTTTTTTGGATATTGATTCAGACATAAATTTTGAGTGAAAACCAAACTATTTATCTAATAAATAGTTTGCAAGTTCGACAAACCCCTCCCCAGAATGATGTGATGTTATATATTTTGGAAGTTCATCAATTTCATCCATAAAGTCTCTTACATTTGCTACTCCAACTGATTGATCAAAATATCCAAACATCATAGAGTCATTTGGTGAGTCACCAATAAAGAGAACTTTTTTTTGTAAATCTGAATCAATCATTCCAAAATTTTGTTGAAGGGTCTTTATAGTTGTATTAAGTTTATTGTGATTACCAATCCAACAATTTACATGGATTGAACTTACTTTTGCAGTTGCACCAGCCTTTATTGCAATATTAACAATTTCTTTAATATTACTAGTTGAAAGCCTAGGTACATCCTCAGCAAAATCAATTGCTAAATCTGTTTTTCTATAGTCTTGATCAGAGGCTAGGGCAGATCCAGGAATCGTATCAAGAACAATTTTTTTGATTTTTTGAAGGGTTTTTTTATTATTAGTTCGCTCTTTTTCACTCTGGCTATAAGTGTGTAGCATTTTTTTAGATTGATGGTTGTAGCTAAAGAAAAAGGCACCATTTTCTCCAACAACTCCATTTACTGGCCACATTCTTGCAATATGATCACACCAACCCGCACATCTCCCAGTAACTGGAATAACAATATATCCAGCATCAGATAATCTTTCTAGTGCACTATATGAACTACTTTTTAAGCTTCCATCAGTAGTTATAGTGTCATCTATGTCAGTAAGAATGATTTTAATTTCATCCATTTGTTGTCTAGACATAATTGAAAGTTTATGCATTTATAACTCCTAGCTTAAAGAATTGTTCAGTTTTTATTTTTTTCTAAGTAAGAAAAGTAGTATTCCAACATATATATGTTCATATGAACATTATATTTAAATATTCTATCATTATAAGGCTTTATTGAGCTATATTTTGATATTTTTATTCATTTGATAAAAATTAATCTTCATTTTTATATAAATATGGTAGAATCTTTGTTCAAGTGAACTATAAATATTTAATAAATGGACTTAACTGCCCGTCAAGCTGAAATTTCAGACCTTCTTCGTCAAGAAGAATTTATTGCTGTTGAAAGTCTAGCCGAAAGATTTGATGTAACAACTCAAACTGTTAGAAGAGACATCAATGCATTATGTGATTTTGGTCAAGCTAGAAGAAGGCATGGTGGAGTTGAGCCTTTATCAACTGAGGGTAATCTTGCATATGGAACAAGACAAGTTCTCAATAGGGTAGCAAAAAGAGCAATTGCTAAAAACGTTGCTCGCTCAATTCCTGATGGAAGCTCTATATCACTTGGGATTGGAACAACTCCTGAAATGGTTATGAGGGCTTTATTAAGCCATAAGGATTTGAAAATATACACTAATAATATAATTATTGCTCAAACTGCTAGTGCCAATGCAAGTTTTGAAGTTTATTGCTCTGGTGGCCGAATTAGAAGTGGTGATTTTGATATGCTTGGAAGCCCTGTTGAAAGTTTTTTTAATTCCTATAAAACAGACTTTGGTGTTTTTGGAGTTGCTGGTGTAGATATGGATGGAGTTCTTTTAGATTTTTATGACGAAGAAGTAAAGATCAGAAGGGTTATTGTTGAAAATTGTAGAGAAGGTCTCCTAGTATTGGACCATGAAAAATTTGGAAGAACTGCACATGTAAGAGGAGGACAAATACAAGACGTAGCAAAAGTTTTCTGTGATCAATTACCTCCTAAAGAAATACAACAACTGATTAATGATTCTGATTCACAATTAATCATTTGTGAGGAGGAAGAGCTTTGAGTGCAATAGAAGTCAAAAATCTATCAAAAAGCTGGGCAGAAATTGATGCAGTTAAAAATGTATCTTTTAAAGTCCCAGAGAAATCCTTTACAGTTTTATTAGGCCCATCAGGATGTGGTAAGTCAACAATTCTTAAAATGTTATCAGGCCTTGAAAATGTAACCTCAGGAAATATTAAAATTAAAAACCATGATGTAACCGATCTTGAGGCCTCTAAAAGAGGAGTCTCTATGGTATTTCAATCATATGCTCTATTCCCTCACTTAAATGTCAAAGAAAATATCCAGTTTGGTTTAAAAGTAAGAAAAGTGCCTCTTAATGAACGTGAAAAACGTGTGGCAGAGGCGGCTAAAGCGGTTGGGCTATCTGATTTACTAGATAGAAAGCCTGCAAATTTATCAGGTGGACAGCGCCAAAGGGTTGCCTTGGCTCGTTCAATCGTTTCTGATCAATCAGTTTGTTTAATGGATGAGCCATTATCAAATCTGGATTCCAAATTACGTGCAGAGATGAGAGATGAAATTCGTGACCTTCAGCAAAGATTGGGTTTAACTGTTGTTTATGTCACACATGATCAGGTGGAGGCAATGTCTATGGCTGATCAAATTATTTTGCTTAATGCTGGTGAAATTATTCAAAAAGGTGCGCCTGAGGAGATATATAACAATCCTAATAGTATTTTTAGCGCTCAATTTATTGGACTTCCTCCAATGAATATTTTAAAACTAAAAAATATTGATGAGGCAGCTCTTAGTAAAGAAAATAATAACAAAATTAAAGCTTGTAAAGATCCTATTAATCTTGGCATAAGACCTGAGCATATTACTTTCTCAGAAAAAGGATTACCCGTTATTGTCAAAGGCATAGATTACTTTGGTGGAGAGACTGTTTTTAAAATCAGTCATCTAGACCAAGTTTTCTTTCTACGTGAGCCTAGACAGCCAAAAATTAATCTGAATGATAAGCTAAATATTAGCTGGAATTCAGATGATATGCATTTGTTTAAAAAAAATAATCAACGTATAACTTCGTAGGTATGTTGATAATTGCAAATGAAAAAAACTACGATTATTAATAACGAGGAGAAAATATGAATAAGTTCTTTGGAAAACTTTCGTATAGCCTATCTGTTGCTCTTGGTATTTCTATGATATCCAGTGCAGCAATAGCTAAAACGGAATTGACAATGTACTATCCAGTTGCTGTGGGTGGTGCTCTAACACAAACGGTTGATGCAATTGTTGCAGACTTTATGTCAGAAAATCCTGACATTGAAGTAAATGCAATTTATTCAGGCAACTATGATGATACGAGAATCAAAGCACTCGCTGCTCTAGAGAGTGGAAAGCCAGCTCAGCTGTCAGTTATGTTCTCAATTGATGTTCATGAGTTACGTGAGCTTGATGCAATTATACCTTTTGACGATGTTGTTTCAACGAGTGAAGATAAGGCTTGGTTAAACTCATTCTATCCGTCACTAATGGAAAATGGAATTACAGCAGGTAAGACTTGGGGTATTCCTTTCCAACGTTCAACTATTGTAATGTACTACAACAAAGATGCTTTCCGTGAAGCTGGTTTAGATCCAGAAACACCTCCAGCAACTTGGGGTGGTCTTGTTGCAGCTGCAAAAGCATTAACTAAAGATGATGGCTCTCAATGGGGTCTTATGATTCCATCTACAGGTTATCCTTATTGGATGTTTGGTGCGCTTGCTATGCAAAATGGTCAAACATTAATGACAGGTGGTGATAAAACTAACTTTGATCATCCAGATGTCGTTGCTGCTCTTGAGCTTTGGAAGGCCTTTGGAAGTGAGCATAAAATCATGCCTGAAGGAACAATTGAATGGGGCACGCTTCGTCAAAACTTCTTAGAAGGTAAGACAGCTATGATGTGGCATTCAACTGGTAACTTAACTACAGTTAAAAAGAATGCTAAATTTGATTTTGGTGTAGCAATGCTTCCAGCAGGAAAGCGTCGTGGAACTCCAACAGGTGGCGGAAACTTCTATATGTTTAAGGACACTACTGCTGCAGAACGTGAAGCATCAATGAAGCTAATTAAGTTTATGACTGCTCCTGAAAATTCTGCTAAATGGTCTGTAGCTACTGGATATATGGGTGTTAGTGCTGATGCATATGAGACAAATACTTTAAAGTCATATGTTGCAGATTTTCCACCAGCAGCAGTTGCAAGAGATCAACTTAAATATGCAACAGCTGAATTTTCAACTTACCAAACGAGTCGTGTGAAAAAAGGATTGAATGATGCAATCCAAGCAGCACTTGTAGGTAGTAAAACTCCTAAAGAAGCTCTTGCAGAGGCACAAGCCGCTGCTGAGCGTATTTTAAAACCTTACCGTTAAATTGGTAATTTGGCGGACGTTTTAATGGCGTCCGCCAATTAATTTTTTAAAATAATAAAGTAATAGATATGAAAGATAGCGTTCGTAATTTTCAAGGTTGGCTTTTATTTGCTCCTGCAGCAATATTACTTTTAGCGTTCACTCACTATCCGACTGTAACAACATTCATTCACAGTCTTTATACAAATAAGTCATTTATACGACCAAAAAGATTCTCTGGAATTGAGAGTTATGAGAGTATGTTAAGTGATCCAATTTTTTTCAAAGTTTTTGTAAATAATATGTGGCTAGCTCTTGGCACTATTCCTACATCAATTGCTCTAGCAATTATCATGGCTTTGATTGTTAATAAGGCTATCCCAGGAAGAGGATTGCTTCGTATGGCCTATTTTACTCCAACTATGCTTCCGATGATTGCTGTGGCAAATATATGGTTGTTTTTTTATGCACCAGAAATTGGATTAATTGATAAGACTATGGCTATTTTTGGCTTTGAAAGTACAAACTGGCTAGGAAGTCCAACAACGGTTCTTCCATCTATTATGGTAATGACTATTTGGAAAGAGGCTGGTTTTTTTATGGTTTTTTATCTTGCAGGTTTACAAACTATTTCACCAGAGCTCGAAGAGGCTTCAAAACTTGAAGGCTCAAGTCGTTGGAATTACTTTTGGCGTATTCAATTCCCATTACTTCTTCCTACTACCTTATTTGTTCTTATTAATGCTTTTTTAAATTCTTTTAAACTTGTAGATCATTTATTTGTCTTAACTAAGGGTGGGCCAGATAATGCGAGCAATTTAATCTTATATTATATTTATGAAACTGCTTTTGCATTCTTAGATATATCTTATGCATCTGCATTAACTATATTTTTATTATTATTACTTGCGCTCACAGCTTTAGCACAATTTTTGTTTATTGAAAAACGAGTCCACTACAGATGACATATAAAAAAAGAATATCTACAAGCATAGAGTTGATGGGCGCCTATATTCTTGCAGCTTTTTGGGTGCTTCCCCTCCTTTATGCTTTTTGGGCGGCGTTCCATTACAGTGGTGATGCTATTCATTTTGACCTTCTAGCACCCCTTACTTTAGATAACTTTCGTGAGGCTTGGAGTCAGGCACCATTTATGAGATATGGTTTGAATACATTCCTACTGGTCTCATTCATACTTCCATTACAGCTGTTAATTTCAACTTTGGCAGCATACGCTTTTGTTCGTTTTAAATTTACTGGTGCAAATGTTGCATTTGCATTGGTTCTGGTGCAATTGATGATTACGCCAGAAATCTTAATTGTTCAAAACTATGTGACACTTTCTAAGCTTGGGTTGGTTGACACAATAACGGGTATGGGCCTACCTTATGTTGCAAGTGCTTTTTGTATTTTTTTATTGCGCCAAACATTCAAATCAATTCCAAAGGAGCTAGAAGATGCAGCTCAACTAGAAGGCTGCAGTACAATGGGAATTTTATGGAAGGTTTATGTGCCACTAGCAACCCCTACATTTATTGCTTTTTCTTTAGTTTCTGTAAGCCACCATTGGAATAATTTCCTATGGCCACTTATTATTTCTAATTCTGTTGAAACAAGACCTTTGACAGTTGGTTTAGGTATTTTTGCAGCCCCTGAAACTGGAGTAGATTGGTCTGTTATGTCAGCAGCAACTTTAATTTCGGTAGCACCTCTATTAATTGCTTTCTTAATATTTCAGAAGCAATTCGTTCAATCATTCATGCAGGCTGGGATTAAGTGATAACGATTCTAACTTGGAATATTCAGAATGGAAAAGGTATTGATGAGAAAATATCATTAAATCGCATTGCAGAGTCTATTCTTAATATTTGTGACCCAGATATTATTTGCCTTCAAGAGGTTTCAATAAACTGCCAACTCGTCGATGGTTCAAGGCCAGATCAAGTGAAAGAATTATCAAATATTTTTAGTGATTACTTGCCTTCGTATGGTCCAGCATATAATATTAAATGTAAAGATAGCAATGACAGAGAGCAATATGGAAATCTAATACTTTCTCGACTACCAGTTCTATCAAGTTTTAATCATATGTTGCCTCAAACAGTCGATAGTTCTTTTCGTCAAATGCCAAGACAACTTAGCGAAATAACTGTTCAAACAGCTTTATATCCTCTTCGCGTTATGACGACTCATCTTGAGTTTCATTCTGAGTTGCAAAGATGTGAACAAGTTAAGAGAATTAAGTCTATTGATAAAGAAATTAATGATCTTATACTAATGCCTCCTGAGCAAATTATTAATAGTCCATATAGAGAGTTTGCAAGAGCTAGTAGGGCGCTAATTTGTGGAGACTTTAACTTTGTTCCTAATTCAATCGAATATGATCTAATGATTGGAGAAGAAGATAGTGCAGAGTCAATGGTTGATGCTTGGAGTTATTTAAACCCAAATTCAATACATGGACCTACATGTGGTATTTTTGACGCAGATCAATGGCCTCAGGGACCCCATTGCAGAGATTATGGTTTTGTAAGTTCTAATATAGCTGAGAATCTTCAAAATATTGTTGTAAACGAAAAAATAGATGCTTCAGATCATCAGCCAGTTATCTTTACTTTATCTTAGATTTTTAAAATTATAAGTTATTTTCTTTTCCTTTAAGAACAGCATCTTCATACATTTCAGTTTCAATTTCATCCATCATTTTGTTATGAGATTTACTATTCCAATCATTTGATTCTTTTATATTAGAAGAGTGTTTATGACGAATTTTAAAAAAGGTTGAAAAAAATAACCCAGCTTCAAATAATATCCAAATAGGAATTGCAATAAGAAACTGTGAAATAACATCGGGAGGAGTTAACAGCATTCCAAGAACAAATGAGCCAATAATAATATAAGCTCGATTTTTCTTTAATTTTTCAGTGGTAGTCACTCCAAATATAATTAGGAGGATAGTTGCAATAGGAACCTCAAAGGCGACACCAAATGCAAACGAGACTTTTATAATGAAGTCAAGATAATATTGAATGTCTGGTGCGAAATCTACAGAAGATGGGCCAACATTTGCAAGGAAATTAAAAATTACAGGAAAAACAACATAAAAAGAGAATAGGAGGCCACTATAAAAAAGGGTTGTTGAAGACAATACTAGCGGTAAGATTATTATTTTTTCATTACGATATAGTGCCGGTGCAACAAATTTCCATAGCTGATAGAGAAGGTAAGGCATTGCGATATAGACTGCGAGAATTAAAGACATTTTTAATGGGGTCAGAAATGGTGAAATTACACCGATTGCAATTAAATTAGATCCTGGTATTGCTTTAACAATTGGCGCTGCAATAAAGGTATAAATTTGATCAGCAAAAGGAAATAATAAGAGAAAGAGAACTATAATTGCTAATGCAGATTTAAGAAGGGCTAGTCTAAGTTCAATAAGATAATGAACTAATGACAATTTGTTTACAGATTGAGATTTATTAGTCATCATCAAGTATTTTAGATTTGTCTATTTTTGATTCTTTATGAGTAAAGGTTTCCCTAAGCTCATCAGCCTTAAGCTCATCATTAATATCATTTTTAATTTTATTAATAAAATTATTAAATTTACCAAAATAGAGGCCAGCTTTTCTCGCAAGTCCAGGCATTCTTGTTGGCCCTACAACAATCAATGTAATAATGCCAATAATGGCAATCTCCCAGAAACCAAAATCAAACATAATTATTTTTTAATATGAAGAAAGAAAGGTTCTTTATTTAGAGTCTGAATGATCATCCTTAGCTTCAACTTTAGCTTCAATGATGTCATCTTTGTCTTTAGATTCAGTTTCTTTAACTGATGATTTAAAGCCTTTGATTGCTCCACCAAGTTCACTACCAATATTTTTGAGGCGTTTCCCACCAAAAATAAGTAGCACAATTACTAAAATAATAATCAGTTCCATAAGGGATGGCATGCCCATATATATTCTCCTTAATTAATCTCATTGTATTTTACACTTTAAAATTTTTAATTCAATAATAAGCTTTTATAACCCTTTAATAATCATTTTTTTGATGGGTCTCACATAGTGGAACAAAGTGTTATTATATGGAAAAAAAATTATAATTATGAATTGATATGTATGTATACTAAATGGCGATTCCTCATATTTAATGTCTCAACGGCTAACAAATATGTAATCACGACAGATTTATTTTTTAATAAAAGGAGATTAATATAATGAAAAAAATCTTTAAAACCCAAATAGCACTTGCTTTAGCCACTATCTTGGCTGGAACTTCTGCTATTGCTGGAACGCTTGTCATCAATGGTGACACGTCTGATCCAGCGCCAAAGGCGGCATTTCAAGCTGTTATTGATGGCTTTGAAGCTGAGAATCCAGACGTAAACGTTGTTTACAATCTTTTTGATCATGAAGGCTATAAGGCAGCTATCCGTAACTTTTTAACTGCTGACGCTCCAGATATAGCTTTCTGGTATGCAGGTAACAGAATGGCTCCATATGTTGATGCTGGGCTTTTTGCTCCAATTGATGATGTTTGGGCTGAGCAAGGTCTTTATACTCTAATGAAATCATCAGCTGCAGGTATGACTATGGATGGTAAGAAATGGGGTATTCCATTTTCATACTACCAGGTAGGAATGTACTATCGTCAAGATATCTTTGAAGATTTAGGTATTGCTGTTCCTAAAACTTGGGATCAGTTCATGTCAGCTAGTGCCACACTTAAAGCAAATGATATTACTCCAATAACAATTGGTACTAAATATTTATGGACTACTGGTTGTATCTTTGATTACTTAAATCTTAGAACAAATGGCTATGATTTCCATATGGATCTTGCAAATGGAAACGTTGCTTGGACCGATGACAGAGTGCGCGCTACTATGGCTAAATATAAAGAGCTTGTAGATAAGGAATACTTTGATGAAAATCATGCTTCATACACTTGGCAAGAAGCCTTAGGTCCTCTTGCTTCTGGTGAGGGTGCAATGGTTTGTATGGGTAACTTTGCAGTAGCTCCATTACGTGAATTAGGTTTGGATGATTCTCAGTTAGGTTTCTTCCAGTTTCCAGAAATTACTCCAGGAATTCCTATGGCAGAAGAAGCTCCAAGTGATACACTTCACTTAACTGCGAATGCTAAAAACCCTACTGATGCTAAGCGTTTTCTAGCTTATGCTGCGCGTGCTGATGTTCAAACATCATGGAATGCAGCGCTTGGTCAGTTGCCTACTAATTCAGGTGCTGAAGTTGCTGATGATAAGTTTATTAAAGCTGGATTTGAACAGCTAAATAATGCGTCAGCTCTTTCTCAGTATTTTGATCGTGATATTCCTGCTGAAATGGCTGCATTAGGTATGGAGTCTTTACAAGAGTTCATGGTTAAACCTGAGCGTCTAGAGAAGATTCTAGAGCGTTTAGAAAAAGCTCGTCAAAAACTTTATTAAGCAATAAAGTTTTACTATGTCCCGTGTTCAAGTATTCTTGGCACGGGACTTTTTTTTAATATTTTTAATATTAAATAGTTATGTATTCTTATTGGAAAAATAATCAATTAAAGTTAACACCTTGGATTTTTCTAGCTCCTGGCATTTTTATGTTTTGCCTGTATGTTATTTTTCCAATTTTTCAATCTATAAGTCTAAGTTTTTATGATTGGGACGGGCTTGGTGAAAAGACTTATATTGGTGTTGAAAACTATATAGAACTTCTCGATGATGAGGATTTTTATACATCTTTAAAAAATAATTTAATATGGTTGATTCTAACCTTTGTTGCAATCCCAGCAGGCTTATTTTCAGCGCTATTTTTAAACCAAACAGTAAGAGGCATAAGATTTTATAAGTCTCTATTTTTCTTTCCATTTGTAATTTCTCAAGTTGTTGTTGGCATGGTTTTTAGTTGGTTTTATGATCCTACAAATGGACTTTTGAATCAAATGCTTGAAGGAATGGGATTTAATCCAGTGGCGATATTGGCAGACGAGGATTATGCTACTTATGGAATTATTGCTGCTAGTTTATGGCCCCAAACTGCATATTGTATGATTTTGTTTTTAACAGGACTTAATTCTGTAGATCCAGAACAAATTGAAGCAGGCCGAATAGATAATGCAAGAGGCTGGAGAATGTTGTGGTACGTAATCTTGCCCCAATTAAAGCCTGCAACTTTTATTGCTGTGGTTGTTACAGTAATTGGAGCACTAAGATCATTTGATTTGATTTCAGTTATGACTAGGGGTGGTCCATGGGGATCAACACGTGTTTTAGCTTATTTTATGTACGAAAAAGCTTTTTCAGAGTATGGATATCGAATGGGCTATGCGGCTGCAATTGCTGTTATTTTGCTTGCTATAATGATGGTTTACATTGCAATAATTCTTTATAGAATGTACCGCACTGAGAAAGGAGTTTAGCAATGTTTCCAACCCCAATTGAAAGAACAAAACCATTAACACGAAGACTCTATAAAATTGCATTACCTATTTCAATTATTATTTGGCTGCTTCCACTTATTGCAGTTGCTTTAACTTCAATTCGATCTGGGGCAGATATTAATTCTGGCAATTATTGGGGAATGCCAACTTCCTTTAATTTAATTGAAAACTATACTTTTATATTTACTGACTCCCCAATTGCATACTACATTCTAAATAGTTTTAAAGTTACTATTCCAACTGTTATTGGTGCTTTAGCTATTTCAAGCCTTACAGGTTTTGCGCTAGGTGTTTATAAATTTAAACTTAATTTATTAGTATTTTTTATGTTTGTAGCAGGAAACTTTATTCCTTTTCAAATACTGATGGTGCCAGTTAGAGACTTGTCACTCTCCCTCGGGCTTTACAACACAATATCTGGTCTTGTGGCTTTTCATATTGCCTTTCAATCTGGCTTTTGTACTTTTTTTATGCGTAACTTTATACGTGCACTTCCTTTTGAGTTAATTGAGGCTGCAAGAGTTGAAGGTGTGTCGGAGTTTAAAATTTTCTGGTACATCGTATTGCCATTAATGCGCCCTGCATTAGCTGCTTTATCAGTACTAATTTTTACTTTTGTGTGGAATGATTTTTTCTGGGCATTAGTTTTAACTCAAGGTGCAGACACTATGCCAGTTACTGCTGGCATAAATTCTCTTAATGGGCAATGGATTACCAATAACCATTATGTTGCAGCTGGTTCAATAATTGCTGCACTTCCACCAGTTGTGATGTTCTTTTTGATGCAAAAACACTTTATAGCTGGACTAACGCTTGGATCTGTTAAGTGACTAATCAATGGCGCCTTGATACTCTTGATCAAACTTTGGTTTTATTATCTTTGAATAATAGGCTTCCATGCCTTATATATTGGGGTCGTCGTTTACCTGACAATGAAAATCTTAACTCCTTATCTACTGCAGTGGCTAAAGATTGGGGGGACAACTTGCTGGATAAAGTTCCAGAGTTATCTGTCTTACCTGAGCAGTCTGCAAATTTTCCAGGACAGCTTGGATGCAAAATGAGAGGCCTTGATGGAATGATTCTCTCTAGTAACTTTGTTTTTCTAAAAGATGAAGCAAAAGACAACTCATTGTCCTTAGTTTTTTTGGACAAAGCCATAGAGCAAACATATACATTGACAATCATTTCCTTTGAAGAAAGTAATATGTATAGCCTTAGTGCCAAAATTGACAGCAAAAAGCCAATATTTATGGACTGGTTTTCTGCTCCAGTAATTCTAGCACCTCAAAATAGTAATGAAATGATTGACTATGGAGGTCAATGGGGTGGTGAATTCAGAAGCCAAATAACTCCATGGGTAACTGGTACTCATCTGCGTGAGTCAAGGTCTGGAACAACAAGTCATGCAAATTTCCCTGGCCTTCTTATTCCAACCATTGAAAGCTCAGAGAATTCAGGGTCTTGTTATGGTTTTCACTACGGCTGGTCTGGAGGTCATCGTATGATTGCAGAGCAACTTCCAGATGGTCGTAGGCAAGTTCAATTTGGCAATACTGAAAATAGTGATTTAATTTCTGGAAATAGCTTCGAAACAGCAAAGCTATATATTAGCCATTCTAGTAACGGAATTAGCGGGGTTGGTAAGTCATTTCGATCTCACGTAGCTAATTCAATTATTAAGGCACCTAAGGACAATGTTAGGCCTGTTCATTACAATTGCTGGGAGGCTATATATTTTGATCATAATATTGACCAATTAAAAGAAATAGCTAGCCTTGCTTCTGAAATTGGTGCTGAAAGGTTTGTGCTGGATGACGGCTGGTTTAAAGGACGTGATAGTGCTAACTCTAGTCTTGGTGACTGGGATGTTGACAAGAATAAATATCCTTCAGGATTGCAACCATTAATTAGCCATATCCATTCTCTTAAAATGTCTTTTGGTTTGTGGTTTGAGCCTGAGATGGTTAGCCCTAATAGTAATCTTTATCGACAGCATCCTGAATGGATAATGGGCCACAAAGATCAAACTCTTGGACGAGATCAGTTGGTTCTTAATATTGCCATTAAAGATGTTGAGGATTACCTTTTTAAGAAAATTTCAGCATTGTTAACTGAGTATCCAATTGAGTATATTAAGTGGGACCATAATCGAGTTCTGCCTTATCCCGATGCTTCGCAAACAAAAAGCCTGTATGTTCTTCTAAAGCGAATTAGATTGGCGTATCCAAAAGTTGAGATTGAATCCTGCTCATCAGGAGGTGGACGAATAGATTATGGCATTCTAGAAAATACACAAAGAGTTTGGCTTTCAGATAGTAATGATGCAATTGAAAGGTTACGTATTCAGCATGAGGCAATTTTATGGTTGCCTACTTCGATAACGGGCAGTCATGTTGGGCCAAAGGTTTGTCACACCTCTGGGCGTGAACTTCCACTAGCATTCAGAGCATGGGTGGCAGCTCAAAGGCATATGGGATTTGAGATGGATCCGCGTGCACTGTCACCTTCAGATAAAGCACTGCTTAAAGCCGTTACTAATTGGTGGAAGGAGAATCGTCAGTGGATGAAAGATGCAAATATTTTACGATTACCTTGTGTCGATAAAAGCATAACTGCTGAAATTCAAATTAATTCAAGTGAGAATCACTTTGTTGTTTTCGCTGGCCAAAATGCCTTATCAGAATTTAGCTCACCAGTTCCATTGGTCCTATCTGGGCTAGACTCAATGGCAATGTATAATGTCTCGTTATACAACAAAAATCATATCAACTCTCTTGGTAAATCAGATGGTGGTCTTTTGCAAAAAACATTGAAGCTTAGTGGGCAATTTTTAATGAACCATGGACTGCAGTTACCTAAAGCTTTTCCAGCTAGCATGATGGTAATAGAAGGGGATAAAGCTGCATGAGTAAAGCTAACAAGCGTCGATCATCGAATTGGTATGGAAAAATGGATAAAGATGGTTTTATCCATCGAAGCTGGATGAAAAGCCAAGGATTCCCAGACCATGCTTTCGATGGACGCCCAATAATTGGTATATGCAATACTTGGTCTGAGTTAACCCCATGTAATGCAGGTTTAAGAACTTTAGCTGAAGGCGTTAAGAGGGGTGTTTGGGAGTCAGGAGGCCTACCACTTGAGTTCCCTGTAATGTCATTAGGTGAAACCCAAATGAAACCAACCGCAATGCTTTTTCGAAATCTTTTATCTATGGATGTCGAGGAAAGTATTCGCGCTTATGGAATTGATGGCGTTGTTTTACTAGGCGGCTGTGATAAAACTACCCCAGGACAATTAATGGGTGCAGCAAGTGTCGATTTGCCGACAATTGTTGTTTCTTCTGGCCCAATGCTTAATGGTAAATATAAAGGCCAAGATATTGGTTCTGGAACTGATGTTTGGCGCTTTTCTGAAGACGTTAGAGCTGGTGATATGTCTTTACAAGATTTTATGTCTGCTGAGACAGGAATGAGCCGCTCATCTGGGGTTTGCATGACAATGGGGACTGCATCCACAATGGCAAGCTTGGTTGAAGGGATGGGCTTAAGTTTACCAACGAATGCGGCTATTCCAGCCGTTGATGCAAGGAGAATGGCTCTTGCGCATATGACAGGAAAGCGCATCGTAGAAATGGTGGAAGAGGGTTTGAACTTATCCAAAGTTTTAACAAAAGAGAGCTTTCAAAATGCGATTACACTGAACAGCGCAGTTGGCGGTTCAACTAATTCAGTAATTCACTTGTTGGCTTTAGCGGGAAGAGCTGAAATTGAACTTACTTTGGAGGACTTTGAGAAAGCGGCAGATATACCGCTTCTTGTTAATTGTATGCCTTCAGGTAAGTACCTAATGGAAGATTTTTGTTATGCAGGAGGAGTTCCAGCAGTATTAGATCAAATTAAGAATCATATTAAGCCAGCTAATACGGTTCTAAACAAAGATATAACCAGCTACTTTAAAGGTGCTGAAACATTCAATGAGGACGTCATTCGGCCAATAAATAACCCACTAAAGCCTGCTGCAGGTTTAAAAGTATTGAGAGGGAATTTGGCTCCAAATGGAGCAATTATTAAGCCTGCTGCTGCAACACAAGAGCTATTAAAGCATGAAGGCTTGGCTTATGTATTTGAAGACATTGAAGATCTAAAGGCTAATATTGATAGACCTGACCTTCCAGTAACAAAAGACTCTATTCTAGTTTTAAAGGGGTGTGGACCGAAGGGCTATCCAGGAATGCCTGAGGTTGGTAATATGCCAATACCAAAGGTATTAATTGAGCAAGGTGTTCGAGATATGATACGTATTTCAGATGCTCGAATGTCAGGCACTGCCTTTGGAACTATAGTGCTTCATGTGTCTCCTGAGGCAAATGTAGGTGGCCCTATTTCAATAGTTGAGACTGGTGACCTTATTCGACTTGATGCTTTTAATGGAGTGCTTGAGCTTTTAGTTGCAGAGTCTGAAATTGACAAACGTCTTAAGGCAAGGAAAGAGCCAAAAGTAAATTACACCCGTGGATACGCAAAACTTTATATTGAACATGTCATGCAAGCTGACAAAGGTGCAGACTTAGACTTCCTAGTAGGCAAAGATACTCGCCTTCCAACACGAGAATCTCATTAATGAATAATTACGCAATTTTTAAAGATTTAGAGGATGCTTCAGTTTTTATAACTGGAGGTGGCTCAGGAATAGGGGCTTCATTGACAGAGGGCTTTTTAGCTCAAGGCGCTAAAGTTGCCTTTGTGCAGAGATCAGATTGTGATGAATTTCTAGATGAAATTTCCTCAAAATATAAATATAATCCCTTATTTATTAAATGTGATATTACTGATATTGATGCTCTAAAGTCTGCAATTTCAGATGCTAGCAAGGCTAATGGTGGAATTAATGTGCTTATAAATAATGCCGCTAATGACACACGCCACACACTTGCTGCAATGACTACAGAAGAATGGGATCAGTCAATTAATATCAATCTAAGGCCTCATTTCTTTACAGCACAGGCTGTGGCTCCTTTTATGAAAACTCAAGGTGGCGGCAGTATTATTAATTTTTCATCAAACTCTTACATGATGGGCAATGCAGGCTTGCCTGCTTATGTTACTTCTAAAGCTGGAATTACAGGTCTAACAAGAAGTTTAGCGAGAGAGCTTGGCGCTGATGGCATTAGAGTGAACACACTAATCCCAGGTTGGGTTTTAACTGAAAGACAGCTAAAGCTGTGGGCAAATGAAAAAGATTTAGCAATTCACATGGATAAACAATGCATTAAGGAACACTTATTGCCTAACGATTTAATTGACTCCACTTTATTTTTAGCTTCGAATGCATCACGAATGATGACTGGCCAAGCTTTAGTGATTGATGGTGGCGTAGTAGTTACAGGATAAAAAAATAATGAGAGATATTAAAGCTAAATGGATTGCTGCAGATTGGGGGACAACCCATATGCGCGCTTGGGCTATTGACGAAAAAGGCGAAGTTCTTGCTTATAGTGAGTCGAATGAAGGCATGAAAGATCTCCAGCAGAATGAGTTTGAGCCAGTATTATTGCGTCTTATTGAAAGCTGGCTTGATAGCGAAAAAGTAACATCTGTTATGGCTTGTGGAATGGTTGGTGCTCGTCAAGGGTGGGTTGAAACGCCGTATTTAAAGACCCCATGCGTGCCTATCGATAAAATTCAAATTACAGTTGCCAGTACCAAGGATTCAAGGATTCAAGTCAACCTAGTTCCGGGAGTAATGCAGCATAAGCCTGCAGATATTATGAGGGGTGAGGAAACCCAAATTGCTGGATTTATTAAAGAAAATCCAAGCTTTGATGGTATTGTTTGCCTTCCTGGTACCCATACAAAATGGGTAAATGTAAGGGCAGGTCAAATAGAAAATTTTAGAACTTTTATGACGGGTGAGCTTTTTGGCGTAATTTCTAACAACACTTTAATTAAGCACTCAATTGAGTCGGAAGGGTGGGATCAAGTTAGTTTTGATAACGGAGTTATCAAGGGTTTTGACAACCCAGGTCTAATTGCTTCGGATCTTTTTTCATTACGATCTGAATCAATAGTTAATGATTTAGATTCTAATTCTGCAAGAGCAACTCTTTCTGGATTGCTATTGGGAGTTGAGCTTAACGGAGCAATAAGCTACTGGAAAGATAAAAATGTCATCCTTATTGGCTCTGAGCTTCTAACTAATAATTATCAAGAAGGATTAAAAATACTTGGTGGTGAAAGTCATGCTTTCAGCCTTGAGGCTGCTACTTTATCAGGACTGACCTCTGCTTATATGGAGTTGCACTCTGAATAAGAGTAAGAATATGAATAGAAATATAATTGCTATATTACGAGGTGTTAAACCAAAAGAGGTTCTTGATATAGCTCATGTTATTGTTAAAGCCGGAATAAGCCAAGTCGAAGTGCCTCTTAATTCACCTAGTGCTTTTGAAAGTATTGAGCTGCTTCGTGATGAATTTGAAGGATCAATTCAATTTGGTGCTGGAACAGTAACAGATATAAAGCAGGTTGAAGTCCTTGCTAAAATTGGTGTAAATTTTATTGTTTCGCCTAATTTTAATCCTGATGTTGTTAAAGCAACTAAAGAGGCAAATATATTGAGCTATCCAGGAGTTATAACTCCAACAGAGTGCTTCTCTGCAATACATTGTGGAGCTGATGGTTTGAAGTTTTTTCCAGCCTCTCTTATTGGAGAAGACAATTTAATCGCATTAAAGGCTGTTTTGCCATCAGATATGCCTCTTTTCATGGTTGGCGGTGTTGGTCCAAAAAACTTTTCATCTTGGATCAAAGCCGGTGCTACTGGTTTTGGAATAGGCTCAGGGTTATACAAGGCTGGCGAATCCCTAAACATAGTTTCTAAGAAGGCTGAGTCGATTGTTTTGGCTTATGATGAAGCGCAATAATGATAAGTGACTATCTTCCCTTAGATTCGTCTGATTTGGGTGAAGGCCCATTATGGCATCCAAAACTAAAGTCTCTATTCTGGTTTGATATAAATTCCTTTAAGATGCATAACTGGAATAACTCTAAACTTAAAACTTGGGTATTTTCTGAGCCAGTTTCGGCTGCAGGATGGATTGATGAGGAGCATTTAATGGTTGCGACTGCATCCTCATTAAGTAAACTTACCTTAGCAACTGATGAAAGAGAAGTGATCGTTGATTTAGAGGCTGATATGGTTCACACCCGATCAAATGATGGGCGCGCTGATCCATGGGGCGGTTTTTGGATTAGTACAATGGGACTTAATGCGCAAGCAGATGCTGGTTCTATTTATCGCTTCTATAAAGGTGAGCTAAGACAGTTACACCAGAATATTACAATCCCTAATAGCATTTGCTTTTCCCCAGATAAAAAGTTTGGATATTTTGCAGATACACGTAAACAGAAAATTTGGAAGCAGAAATTAGATGAATCTAATGGCTGGCCTGCTCATGAACCAGTTATTTTTGTTGATCTGGAGCCTCAAGGTCTTCGTCCTGATGGCTCAGTATGTGATAGTGAGGGATTTCTATGGAATGCGCAGTATGGCGCCTCTAGGCTGGCAAGATATAGTTCTAATGGTCAATTAGATCAAGTAGTTAACTTTCCAGTTTCTCAGGTTACTTGTCCTGCTTTTGGCGGCGACTCATTAAATACTATTTATACTACTTCGGCCTATCAGAATTTAAATAATGAAAATTTAAAAGTTGAGCCTTTAGCTGGTAAAGTATTTTATTTTCAATCAGAGATAACTGGTTTAGCTGAATATCAAGTTAAATTATGAGAATACTATGATTCCAAAACTAGGTAGTTGTTATTATCCAGAACATTGGTCAGAGACTCAATGGGAAAAAGATGCTAAGGATATGATAGAGTCAGGCTTAACTTGGGTTCGAATAGGTGAATTTGCCTGGAGTCGATTAGAGCCTGAAGAGGGTGCTCAAAATTTTAAATGGCTTGACCAAGCTATTAAAGTATTAGGAAATGCTGGATTGAATGTGGTTATGAGCACTCCAACTGCAGCTCCTCCAAGGTGGGTTGTAGATAAATGGCCGGATATGCTACTAGTTGATTCTGATGGACGTTCTCGTAAATTTGGCTCAAGGAGACATTACTGTTTTTCTCATCAAGGCTATCTCCAGGAGTCTTCAAGGATTACAAGGCTTGTTGCAAAGCGATATGGAAAAAACCCTTATATTAAAGCATGGCAATTAGATAATGAATATGGATGTCACAACACTACGTTGTCTTTTAGTGCTTCATCAGAAAGCTCGTTTAAACTTTGGTTATCTAATAAATATAAGACGATTGAAAATCTTAATGAGTCTTGGAGTAATGTTTTCTGGTCGATGGAATATAATAGTTTTGAGCAAATTGATTTACCAAATTTAACCGTTACTGATGCGAATCCAATTCATGAATTAGACTTCAGAAGGTTTAGCTCTGAGCAAGTAGTTAAGTTTAACCGCGCCCAAGTTTTAATAATGCGCGAACATACAAAAATGCCACTTATTCATAACTATATGGGAAAAATTACAGATTTTGATCATTATGAAGTAGGTAATGATTTAGATATTGCTAGTTGGGATAGCTATCCTTTGGGCTTTTTAGAAGATCGATCGACTCAAAATGAAGACTTTAAACTTAAATTTATGCGCTTTGGAGATCCTGATTTTCAGGCATTTCATCATGACCTATACAGGACTGTTGGGTGCGGCCGTTGGTGGGTAATGGAGCAGCAACCAGGACCTGTGAATTGGGCTCCTTACAACCCTGAACCTGCTCGTGGAGCGGTTAGGCTTTGGTCTTGGGAGGCCATTGCTCATGGCGCAGAAGTGGTAAGTTATTTTCGCTGGAGACAAGCTCCTTTTGCTCAGGAACAAATGCACGCTGGCCTGCAAAGACCTGATGGTGAAAGCGCACCCGGTTTAACTCAAGCTTCTCAAGTTAATTCTGAGTTAAAAGAATTTGATGGCATTCAGCAAGTTCAATCAAAGGTCGCTATAATTTTTGATTATGAAAGCTGTTGGGCATGGGAAATTCAGCCTCAAGGTAAAGACTTTAGTTATTTTGAATTAGTTTATGAATACTATAAGGCTCTTCGAAGCCTTGGTTTATCAGTTGATATACTCCCTCCAAATCAAAAAGATTTAACTGGATATAAAATTGTACTTGCTCCTGGATTAATGCATTTCGATACAGATCTTAAGGTGGCAATTGAATCCTTTGAAGGCGTTTTAATTTCAGGTCCAAGATCTGGCTCAAAAACATTAGATATGGCTATTCCAAAAGACTTACCACCAGAAGTTCCTGGCGTTGTTGGTACCGTTGCTAGTGTTGAGTCTTTGAGGCCAAATGCCAGTATTTTAATTAAAGCTGGAGGTAGTTTTAATCGCTGGATGGAAACTTTAGTAGATTGTGATAATGTTATTGAGGAATGTGAGGATGGCCGTCCAGCACTCATTGGACAAACAAATAGACTATATTTAACGGGTTGGGGTAATCAGGAGGCGTTAACAAGAATATTTAGGGATGCTTGTTTATCTCAAAATATTTCTACAATGGATCTGCCTGATTGCGTAAGAGTACGTGAAACACATAAACATCGATTTTGGTTCAACTACAGTGAGAAAGAAACGAATGTCAGTTCAGTTAGTCTTCCTCCTTCTGGGGTTTTCTGGGAACCTCTTTAAGAAAGGTTATTTGACTCGAAGTTCGGTTTTAGGGTCAAAAAATAGGGCTGAAGTTGTGTTTGCTGCTATTCCAACTTTTGATCCTGTTAAGGGCAATTTTTCCTCTCTTGACTCTACAACAACTCTTTCACCACTCAAGGTTTTTAAGTAAACATACGAAATGTCTCCAAGAGCTTCAGTGAATTCTACTTCAAGATCTCCTGACTTAGTGAGCTTTAATTGCTGAGGCCTTAATCCAACAATTAACTCTGACTTAGATGAGGCAACTGCTTTACTTACTTTGATTTTTGAGGACTTAAGATTAGGTATTGTTAACTTTGAATCAACAATATTTCCTTTTAAAAAATTGATTGTTGGTGAGCCAATAAAGCCTGCAACAAAAATATTTTGTGGATCTTCATATAACTCTAATGGTTTACCTACTTGCTGAATTAAACCCTCTTTTAGAACGACTATTTTATCGGCGAGCGTCATTGCTTCTACTTGGTCATGGGTGACATAAATGATAGTTGTCCCTAGTTCACGATGAAGACGAGAGATTTCAACGCGCATTTCAACCCTAAGTTCCGCATCAAGATTTGATAAAGGCTCATCAAATAAAAATACTTCTGGACCCCTTACAATTGACCTTCCAATGGCAACTCTTTGTCTTTGTCCACCTGACAAGGTTTTAGGCTTTCTATCCATGTAATCTTCAAGGTGCAAAATACTCGCAGCATCATTAACTTTCTTGTTAATTTCATCAGTAGGAACTTTTGTCATTTTAAGACCAAAGCCCATATTTTCTCTAACCGTCATATGTGGATATAAAGCGTAAGATTGAAAAACCATTGCAATGCCCCTGTCCGCTGGATGCATCTTAGTGACATCTTTATCACCAATATGAATCTCACCAGTGGTTACTTCTTCAAGGCCAGAGATCATTCTGAGTAATGTTGATTTTCCACAACCTGATGGCCCAACAAAAACACAAAAATCACCGTCCTCGATTTCTAAATCAATTCCATGGATAACTTGCAATTTATCGTATTTCTTTGTCGCTTTAGATATCTTTAATGATGCCATATCAAAGGTGTCCTTATATTAGTTGTTTTGTTCAGGAAAATTCCATGCACCAGCTTCTTTCCCAATTAGTTCTGAGGTCTTAAGTAGTTGAGGCTTGAATTCTTGAAGGCTCTCTAAGCTGTGAATGTCAATTGAGCTGGTGATTGATAAGCCACCAATCACTCTACCTTTTGAAGACAAAATAGGAGACGAAATACAAATAATTTTTACTTCATGCTCCTGTTTATCAAAGGCTATTCCTTGCTTTTTTATTATAGTTAGTTCTTTGCGAAGCGCTTTTTCTGAGGTAATTGTAAAGTCAGTATATTTAAAGAATGCTTGTTTAGAAATAACTCTACTTAGCGCATCTTCATCTAAAAATGCCATCATTGCCTTTCCTACTCCAGTGCAGTAGGCAGGGCCAACTTTGCCAGCTTGAGAGTACATTTCAATTGGTGAGCTAGGGTTTCGTTTGTCAACATAGAGTACCTGACCATTATCAAGCTGTGCAAGATGAACTGTTTCACCTACTTTCTCAGAAAGTTCATCAATAAATGGGAGTGCTATTGGGGCTAAAGAGCTTTGAAGCCATGCTGCATGAGCCATCCGAACTAGTTTTAAGCCTAACTTATAAGTCTGCTCTTCTTCATTGTAACTCAACATATTTTGGTTAAGTAAGGTTTGAAGCAATCTATAAAGAGTTGCTTTAGGATATTTGCTAGTTTTAAGAAGACTTGAAAAGCGCACAGGTGTTCCAAGTTCTGCAACTTCATTTAGAACATCTAAAGCTTTTCCTACTGTTCCATCACCCCTTATATCTACAGCCATATTCTCATACAAATATTATTGAATTTAAACTTCTTGTTGTTCACTATTAACAGTCTATTTAGGGTTATAATTTTAGCAGATTATGTATACTATTTTTATTAGTTTACAATAGTAGAACAAAGTTTCATTATTTGGAAATAGTATTTATTATTATGGTTAGTTCAGAAAAATATATTCTATCAATTGATCAGGGCACAACCTCTTCTCGAGCAATTTTATTTGATATAAATTACCAAATTATTGCAGTAGGTCAAAAAGAATTTACGCAATTTTTCCCAGATTCTGGATGGGTTGAGCATGATCCAGAAGAAATTTGGCTTTCCACATTAGAAAGTTGCAATAAAGCTATTAATGAGGCAGATATAAGGCCAAATCAAATTGCTTCAGTAGGAATTACTAATCAACGAGAAACAACCGTCGTTTGGGATAAAAAAACGGGAGAAGTAATTTACAATGCAATTGTATGGCAAGATAGAAGAACCTCTGATAAATGCCTAAAGCTTCGAGAATTTGGCAATGAGGAAATGGTTACGCAAAAAACTGGACTTCTGCTTGATCCTTATTTTTGTGCTACTAAGATTGCCTGGATTCTTGATAATGTCAATGGTGCTAGAAAAAAAGCAAATGCTGGCGAATTACTATTTGGAACTATAGATAGTTTTTTATTATGGCGATTAAGTAATCATGAGGTCCACTCCACAGATGCAACAAATGCTTGCAGAACTCTTTTGTATAACATTCATGATGGTTGCTGGGATGATGATTTACTAGAGCTATTTGATATACCTAAATCAATGCTCCCAAAAGTTTATGATAATGCTGCAAATTTTGGTAATATTCATGACAGTATATTTGGTGCTGAGATACCTATCTCTTGCTTAATTGGAGATCAACCATCTGCCCTAGTTGGCCAAGCTTGCTTTAAACCTGGAATGGTTAAATCAACCTATGGGACTGGCTGTTTTGTTTTGATTAATACTGGAGATAAGCCAGTTAAATCTAATAATAAATTATTAACTACTTTTGCCTTTCAAATTAATGGAAAGCCATGCTTCGCACTAGAAGGTTCAATATTTGTAGCTGGTGCAGCCGTTCAGTGGCTTCGAGATGGACTAAAATTGATAGAGTCAGCTGAACAGTCAGAAGTTCTTGCTATGGAGGCTGATTCTAGTCAAGAGGTTTATTTAGTTCCAGCATTTGTTGGGCTTGGTGCGCCTTATTGGGATCCAGATTGTAGAGGTGCACTTTATGGCCTTACAAGAAATACAGGCCCCGCTGAAATTGCAAAAGCCACACTTGAGTCTGTGTGTTATCAAACATCTGATCTTTTGACAGCAATTTCAAAAGATTTGGGAGAAAATAAATTAAATGCTATCAGAGTAGATGGAGGGATGGCAGCCTCAAATTGGACAATGCAAACCCTTGCTAATTTAGTTCAACTGCCAGTAGATAGGCCAAAAAATTTAGAGACAACAGCTTTAGGTGCTGCGTATTTAGCCGGTATGCAGGTTGGTTTCTATCCTTCTATGGATGAGTTTGCAAAATCCTGGCAATCTGAGAATCAATTTAATTCAATAATAAATGATGATCAAAGAGAGAAAAAACTCGCGGGCTGGAAGGATGCAGTTGAAAGAACACTTTCTAATAAGTAGTTCAAACGACTAGCTAATTTCATTAAAATAAATTATATGATTACATGTGTTGGCCCTATTTTTCTCGACAGAGTTGTTAGAATCGATAGCTTTCCTGAAAAACCAATAAAACTAGTGGCAAATAGTCTAGAGAAAAGGCTTGGTGGGCCAGCTCCTGTAGCTAGTTTTGCTATTAAGTCTTTAGGTGGAGATGCTGAATTTATTGGTCGTTTTGGTGATGATGACGCAGCTAGTTTTTTAAAGTCTAAGTTTGATAAAGCTAATATTCAGATTAATAAGTCATTATTTATAAATGATGCACAAAGCTCTCAGAGTCATATTTTTGAAGATTTAGAGGGTGAAAGGATGCTTGCAGTCTTTAATGAGGAAAAACTTATTAATGTGAAATCTTTGCCAGCTTTTGATTTTTCATCTAAACAATCCTATTTGGTTGATACTAATTGGGTTGAAGCCTCCCATTATGTTGCAATAAATTGTTATAAAAATAAAATTAACTGTGTGGTAGATCTGGATAATTTTATAAATAGTAAACTTATTGAAGAGGTTGTTAATTCAGCATCTTTCCCAATTTTTTCTGAGATTGGTCTTAAGCGTTATACAAATAAGGAGTCTATTTCTGATTCATTAGAAAGCTTATACACCTCAAATCCTAAGTTTTATGCAGTTACCATGGGCCCAAAAGGAGTTTATTGGATAAATAATGGAGAAATTTTTCATTGTGAATCACCTCAAGTTAAGGCTATAGAAACCAATGGTGCTGGTGATATTTTTCATGGAGCATTTATAAGATTTATTGAACTCAATAAAACCATCAAAGAGGCAATTGAGTTGGCAACTGCATGTGCATCCTTAAAATGCACGAGAGTAGGTGGTATAGAGTCCCTTCCAAGTTTTGATGAAGTCATAGAGTTTTCAAAACATTTAAAATTATCTAAAAAAAATAATTCATTATGAAAAAAGTCCTAATAACAGAATTTATGGAGCAAGAGAGTGTTGATAAAATATCAGAGCTTTTTGATGTAAATTATGATCCAAGTCTGCATGAAAAACTTGAGATTTTAAGTTCTCAAATAGTTGATGTAGATGCCGTCATAGTAAGAAATAAAACTCAACTCAATGAAGAGCTATTAACTCAAGCAAAAAATCTTTGTTTTGTTGGAAGATTAGGCGTTGGTTTAGATAATATTAACACTGATTTCTGTTCTAGCAACAACATTAAAGTTCAACCTGCAACTGGAATGAATGCAGACTCTGTGGCTGAATATGTTATTAGTTGTGCACTCTCCTTATTAAAGAATATCCCAATTTCACATAATGGAACTATCATCGGTAATTGGCCAAGAACAACTATTGAGTCAAGAGAACTTGGGGGTAAAACTTTAGGACTTCTTGGCTTTGGTGTAATTGGGAAAAAAGTATGTCGATTAGCGCAGGTTTTTGGAGCAAAGGTAATTGCTTATGATCCTTTTGTTCCGGACTCTGATGCTAAAAAATATAATGTCTCGTTGGTTAGTCAAAATGATATTTTTGTTAATTCTGATGTAATATCGATCCACCTTCCTCTTACAGATGAAACTAAAGATTTAATTAATAAAAGCTCATTTAGCTTAATGAAAAGGGCTCCAATTGTTATAAATTCATCAAGAGGATCAATTGTTAATGAGAAAGACTTATTAAAAGCTTATAGTGATAATTTGATTAAAGGTTTTGCGCTAGATGTTTACAGCTCTGAGCCTGTAAACGAAAACTTCTATAAACAGGTAAATGGTTCAATGAATTGTATTCTAACGCCTCATACTTCAGGAGTTACAGTTGAGTCAAATATTAGAGTGAGTCAGTTTATTGCTGACAAAACAATTCAGTTTTTAGGTAACTAGAGATTAAACTCACTCATTTGAACGATTCTTCCTTCTTTAATTGACTTTTCAGCAGCCTCACCAATTGCTACCGCAATAAGGCCATCTTTAAGTGATACTTCTGGTTTAGTATTATTTTGAATAGCCTTAATAAAGGAAGTGTGTTCATAATATGTAGATCCATGGTGATGACCTACCTCATGAATTTTTGCATCAACCTCAATATTTTCCTTTAACGCAGTATTATCTTCTCTAAGACCAATTCGAATATCTGAGTTGGTGATTCCAGATTTATTAGAGGGTACTTCAGTTTCTATTTTTCCAATTGAGCCAACAGCACAAAGCTCTTCTTGATATTCTGAATTCTCAGCAAACATACATAAGTCAAGGAATGCTCTAACGCCATTATCAAAGTCAACAATAACAAAAGCATTATCAAGGATGTCTGGAGTCATTCCATCATAAGTCTCATTTAAATGATTTACATCTTGATTGCCACTGGCATAAACTTTTAATGGCTCACTTTGAGCAATGAGCCTCATTAGGTCAAAGAAATGACAGCACTTTTCAACTAAAGTACCACCAGTTTTTATTGCAAATCTATTCCAGTCATCAACTTTATGAAGAAAGGGAAAGCGGTGCTCCCTTATCGAGAGCATCTTTAAATCACCAATAGTGCCATTATGTATCTCTTGAATCATCCTTTGTACAGGAGGCATATAGCGATACTCCATTGCAGTCCAAATTACTCCAGAATAATTTTTTGCCATTTCTTCAAATTCTTGGCAGTCTTTTACTGTCGTACAAAGTGGTTTTTCAATTAAGAGATGCGCTCCTGATCTCATAACATCTTTTAAAACGTCAATATGAGAAAAATTAGGCGTTGCAATTATAAATGCATTTGCAATATTAGCCTCAATAAGGTCATTGTAATCTTCAAAAATAGCTACTTCATTGTTAAGTAAGTCAAGACATTCATTTATCGATTTTTGGCTCGTATCGCACAATGCAACTACCTCAGCATCTTCAATAATCTCAATATTAAGTATGTGCTCTTGACCCATACAGCCGCCACCGATAATAGCGTATTTAATTTTTTTAATCACAGTGTATAGGTAGGTATGTTCATTTTTTTGCCAAAATGAATAAGCTTGTCAGATATATCACCATAAGTAAAAGCAACATGATGCTCTAGACCCCCCTTAAACATTTGTTCTAATTTATCGGGACTATCATCACCAAGACTTATTACTCCTGAGGTTCCAGAGAAAGAGTTTGGTCTATCTATAACATGACCTTTCATAATAAAGAATTGAAGTTTGTTTCTTGCTTTTGAAACTCTGAAGATTGTTATTTGTCCCTGCTTTAAACTGAAATCATGAAGAAGAGGTTTTTTTCTATTTGAGTGGATACCTGATTTAGCGGTACCTTCTTTTGCCATACTAATTGGAGCAAGTCCACAATGCCAAAAAACTAGAGAATTATCGGACTTATCAACATCAACAATATCTACCAAAAGTGAAGGGCTGTCATTCATCTGATTAAGTATATTACAGCTAATCCCTCCTAAAACGTCAGCTTCACAAGCACAGCTAACTTTTTTCTCATTCATCATAGCCATTGGACCACAAGAAGCACAACCATACTCAGTAAAAGTTTCTGGCCAACATCTAATAGCAAAGGCATCGAGATTATGCTTATCTTTTAGATTTTCAAGACCATGATAGATTGAAAGACTTTTATCAAACTCCTCCTGAACAAGCTCCTCAGTCCCTTGTAGATAGCTTGAAACTGTATTTTTAGTTTCAGTAATAGTGGCAGCTGCAACATCTTTTGCCTCATCAAATAAGTCATCTAAATCAAGATCAACTAGTGAAACGTTAAGCTTGGTTGTTACCTCATTTGAGTCATAATCACAGGTGTCAAAACCCTCAGGCCTAGTTCCAATAATTCCAATTGTCTGCTTGTCAATGGTGTAATTAAAATCTACTTCATTGCCACTCAAGGTAGCTTTATTCCATAATAGGGGTTGATTATCATTACTACCATTAATAAAATTTAAAAATAAAGACTTATTAACACTATCATCACTTTCAATAATTACAAACTCAGGAGTAATATTGTTCTTGATTAAAGAATGCATTCCAAGATTGAGTCCACAAATAGAGTTTAATCTTAATCTTCCACCAGTCCTTGGTTCTGGGAATGAGACAATACATAGTGGTTTATTAATTGATTGAGCGAAGTTTAGAAGAAATTTTGCATCAGTAAATGTCGTTTGAAAAAGAAAAATTTTCTCACACTCATGGCTTTTAAAAAATGATAAAGCCTTATCAGCATCTTCATCATTTGTAACAAGTTTATCAAAGCCAATTGCATTAGGTGACAGGGATAACAGAATTGATTTAGCTTTACTAAATTTTGATTCAGCAAACTCAACATCAAATGTTTCTCTAGCTAGTGCTAAATATCCAATCATTAAAAACCTCCGAAGTTCTTAGTAAATTTTTCAGGTTCTTGAATTTTAAAGCCATTTATAAAAAATGTTTCAAGAGATTGAGCTTTTTTAGCTGTCAAATCATTAAGTTTTTTAATATAAGTTACAGAGTCATTTTTTAAACCTTTTTCAACTAGGCTAATATCTGGATAGTTATTAAAAGCATCAAGCCAAATCGTTCTTCCAGCAAGGTAACCTGAGGCACCATTTTTATAAGCAAGTTCAAGACATTTATAAAAGGAGTCTTTACCCATTCCAGATGATAAGACAACCCAAGGCTTATCATTGGTCGCTTCAGAGAGCTCTTTAAAAGCTAGTTCAGTCTTCCCACTAATCTCATTTTCAAGTTGATCACTATCAACAGGACTTTCTAACTTAAAAATATCAACTTTGTATTCATCTTTGGCGAACTCTTTGACACTATCAATTACATGACGTGACTTTTTTTGTTTTTGTTCTTGATATTCTTTTGTATGGTTTTCATCGTCTTGAAAAGGGTAAACGAGAAGTTCTAATAGAAAAGGAATATTATATTTTTCACACTCTAGACCAACTTGTTTGACATATTTTTTTTGATGCTCAATTGACTTTGCCTCAGCATCAGGTCGATACCAAGCTAAAACTTTGACTGCGTCTCCACCTGCTTTTTTAATTTTCTCTACACTCCAGTTATCAATATTTTCTGAGAATCGACCTTGTGCTGTTTCAACGAAACTATGTTCTTCAAGAGTTATAACAAGTCCTTTAGAGTTATTATATTGAAGAATATTTGATAATGAATAATGAGGATCCATTAGAATGGCTGTAGCTAAATGAGATAAGTTTGTGGTAATTAATTTTTTACATTCAACTACTTCAGCATAGTTATGCTTTCTGCCTTTTGCCTTAGATATGATATTAAAGATGGGAGGTCTCTGGTCTACAGCAAGCATTTGAAAATGATTATTATCTGTACAAAGTTTTTTTAAATGTATTAACTTTCCAATATTTTTCGTTGGCATTTTTTAATGATCTCTAGTTAGAATAATTATGAGGTTTCATATACTGAAACTTGGGTTCATATTTCTGTTTATTATTTTACTGATATATATCAATTCATGTATACTCGAATTTCATTAAATTTAAATATTTTGCTTTTAACTAGGTTTTTGAATTTAATAGAAAAAACAATTTAAAACAATAACTATTGGAGAAAGAAATGAAAAAAAGTATTTTATTGGCATCTATTCTTGCCGTCTCCTCGTTTGGTGTCAATGCAGCAGAAATTAAATTTGTTTGCTATCAAGATGCTAATGAGTGTGATGTTTTGCAACAGATGTCTTCTATATGGGAAGGTTCAACTGGAAATACAGTTAACTTTGAGATAGTTGGTTATGATGTCGTTAGAGATCAGCTTGAAAACCAACTTGAGGCAGGTTCTGCTCCAGACGTCGCCCGTGTTACAAATTTAGGTGGACTTAATCAATATTATCTTGATTTAACTCCTTATGTAGATGTTGCAAAATGGGAAGCAAATTATGGTGCTACATTGCCATGGTATAGAAAACCATCTGGCGATAATGGTATTTATGGCTGGCAAGCTCAGCTCACGGTTACGGGTCCATATGTAAACGTGACTATGTTTGAAGATGCTGGTGTTGATATGCCTGAGGAAGGAGCTTCATGGGATGATTGGGCTGATGCCTTAAGAGTTGTTAAATCAGAGCTTGGCTTAACTGCTGGTCTTGCTATGGATAGAACAGCTCACAGATGGGCTGGTCCTGCATTCTCATATGGTGCTAAATTCCATGAAAATGGTGTTCCTATTCTAGTTGATGACGGCTTCAAAGCTTTTGCTGAAAAGTTTGTTGGGTGGCATGAAGAGGGCTTAATGCCTGCTGAAGGTTGGCCTGCTGGTGGGGGAACTGCTTATAAAAATGCAGCACCTCTTTTCCTTGATGGAACAGTAGCTATGCATATGTCAGGCTCTTGGATGCTTGGTAACTATGATGCAAATATCACTGATTTTGAATGGAAAGTTGTTCCAATTCCATGTGGAACAGGTGGTTGTGGAGCAATGCCAGGAGGTTCTGGAGTTGTTGCGTTTAATTCAACTAAACACCCTGAAGTTTCTGCTTCTTTCATTGACTTCTTGTCACAAGCTGGAAGAGCTGGTTATTTTGCAGCTAATACTTCAAACATTACTGCACACCAAGGTCTTCAGAAAAAAGGAATTGATTATGATGGTGTAAGCCAAAGAGTTTCTGCTGGACTTTCAACTTTTGCAGCTAATGCTGGTAAAGCAGCGGAATCTACACCACAAGCATACTGGTTCCAAGGCTACAATAAGAACTTTGCCATTTATGGTATTGTTCCTGATTACATAACCAAAGCTATTACGGGTGAAATGAGCCTTGATGACGCTTTGGCAGCAATTGATGCTGACGTAGCAGCAAAGATAGCTGAGTAATTAATTATTCAGTTATACTAAAGTTCTAAACTTTAAGGCCGTCTTTTATGGCGGCCTTAATTTATTTTAAAACCCAATTCTAATAATGTTTGACGCTGTTCTAAATCTTAATAACTGGCTTTTATTTTTCGTTTTATATCTTTTGACTGGCTTTATATTGGCAAAGGATGTCTACGGCTTTGTTCCAAAACTTATGTCAAGTATTGGCTGGCCAATTGAATTTACTCAGAAGCTATTTGGAACAAAATCACTGCCTTATCTTTTCTTATTTCCAAATATATTAATTTTTGGACTCTTTACTTTTCTTCCATTATTTATGAACTTTGGTTTTTCTGTAACCGATGGAACAAGTATTAACTTTGAAAATAGAGCCTTCTCAGGTCTGGATAACTTGGCAAGGATTACTCAGGAAATTCAAATTGATACTGGTGGTATCAATGTTGAAAATGCTAAATTTAAGTCAGCTCTTTACGATACCTTTGTTTTTGTAATTCTTCAGGTGCCAATAATGATTCTTATTGCACTTTTTACTGCAATAGTTCTTAATAGAGAGGTTATAGGAAGAGGTTTTTGGAGAGCTGTATTTTTCTATCCAGTCATGCTAAGCCCTGTGGTTGTTGCATTTCTATGGACTCTTATATTGAAGAGGCAAGGTATGCTGTCTCAAACGCTAATGGATTGGAACTGGATTAGTGAACCAATCCAGTGGTTAATGGATCCAAGTTGGACTATGTTCTGGTCAATTTTTGTCTATACATGGGCTCATATGGGTTTTTATATGCTCATCTTACTCGCTGGCCTGCAGTCCATTCCAAGGGATCTTTATGAGGCGGCACAAATGGATGGTACCTCTGAAAGGCGAGTTTTTTGGCGAATAACATTACCCTTACTTATGCCAATCTTGCTTGTTGTAACAGTGCTCTCATTAATTAAAGCAGTGCAAGCATTTGAAGAGCTGTATGCTCTTCAAGTTGGGTGGATTTCTCTTGTTTCTTATATTGTAGAAAATGCTGGAATTAGAGGTCAAAAAACTTTTTTTGGTCTTGGAATAGCGGCAATGGCATCGCTAATTGTTGCACTGATACTAATTGTTCTTTCGCTGCTTCAATTCTATTTAACTCGAAGGCAGATTAAGCTATGAATGATGTTATAAAGTTTTTTACTCGCAGGCAGGGTAGAAAACAAGCAAGCTTGACTGACTGGATTTCATATGGTTTTTTATTCCTTGGGTTTTTAATTATCTTTTTGCCAGTTCTGTGGCTGGTTATGAACTCAGTTAAATCGCAGTTTTTACTTCAAAAATACGATACCAATTTTCTACCAATGGATTATGAGCGAATCGCCAGAGCAACAATCTACGGCCCTGATGGTAAAAATATATTGATTATGAAAGACCTAGATCCTTGGGTCATGTTCTGGAAAAATTTAGATGACGATGAACGGGCTGAAAAGGATGTTATAAACTATATTAAGAACTTTAGTGGTAATGAATACTATGCATTAAGATCTCACTTTGGTTTAGTTTCAGTTTTAGCCAAAGAGTTAATTGTTGATCAAGACTTACCAGATTGGCTGATTAAGTATCCGAGTATGTTTCCTAGTGCGAAGAAAGATTATGATCCTCAGTCCATAGTTGATAGTTTAAATCAAGAGGACGCTAGATTATTGTCAGAATTTTTAGGACTCAAGCCCTATAAACCCAATGGGTTTACTGCTCAAATTCTAATCTCCATGGCTGATCCTCAAACGGGTGAGGTAGTTGAGTATTCAGTTAGTCGAATTAACCCAACTAAAGACACTGTTAATGCAAGGCTTGTATCTAACCCTGAAGCAGGTATAGCTAAACTTCCTCAGAATGAGATTATTATCAATAAAAGCTTAAAACCTTCATGGATAAACTATACAGACCCTTTGACTAAAAAAGCTCTGGGGAGTTTTGATGCTGTTAGGTGTCTCAATAACTCTGTATTTGTAACTATTGTGGCAACCTTGATAACTCTATTGATTAATTCTATGGCGGCTTTTGCTTTGTCTAAGTATCGATTTAATGGACAAGTAGTCTTTTTTGTAATAATTCTTGCAACACTTATGGTGCCAGCATCAGTATTAATTGTTGGTATTTTTAAGATGGTCACAATGACTGGTCTTTCAGGCTCTCTATGGGGGGTCATAATTCCTGGGGCTGCAACGCCAACTGGAGTTTTTATGCTAAGACAGTATATGCTTACTATTCCAGATGAACTTTTAGAGGCTGCCAGAATGGATGCTGCGAGTGAGTGGACTATTTATTGGAGAATCATTTTTCCATTGGCTCTCCCAGCTATAGCCGTTCTAGGTATTCTTTCAATTATATGGCGATGGAATGATTTAATTCTGCCAATGATAGCTGTTTCAACAACAAAAGCTGCTTATACTATTCAGCTCTGTTTGCTTGACTTTAACGGAGAGTACCTTGCAAGAGAGCACTATGCTTTAGCCATGACTGTGGTTAGTCTGGTTCCAACAACACTTGTATTTGTTTTCCTGCAAAAATATATTACAACTGGCATTGCATCAACAGGGATGAAATAAAATTATGGCAAATCTTAAACTCATTGATATTAAAAAATCTTATGGCAAAACAGAGGTCATTCATGGGCTTGAATTAGAGGTTTTAGACGGTGAATTTTGTGTGCTAGTTGGGCCATCTGGTTGCGGCAAATCAACCCTTTTGAGGATGATCGCTGGACTTGAGGCAATTACTGAGGGTTCTATCTTTATTAATGATGAAAGAGTAAATGATGTTTCTGCAGCAAAAAGGGGGTTAGCAATGGTTTTTCAGTCCTATGCTCTTTACCCTCATATGACAGTTAGACAAAACCTAGCATTTGGCCTGGAAAATTTAAAGTTAGATAAAGAAGATATTGATCAGAGAATTACTAAAGCCGCTACTCAGCTTAGAATGGAGGAGTACTTAAAAAGACGCCCTGGGCAATTATCTGGTGGCCAAAGACAACGAGTTGCAATTGGAAGAGCTATTGTTAGGGAGCCATCAATCTATCTATTTGATGAGCCACTATCAAATTTAGATGCAGAACTCCGAGTTGCTACTCGTGTTGAATTAAAAGCTCTACATGCAAGACTTGGAAACACCATGGTTTATGTTACTCATGACCAAGTTGAAGCAATGACAATGGCAGATAAGATTGTTGTTATGCATGATGGAATTATTGAACAGACAGGAACCCCTCTAGATTTATATAATAAACCTGCTAATTTATTTGTTGCTGGGTTTATTGGCTCACCAAAAATGAATTTTTTAAATTGCTCATCACTCCCAGAGAAGATCAAAAAACTTGCTCCTAAGGGAGCCATCACCTTTGGTATAAGGCCAGAACATTTAACAATCACAGAAGAAAACTCATTACCTTTAAAGGTAGTAAATGTTGAGCAACTAGGTTCTGATAGTTATCTCTATGGCGATACGATTGGTGATCAAGAGATCTCTATCAAATTAAACAATCAAACTGATATTAAATCTAATCAATCTGTTAATGTTGGATTTAATTCAAGCAATACCCACTGGTTTGATTCAAATGGAATATCTCTGTAATTTTCATTGTGTATTATCAAGTTATTCTTAATAAATTAATTTTGTATGTTGGATACTGATCAGTCAGCAGTTTGGATTAAGAACCCTTTAGCTGTATATGCAGATAATAGCGATAGTGGTGTCGTTATTAGTGGCAATAAAATTATTGAATTAGTGCCCTTAGGTAGGTTGCCTAAAGCTGATATTAATGAGGTCTATGATGCTAGTAATAGTGTTCTTCTTCCAGGACTAATTAATACCCATCACCACTTTTATCAAACTTTAACGAGAGCTTATCCTGAGGCACTAAATAAGGATCTTTTTCCCTGGTTGAAGAGCCTTTATAAGGTCTGGGCAAATATTGAACCTGAGATGCTTGCAGTTTCTACAGAATTAGCACTTTCTGAGCTTTTACTCTCTGGATGCACTACTGCAAGTGATCATCATTATTTATTTCCCAGCCAGCTTGAAAATGCTATAGATATCCAAGTTGAGGAGGCTCAAAAAATTGGTATGCGAGTTACTTTAACTAGGGGTTCAATGAGTCTAGGAGAAAAAGATGGTGGTTTGCCACCACAGTCGGTTGTTCAAACTAAGCGAGATATACTGCTTGATAGTGAGCGACTAATTAAGAAATACCATAATAACAAAGAGGGTGCAATGACACAAATTGCTTTAGCACCATGTTCGCCATTCTCTGTAACTAAGGATTTAATGATAGAAACTGCAGGTCTTGCGCAGCAATATGATGTTCGTTTGCATACTCACCTGGCTGAGACAATAGATGAAGAGAAATTCTGTCTAGAAAAGTTTGGTTTAAGGACTGTAGATTATCTTGAGAGTGTTGGCTGGCTATCTAATAAGACTTGGCTTGCTCACGGTATACACTTTAATAAACAAGAAATCCAAAAGCTGGGTGAATCTGGTGTTGGTATTTGTCACTGCCCCAGCTCGAATATGATGCTAGCTTCAGGTATTTGTCATAGTCTTGAGCTTGAGGAGTCTGGGTCCACTATAGGTCTTGGTGTTGACGGCTCAGCCTCAAATGATGGCTCTAATATGATAGCTGAGCTTAGGCAAGCAATGTACTTGCAGCGTTTACGTTATGGCGCCTCAAGGGTTACTCATCAAAAAGCCTATGATTGGGCTACTAAAGGTTCAGCTGCGCTTTTAGGAAGGTCTGATATTGGAGAGATTGCGATTGGTAAGCAGGCAGATCTAGCTTTATTTAAGCTTGATGAACTCAGATTCTCTGGTAGCCATGACTCTTTGGCTGCCTTACTTCTTTGTGGAGCACAAAAAGCTGATAGGGTTATGATAGCTGGGAAGTGGAAGGTTGTTGATGGAAAAATTGATGGTCAGGATGAGGCTGAATTAATAAGTCGTCACAGTAATGCAGCAATAAAATTACGTCAATTAGCTAACGTTTAGTTTTTCTTATTATTACCATTGACTCTCTATATTAGTTAACCTATAATCCTAACTTGAATAATGTTACAAATTTCAAGTTAGTTATGAATATACACAATCATGGTGGTGCCAGAAAGGGTGCTGGTCGTAAAAAAAACTCAGGCAACTTTAAAGAACAAACTAAGGTTATTAGAGTTCCAATTAGTCTTGTCGACTCCATTACTCCTAGTATTGAGATATACAAATCTCAAGTTAAGTCAGGTATAGAAGTTCTTAGGGTTAATGAGGATCCAGTTAAGCAACTAATTCCAATCTTTACTTCGCGTGTACAGGCAGGATTTCCTTCTCCAGCAGACGACCATTTGGAAGATACGCTTGATTTAAATACTCACCTTATTCATCATAAGGAGGCAACCTTCTTTGTTAAGGCGCAGGGTGAGTCGATGATAGGTGCTGGTATTCATCAAGGCGATATACTGATAGTTGATAAATCACTATCTCCTAAAAGTGGAAAGATTGTCATTGCTGTTGTTGATGGCGAGTTTACTGTTAAGCGTTTGCATAAATACAAGGGAAATATAACTCTTAAGGCTGAAAATTCTGAATTTGAAGACATCAAGATTAAAGGGACTGATGAACTCATCATATGGGGTGTTGTGACCTCGGTGATACATCAGTATGATTAATAAAACTAAATTTGCATTAGTAGACTGTAATAACTTCTACGCCTCTTGTGAAAGAGTTTTTGAGCCCAAGCTAGAGGGTAGGCCGATTATTGTTCTTTCTAATAACGATGGTTGTATTATTGCCCGTTCTAATGAAGCTAAGGCACTGGGTGTTAAGATGGGCGTACCTTATTTTAAAGTAAGAGACATGATTATTAAAAATGGCATTGTAGTCAAATCTTCTAACTACCCCTTGTATGGAGATATGTCTTCTAGAGTAATGAAAATTATTGGTCAGTATTCTCCTATTCAAGAAGTTTATTCTATAGATGAAAGTTTTATAGACTTGGTAGGATTGCCGTTTCACTTAATAAATCATATGCAGTCTTTAAGGCAAAATGTTAAGAGTTGGACGGGGGTTCCAGTATGTGTCGGTATGGGCAGCACCAAGGTCTTGGCAAAGCTTGCTAATCGAATTGCCAAAAAATACACAAGGTTTAATGGTGTTTTTGATATAGATGAGCTGCCCTATGAAAGATACTGCAAACTACTACAATCCGTTGAGGTAGGCGACTTATGGGGAATAGGAAGGCAGAGTGCTAAAAAACTTAATCGAATTGGTATTATTTCTAGTAATGATTTTTATCAGGCAGATATTGGTGTCATTGAAACCCTTTTAGGGGTTAATGGTAAGAAAGTTTATCAAGAGCTTTATGGTAACTCGTGTATTCCTATTGAAGCCATTCCTCCAACAAGGCAGCAAATTGTATCTTCTCGTTCTTTTGGCTCTGATTTAACCGACTTTCATGAGTTGAATCAAGCCTTGACTAACCTTACTAGAAAAGCTGTTTATAAGCTAAATAATCATAAATTAGCAACAACAACTATTACTGTCTTTATTTATACCAATCCCCATAAAAAAAATAAAGCCTGTGTCCACTTATCAAAAACTATAGGTATGACAACAGCGATTAAGAATGAATCTCAAATTATTCCATTAATATCTAAGATACTTAGGCTTATTTATAAGCCAGGACACTCATTTTATAAGGGTGGTATAGTACTAAGTAATCTGGTTAAAAATTACCCGCAACAAGATCTATTTTTGACTAATGAGGATAATCAAAGAAACATAGATAGCTCTAATAAATCTAATGCTATAAGGTTGGTTAATAAGCGCTTTAATGAATCACTCAAATATGCTAGCGAAATAGGTAATGATAAATGGAGACCAAAGGCTGATTTTAAGTCAAAAAGATACACCACAAGTTGGACTGAATTATTGGTAATTTAGGTGCATAAATAAACCATTAATAAATTGTGATGAAAGAGTTAAATTTATAGATTAGAATGTTATTACTATTTAATAAATAAGGAGAAAGTAGCATGGTGAGAATGTTAATGACAATTAATATTTCTAAGGGCTGGGAGACATGGTCAAAAATGGCAAAAGGTCTTGAGCCTCAGATGAATGAACAAGGTGCAAAGATAATTTGGGCAGGAGCAAATCCGGATGAAACAGCAGTCTATGTGCTGGCGGAAATGAAAGACCCATCATATGTAAAATCATTTGGTGAACGCCCTGATATAGTAGCAATACGTGAAGCAGGAGGCGCGGATGTTTCATCAACAACTCCTTTGGCACAAATTGATGAGTACTTTATGGGATAGAGCCACTAACAGTTTATGTGATCTATGTAAGTAGAGAGTGAATGCCTGAAAAGCTTCGAGTATTTTTAAAATATTTAAAAGAGCTTGACCAAAATTTATTGAAATAATTAGCTCTCATTAAATCAATTATTTCAATAAATTATGAAAAAAACACTCCTACTTTTACTCTCATTATTCTTTCTTAATTCTCCTGCAGTCTTTGCAGACCATTTTGCAAATTTCAAAGTTGTAGATATAAGACTTGGGGATAGTTTGCTAGAATTTGGAGTTATTGATGCGCCTTAACAGCAATATGAAAGGCGCCGCTCTGATGACGGCCTGTGTATCTGCATATGTTATCAATGATGCTTTTATGAAGCTTCTATTTTCTGAGATTGCTTTATTTCAGGCAGTATTTCTACGAAGTATAATTACTATTCCACCAATTTTGATCATGGTGTGGATTACCAAAGTGGCGATACGCAATCTTTCAAAACAGGATAAGCGTCTCATATTGGTGCGTGTGGGTGCTGAGATTTTTGTAACAATCACTTTCCTGACAGCCCTCAAGCATATGCCGTTAGCCAATGTCACCGCAATTCTACAGGCTTTACCGCTTGCTATAACAATGGCTGCTGCACTTTTCCTTGCAGAACCTGTTGGGTGGCGACGCTGGAGTGCCATACTTGTTGGCTTTGTTGGTGTTCTAATTGTTGTCCGGCCCGGTCTGGAGGGTTTTAATATCTATTCGCTTTCAGCTTTTATGGCGATTATTTTTCTTACTGTAAGAGAAATTGCCACCCGTAAACTAACAAGCCAAGTCCCGACCATCACCGTGGTTCTATCAACGGCTGTTGGCAGTACCTTGTTTGCTGGAATTATGATGATTGGTTCAGAGTGGGATACTGTTAGCACAGTGTCATGGTTGCTCATTCTTGGTGCGGCTGTTGCCATTTTGATCGCTACTTTATTGAGTGTCATGGCTATGCGAATTGGCGACATTGGTTTCGTTTCTCCTTTTCGATATACCTCTATGCTTGGAGCAATTGGGTTGGGTATTTTGATGTTTGGCGATTGGCCTGACCAACCGACTTTAGTTGGAACCGTTATTATAGTCAGTACAGGCATTTATACTTTTCATCGAGAACAAAAGGTTAGTAGAAAAGCAACAACACAATAAATTACTTTCCAGGTTTTGAAATATAAATGAATATCATTTAATTAAACTATTATAATAATTTATTGTTAACATCCAATGTTGGTTGTTAAGCAAGAACAATGACGTTTATTTGGGTTTATTCCTAGGTAAGCGTTTTTTTTCGTCAGCTTAAAGTTGAGTTCAACTGGTATAGAAGCCTACTATCTTTTTTTTAAGGTAGTGGGCTTTTTTGTTTTTATTATATGGAGTATTAATATGAAAATGGTAACAGCGATTATTCAGCCAAAGAGGTTAAGTGGCGTTAGAGAAGCGCTTTCTGAGATTGAAGTAACTGGAATTACAGCAACTGAGGTTAAAGGTTTTGGCAGGCAAAAAGGACACACTGAGCTCTATCGTGGGGCAGAGTTTGTGGTTGAATTCTTACCCAAAGTAAAACTAGAGATTGCCATCACTGATGAGCAGCTTGAGCAGGTCATTGAGACCATCATTAAAGCATGCAAGATCAATGGTGGGAAGATTGGTGACGGTAAAATTTTTGTATCAAGTCTTGAGCAGGTCATCCGTATCCGTACGGGTGAAACTGGTCCTGAAGCGGTATAGGGGGAGGTAGCTATGGAAAATCAAATATTAGAACTACAATATGCTATAGATACTTTTTATTTTTTAGTAATGGGTGCTCTTGTCATGTGGATGGCTGCAGGTTTCTCAATGCTTGAGGCTGGCCTGGTTAGGAGTAAAAATACAGCAGAGATCTTAACTAAGAATATTGGTTTGTTTGCCATTGCTTGCACCATGTATATGGTTTATGGTTATGACGTAATGTATGGCGGCGATGCATTCTTATCAGGGATTAGCGGGCAAGGTGAGTCTTACTCAAACGCAGCAGATTTTTACTTTCAAGTAGTGTTTGTAGCTACGTCAATGTCAATCGTTTCTGGAGCAGTGGCAGAGAGAATGAAGTTGTTTACTTTCTTTGCTTTTGCAGTAATTTTTACAACAGTCATCTATCCATTAGAAGGTTCATGGACATGGGGCGGAGCAAGCGTTTTCGGTCTATATTCATTGAGTGACTTTGGATTTTACGACTTTGCCGGTTCTGGAATTGTACATATGGCAGGAGCTGCTGCTGCACTTGCAGGCGTTCTATTGCTTGGGGCGAGAAAAGGTAAGTATGACAAAGATGGAAAATCAATGCCAATTTTAGGTGCAAACCTACCTTTAGCAACTCTTGGAACATTTATTTTATGGATGGGTTGGTTTGGCTTTAATGGTGGCTCGGTACTAGCAATGGCGAGCAAGGAAAGTGCGGACGCTGTAGCAATGGTATTTGTAAATACCAATGCTGCTGCAGCTGGCGGGGTTATTGCAGCGCTTCTTTTAGCGAAAATGTGGTTTGGAAAAGCAGACTTAACTATGACGTTAAATGGAGCTTTAGCAGGGCTTGTAGCAATTACCGCCGGTCCAGATACGCCAAGCGTATTAGTTGCCACTCTAATTGGGGCTGTTGGTGGAATTCTAGTAGTTCTTTCAATAGTTTGGTTAGATCGCAAGCTGAGAATTGATGATCCAGTTGGCGCAATATCGGTCCATGGAGTTGTTGGTTTATGGGGTCTTTTGGCTGTACCACTAACAAATAGTGACGTTACATTTACTGGACAGTTAGTTGGTGCTGTTACTATTTTTGTCTGGGTATTTGTAGCTTCTGGAGTTGTTTGGTTTGCCCTTAAAACTCTTATGGGAATTCGAGTAACTAAAGAGGATGAAGATGAGGGTGCCGATATTTCTGAGTGTGGCTTAGAGGCTTACCCAGAGTTTGTAACTAAGTAGGATAGTTTTAAAAAATTGCCAGTGGATTTTTTTGTCCACTGGCTAACCATCAAGATGGATCACAATAAAAATGATATCTTTGAAGTCATTCTATTTCTCTTAAAAGTTCTTCCTAGTTTAAAATGATGTTTAATTTTTTCAAGAAAAAATTTATTTATGGAAGCTTTTAAAGACAAAAAACCTGAGGATATTATTGAATGTTGGGCAATATCCTTTAATAATGGGGATTTAAAGGCAATTCTAGATTTGTATAATAATGAAAGTGTTTTGATGCCAACTTTTTTGCCTGACATCCTAACTAATAAGAGTCAAATAAAAAATTATTTTGAAAGAGTGATTAAAAGTAATGTTGGGGTAGAACTTGATTATACAAAGATCATAATAAAAGAAATATCAAAAAATAATTATGTCTTAACTGGTCCCTATATATTTATTAATAAGAAAGATAAGAATATTAAACATCATTCGAGGTTTACCTTTCTACTAGATATGCTATCTAGTTCGCCAATAAGACATCATCACTCTTCTAAAGATGTATCTAAATCTGAATCTATTTAAAAATTACTTCCTTAAATAATTTTTATTCAAATATTGATTCTAAAGTTTATTATTTAGTCCATAAAGCTATGGATAATAACTCTTTTAGATTAAGTATATATTTTTAATATGCACATGAAAATTAACAATATAGATGGGGAAGTGGTTAAGGATAATGAAACTTACATTCTTAAAGATAATACCTCTCTAAATAACTTTGTTATTAGCTCAACGACTCTTCACGCTGGTAAATCAACAAAAGGCCATAATCATGATGGTAAAGAGGAAGTTTACTTAATAATCAGTGGAACTGGAAAAATGGATCTTGATGAAAAGACTATCCCAATTGAAGGAGGTGACATGGTTTTAATTGAGGATGGGGTATTTCATCGTGTTCACAATACTGGTGACGTAGATCTATATATGGTTTGTATATTTGATGGGGACCGAGAAAATGTCTATAGAACTTAAATATTTAGGATATTCTAATCATTAGCGAGCAAAGTTATAATTTGGTAGGTGATATAGGTGGAACAAATGCAAGGTTTGCCCTTGTAGTTTCAGGTAAATCAGAGTTAACTAATATAAAAACTCTGCAATGTCGTAAATTTGAAACTATTCAAGATGCTATTCATTCTTATCTTTCATCAATTGATAATGTTCAAATCGAGTCAGCTTCTATAGCTACTGCCGGAACAACTCACCTAGATGTCTTCAAGTTAGCAAATAATAACTGGACTATTAATAAAGCTAATGTTTCAATTGCATTAAATCATATTGAAGTTAAATGGATTAATGACTTTTCAGCACAAGCACTTGCAACAACTTCACTAACAAATGATGATGTTATTATTTTAAATAAAGGGATTATTCAACAAGATAGAGTCAAGTTAGTTATTGGTCCTGGAACAGGTTTGGGAACTTGTGGGCTAATAAAATCAGCAGAAAGATGGGTGCCTCTTCCAGCTCAAGGTGGGCATTCAACCTTTGCACCAAACTCAACTTTAGAAATTGAAATTTTAACTATATTAAAAAAACAATTTGGTCATGTCTCAGTTGAAAGAGTTTTGTCAGGCGGTGGCATTGTTAATTTATACAAAGCTTTATGTCAAATTAATGCAAAGGAGCCATTATTCAATAAACCTGCTGAGATATCATCTGCTGCAATACAATCAAAGCCAGATCAAGTAGCTAAGGATACTCTTCAATTATTTTGTCAAATCTTTGGCTCAGTTACTGGAACTATTGCATTAACAACTGGATGTTTAGGTGGTATCTATATTACAAGTGATTTAGTAAGAAATTTTTTAGATTACTTTATTAAAAGTGACTTTTTAAAGTGTTTTGAAGATAAGGGTCGCTTGCAATATTATATGACTGATATTCCGATATTTATATCCAAAAAAGAGAATATGGGACTTATAGGAAGCACCTACCATTTAAATAATTAAATTAGTATTTTTATTTTATATCTAATGCTGTTTTAATGAGAATTTCAGCAATCTCATCCCTAGAACCAAAGTAATTTGCAATTTTTATTTTTAAGTTTGGATTTTTCGCATATGCCTTACTTATCTCTTCTGGAATATCTCTTGTAATATGAACACCAGCAGATAAAAAATAAGGAAGAATTGTTACCGAAGATGCACCCATATCAGAGCACTTTTGGATAGCTTCCTCAATATTAGGGCTGGCAAACTCAAGAAAACCATGAATAACTGAATCAAATTCTTCATTATTAAGTGAGGTAATTTTCTTTACCAAAGATTCAATTTCAAGATTTGATTCTTCTCTTCTACTGCCATGTGCGATTAATAATAATATATTCATTTTTAATCCGATAAAAGACGTATAAATACTATTGTCATGTTTTACAGTGAAACAAATGTTATAGGGTATCTTATCACATTGTAAAAATTAATATTTGAGGGCTAGTTTTGTATAAAAGTTCATCTATTCATGAATCGGGAAGTGATTCAAAAATTGGCATTCTTTTAGCCAATTTGGGGACTCCTGATGCACCCACAGCAAAAGCAGTAAAACCCTATTTGAGGCAGTTTTTATCAGATACTCGTGTCATTGAGCCACCACCACCAAAGTGGATTTGGCAATTAATTTTAAATATAGTTATTTTGAATTTAAGACCAAGGAGATCAGCAAAACTATACAAAAGTGTCTGGGACACTCATGGTGAGGGCTCTCCACTTTTATCAATTTCAAAGATGCAGAAAAAGGCAATTTCATCAGAGCTTGAGAGAAGATTGCCAGGTAAATTTAGTGTTGCCTTAGGTATGTGTTATGGGAATCCCTCTATGGCCTCTGCACTTGGTGAATTAGAGGCTCAAGGGTGCAATAAAATTTTAGTTTTACCTTTATATCCTCAGTACGCAGCTTCTTCTACTGGCTCAGTTTTTGATGCTGTTGCAAGAGAACTATCAAGTTGGCGAAATGTTCCAGATATAAGGTTTATTAGCAGTTATAACAAAGAAGATTTATATATCGAGGCGCTAGCAAATAGTGTTAAGGAGTATCAAAAAATTAATGGTAAGCCTGATTTTTTATTGATGTCGTACCATGGCATTCCTAAAAAATATTTTGATAAGGGTGATAACTACCCATGCCAGTGTTGTAAAACCTCTTTCTTACTTGCCTCAAAATTAGACCTTAAGCCTGAGCAATATAAGATGACTTTTCAATCAAGGCTTGGTGTTGCTGAATGGATGAAAGACTATACAGATGAGACATTAAAGTCTCTTCCTGCTAAGGGCATTAAAAGTGTCCAAGTAATTTGTCCTGGATTTTCAGCTGATTGTCTTGAAACTATTGAAGAAATAAGTGGAGAAAATAAAACATATTTTATGGAAGCAGGAGGTCAGTCTTTTGATTACATACCGGCACTAAATGATAGAAAAGATCATATTAATTTTTTAACTGAGTTGCTATTAAAAAATTCCTCAGATTGGACTATTTGACGTGAAAATAGTTGTATTAGGTGGAACTGGACTAATTGGAAAGGCTTTAAGGCAGAATTTATCTTCAGATCATATTATTGAATGTTTTGGTAGGCAAGCTTTTCAATCAGTCGATAAGTTGTTATCTTGTATTGAAGGAAGTGATTTAATAATTCAACTTTCTGGTTCAACTATAGCTAAAAGATGGACTAAAAAGCATCTCAAGGAAGTCTGGACAAGCAGAGTTGATGCAAATCATATGCTTGCAGAAGCATTTAAGCTACTGAAAGATAAGCCAAGAGTTATATGTGCCTCAGGAGTAGGGTATTACCCCGAATCAAATTGTGATAAACCATATCTAGAAACGCATAATGAATCTGGAAGTGACTACCTAGCAAAGCTTTCAATAGCGTGGGAGGATGCTGCAAAATTGATTTCAAATGAGGTCATTATTTTTAGATTTGGCGTTGTCTTATCGAGAAAAGGTGGAGTACTTAAAAAGTTATATCTTCCATATTTTCTTGGTTTAGGTGGCCCGATTAAAGATGGAAGTCAATGTTTCTCTTGGATTCATGTTAATGATCTAATAAAGGTATTTAATTATATTATTTTAAATCCTAAAAAAACTGGAATATATAACGTCACATCACCAAAGCCTATTCAGCAAAGATATTTTGGAAAAGTTCTTGCAAAGGCTCTGAAAAGACCTTTTATTGCCCCCCTTTTTGAGTGGCAGCTTAAACTATTATTTGGCAGTGGCTCTAGAGTTCTAACTCAAAGTGTTTCTGTTTTTCCTGGGCGCTTAATAGATGAAGGCTTTGAATTTGATTACCCTGACATTGAAAGTGCCATTGATAATTTAGTTTTAGGGTAATTTATACTCTTTTCCTTTGACATGAAATTCACTATGAGTATGATAAAATGCATTAGTTTGATGACCTTAAGGACTTTATGAAGTTTTTTCGTTCATTAGTAATTTAGGCCTTCAGTTAAAAGAAGGTTTTTTTTGTATTTAATTTTGGAGTAAACATGAAGGTAAGTAAGGATAAAGTTGTTTTAATGCATTACACTCTTAAAAATGATAAAGGTGAGGTTATAGATTCTTCTGACGGTAAAGAGCCTTTAGCATTTTTACAAGGCCATGGAAATATCATTCCTGGCTTAGAAAATGCTTTAGAGGGCTGTAAATCTGGTGATAAAAAGGAAGTTTCTGTAGAGCCAGAAGAAGGCTATGGCCTTAAAATGGATGATGCTATTCAAGAAATTCCAAGTTCTGCATTACAGGGTATAGAAGAGGTAACCGTTGGTATGCAGCTCCAATCGCAAGATCAAGATGGAAATCCATTTGTTGTGTCTGTAATTAAAATTGAAGATGATAAAATTACAGTTGATGCTAATCATCCTTTAGCTGGCGAGACCCTTCATTTCTCTGTCAGTATTGAAGAGGTTAGAGACGCACAAGAAGAGGAATTATCTCATGGCCATGTTCATGCGCCAGGCGGTCACTCACATTAAATTTCAACATTAATAGCGGGTTTTAGTGAGTTCTATAATCACTTGCTCGCTATGTCAATCAGATAAAACGAGTCATTTTCATAAGGAAAATTCTAGGCAATTCCTTATTTGCCTGAACTGTGAATATGTCTTTGTTCCTAAAATTTACCAGCTCTCAGAAGATGAAGAGAAATTGAGGTACGACACTCACAATAATGATCCTAAGGATGTTCGTTACCGACAATTCTTATCACAGTTATCAGAGCCTCTTTTAAAAAAAATTTCAGACAATTCATTTGGCTTGGACTTTGGCTCTGGTCCTGGACCTACTTTATCTTTAATGCTAGAGGATTATGGACATAAAGTAGCTTTATTTGATAAGTTTTATGCTAAAGATACGTCAGTATTTAATCGAAAATATGATTTTATTACTGCTACCGAGGTTATAGAGCATTTAAGTAATCCAATGACTGAGATCAATAGATTAATTAAATGTCTTAATGCTGGCGGTTATCTTGCAGTAATGACTCAAATATTGACGTCTAAAATTGATTTTAGTAATTGGTATTACAAAAATGATCCCTCACACATTGGTTTTTTTAGCAAGAAGACCTTAAATTACTTAGCAAGTAACCTTGATTTGGAAGTTGAATTTATTTCTGAGAGAGTTATTTTTTTTAGAAAATAATGGTTACGGGAGAATATTTAAATAGCTTTCATAACGAGAAGAGTTAATATTTCCAGATTCTATTGCCTTTTTTATAGCACAATTTGGTTCATTGATGTGCTGACAGTTCCTGAATCGACACTTACCAATTAATGATTTAAATTCTCTAAAGCCATTAACTATTTGCTTTTCAGTGAGATCATCTAATTGAAACTCTCTAATTCCTGGCGAGTCAATTAAGTCACCACCAGAAGGGATATGATAAATAGTAGTATTAGTTGTTGTATGCTTTCCTAACTTACTTTTTGTTGATATTTCATTTACTCTTAAATCTAAATCAGGGATAAGTGAATTGATTAGTGATGACTTGCCGACACCAGATTGACCAAGAAATATATGAGATCTATTAACAAGACTTTTCTTTAATTTCTCCAAGTTTATTTTATTTTTGACACTAAGAAAGTGGACATCATAGCCAAGGTCAATATAGTGAGAAAAATCATTAGAGAGTTGATTATCATTATTTGAAAGCTCAATTTTATTAACAATAATATTTATTGGTAGATTCGAATTTTCGGCCATTATTAGGTAACGATCAATAAGCTCAAACTGGTAATGGGGCTCAATTGCAACGACAAGCCATAATTGGTCAATATTTGCTGCTATAAGACGATCTTGTCTTTTAAGTTCAGTTTTACGAGGATATATTGCAGTTACAACCCCTTCATCACCCTCAACTTTTTGAAATAGGACCCTATCTCCTGCTACAGACAGCCCAATATTTTGTCTACCTGTTGCTTGGAAAAGGTCACCATGATTAGACTCTATTAATTGCCGTTGACCATATCTTGTTATTACAAGGCCATGGAGCTCTTCTGTACCTTTTTCAATACTACTTTCTGCTTTAATTGATGCATTATTAGCACGACTAATTTTTTCAGATTGAACTTTCTCAATACGCCACTTTTGTCTTCTTGTGAGTGTCATTAAGCTATTTGTTTTTTTTAATCTTTGAAATAAAAAAAGAACTTATTAATACTATAAAAAAAATATTTGATTTAAGACTATTGATAAATTATCCTTTATTGAAGACGCTCAATTCTCAGCACAGCACTTGGATGAGAGTCATGAAATGCTGAATAAAGCTTATCAGGTGATAACGAAGATGAATTTTCTTTGTACAGCTTTATTAAAGATGAAATTAAATCTTTAGCATCTGTATGAGTTGCTGCAAAAGCGTCTGCTTGATATTCATGTTTTCTTGACATTAAATTACTAAAAGGGGTAATAAAAAAACTAAAAACAGGCAAAGCAAAACTAAATAACACTAGTGCTGTATGTGCTGATGGAGTGGAAATACCAAGTCCATTATAAAACCATACTTGATTAATTAGATAGCCAAGAATTGCTAGACTTACGAAGCTAAAAATAAATGAGCTAATCATTCTTTGTCGTGTATGTTTATGATGAAAATGACCTAGTTCGTGTGCAAGAATTGCTTCAATTTCCTTATCTTCCATGCCGTTAAGGAGTGTATCAAAGAAAACAATTCTTTTATTTTTACCAATCCCTGTGAAATAGGCATTACCATGCGATGAACGTTTTGATCCATCCATTACATAGATACCATCACTGCCAAAACCTGTTCTTTCAAGAAGGTTAGTAATTCGATTTTTTAAAACTTCGTTATCTAGTGGATTAAATTTATTAAAGATAGGTGCAATAAACGATGGATAGATCCACATCATAGTTAGAGTGAAAAGAGTAATAATTATCCAAACATAAATCCACCAGAAGTCTCTAATAGAATCTAAATTCATAAGATACAAAATGGCATATATAAGTGGCAACATTAGAATTAGAGTTATCAATATTTCTTTAATCAAATCACCAATAAAAGTTCTCACTGTCATTCGATTAAAGCCAAACCTCTGTTCAAGAATAAAGTTACGGTAAATACTAAATGGCAGGTCTACGAAGCTCGCAATAAGCATGATGCTTAAAATAAATATAGTTCCCATTAATATTGGATCTGAAATCCTTAAACTCCAGAATTGATCAAGCCAGTTCATTGCGCCACCAAGAGTCCATATCAGCAGAACAAGTGTAGAAAAAATAATTTCAAAATGATTGACTAGTAACTTTGCTTGAGTATATTTACCAGCTTTTTGATGATCTTCAATGCTAATATTATCACTAAAACCCTGTGGGACTTTATTGAACGAGTTCTTAATAGATTTATCTTGCCTAAAATTAAGCCAAAGAAGGGCTATGACTGAAGTTAGTATTGCAAGTAAAAATAAAAATGTAAAAAAATTAAATTCCATTTGTCTGATTTATTTTAAAAAATTAAGATTAAATTATACCTTGAGAATTAATAATAGTCTTCATCAGTAAAATCATATCATATTCAATGAATGCCCATATGAGATGGGTATAATTTTGTGTTTATATCTATAATAATATTAAATTTTTATTGATTACTTTTTAAAGAATTAGGGTTTTTATGATGACTATGGAAGATAGAGATGGCTTCATTTGGATGGATGGAGAGTGGTTAGACTGGAGAGATGCTAAGATTCATGTTCTTACTCATACTCTCCACTACGGCATGGGAGCCTTTGAGGGTGTTCGTGCTTATGAAACAGAAGATGGACCTGCAATATTTAGACTCGATGACCATACGAATCGTCTGTTTAATTCAACAAAAATTCTTGGAATGAAAATACCATTCAGTGTTGAATCTTTAAATCAAGCCCAAAGAGAGGTTGTTGTTAAAAATAATTTAAAGTCAGCTTACATAAGACCAATGTGTTTTTATGGTTCTGAAGGAATGGGCTTAAGGGCGGATAATTTAAAAGTACACGTTATGATCGCAGCTTGGGAGTGGGGTGCATACTTGGGTGAAGATAATATGAAGAATGGGATAAGGATTCGAACCTCTTCTTATGCTAGAGTCCATGCTCATCCGTCAATGGCTGGTGCAAAAACAAATGGTAATTATGTTAACTCAATGATGGCGCTTAAAGAGGCTCAGGACCATGGTTTTGATGAAGCCTTAATGCTTGACTCTGAAGGACTGGTTTCTGAGGGCAGTGGTGAAAATATTTTTATTATTAAAGATAATATCCTCTACACGCCTCATTTAACTTCTGCATTGCCTGGAATAACTAGGCACACTATTTTTACTCTAGCAAAAAATTTGGGATATAAGATAGTAGAGAAAAATTTAAATTGCGATGAAATTTACAATGCTGATGAAGCATTTTTTACAGGAACTGCTGCTGAAATTACGCCAATAAGAGATTTAGATGCGAATCAAATAGGAGCTGGTACCAGAGGCCCTCTAACAGAAAAATTACAAACACTTTACTTTGACTGTGTTCATGGTCGTAATACTGATTATCTAGAATGGATTAATAATGGGAGATGTGTTTGACAAATCTTAATTCGCCACAATTAAGTTTTACTATTGTTTCTAAGGGAGAATTGCCTTTTCATTGTCCACCAAAAGAATCATCAAAATGGAATATGCATCCAAAAGTTTTCCTATCTTTTTCTAAAGATGGAGCTGCAAGTTGTCCTTATTGTGGTGCTAATTACCAATTAGATCAATAATCTTTAATTGTTAAAATGAAAGTTGATTCAAATATAAATATTATTCTAGTTGGGCCAATGGGGTCTGGCAAAACAACGGTTGGTAGAAAACTTTCAGAGAGGTTAAAAAAAGATTTCTATGATTCAGATCATGAAATTATTAATAGGACTGGTGTAAGTATTGATCATATATTTGAAATTGAGGGTGAGAGTGGCTTTAGGGAGAGAGAGACTGAAATTTTAAAAAATTTATGTTCTATGAAAAATATTATTATTGCAACGGGTGGAGGAGTTGTTTTAAGTCATGAAAATAGAGATTTAATGAAAGTTTCGGCCATGGTAATATATTTATCATCCTCAATAGAGCAAATCCTTAGAAGAACATCTAAGTCAAAAACACGGCCACTTCTTGAGCGAAGCAAAGATCGTAGAAAAACAATTTCTGATATTATTGATGCTAGAGAGGGGTTCTACCAAGATGTTGCTTCTGTTAACATAAATACTAATGGAAAAAAACTCACTGAAGTAATCGAAGAGATTGTAAATAATATTGAATCATAATTTATTTTTTAGTCTTTTAAGTAAAGTGTATCAAAAATTCACTAAAATATTTAGTTCAAGATTTATACTATTGGTTGTAATTATTTAGTTTTGTAAGATTAAAAGGGAGAATGTGTTGAGAAAAATTATTTTATTATTTGGCTTGGTTGCAGCTTTGAATGTGCATGCCATTACTATAAATGAATTTAGTTCGAAATTAGTGGAATCACACCCCTATTTTGTGCAATTATCCCTGTCTGAAAAAACAAGTTTAATAGATCAAAAGTCTTCTTTAACATACTCTGATTGGAATATTAAGGCCTCTGCTGGTAATTCTTATCAAAGTGGCGAAGATACCGCAGCAAGAGCCTATAAAGAGCTTTACACAACTAGTTATGAAGTCTCTGCTGATAGGAAGGTTGAAAATTCTGGATCTACTGTAAATTTAAAGCACTCATGGAATAGAAATGATAAAGATTCTACTGCAGTTAATAGTAATGTATTTGAAGTTGGTTATATAAGACCCTTGCTGCAAAATAAGGACGGTATAAATGATCGTTTAGCTATTGATATTGCTTCTCTTGATCTTGCAGCAAATAAGGTCAATCTTGAAGAGCAAGCTGAAAATTTCCTAGCATCTAAGCTTAAAAAATTCATTGATCTAGCTCTAAAGCAAGAAATTGTTAAAATCCATAAACGTGATCTTGAATTAACCAAGCAGCAACTTGATCTTTCAGAGGAGAAGTATTTAAATTCTTTAATAGATAAATCTACTCTTCTTCGAGACAAAGATCTCTATGTTAAATCCAAGCAGCAATCTCTTCAGTCAAGTAAGGAGTTAATTATTGAAAGACAAGAATTGGCTGCTCTGATAGGCGCTCGTGAGTCGGACATGATTGTCAATATGAATTTATTTGAAGAGCAAGAATTAACCAAGATTGATCCAAAGGTTTTCGTTAGACAATCAAGATCTTTTAAAAAGTTTGATTTCGATAAAGCGAGGTTGCAAAGACAACTGCAAACTTATGATAATAAAACTATGCCAAATGTTAATCTTAATCTAGGACTATCCTCACAAGGGGAAGATAATAAATACTTTAGTAGTTTTGGAAATAGGGATTATTCTTGGAATATAGGCGTTGATCTGTCTTATCCACTCGGAGTAAGAAAAGAACTTCTTGATGTTGAGAGAACAGAAATTAGCATGTCAAATATCGATGCCTTAAGAGATGAAGCGGAAATAAATGATGTTTATCAAATTAATTATTTACTGGCGCAAGTTGATCTTTTATCTGACCTTGTGATTCTTTATTTAGAACAAGGATCATTAGCTGATGAGAAGGTTATTGAGGAGCAAATTAAATATGGTGAAGCTAGAGGTGAAAAATCGCTTGTAATAGCTGCACAAAAGAATGCAAACCTAGCCAATCTTACATATGTCCAAGCAGCAGGAACTTATCAAAAAATAATTATTGACTACAAATCCGCGATTGATCAGTTATTTAATTAAATATGACTGGTCTTTTTTTGTCTTTATGCTCTATTCTGCCTCTAAAGACTAATCATCTTTTAGGCTCTTTTATTGGTAAGTTACTCTTCATATTTAATACTAATGCTAAAAGAGTAACTTCTCAAAATATTCAAATATGTTTGCCCCATTTATCTTCTATTGAAAAAGATTTACTTGTAAAAAAATCTTTAGTTGAAACTGGAAAAAACTTAACTGAATCTGGCTTAATTTGGAATCAAGATTTTTCAGAAAATTCTAAATATATTAGAAATATTAATGGCTCTGATCTTCTTGAGTCTTCTAAAAAAACAATTTTATTGGTACCCCATATTGGATGTTGGGAGATTACGGGGCGAGTTCTTGCTGATTCACGTAAAGTGACATTCATGTTTAAACCTCTTAGAAATCAAAAGCAAAATAATTATCTATTTAAAAGAAGAAATCAAGGAAACCTTTCAATGGCAACTGCCGATAAAGCTGGTGTTCTTCAAATTCAACGTACTTTAAAAAATGGTGATTTAGTTGGTATTTTGCCTGATCAAGACCCTGGAGAGGAGGGTGGAATTTTGGCGCCATTTTTTAACAAAGAAGTTAATACAATGACTTTATTAGTCAGATTAGCAAAAAAACATAACGCTCAAGTTTTAATGTTTTGGGCTAATCGTCTTGACAATGGAAAAGGCTATGATCTAAATTATGAGTCATTAGATATAAATTTTGATAGTGATGATATATTACAACAAGTTACAACTATGAATATTGCCATCGAAAATCTGATTAAAAGACTTCCTGAGCAATATATGTGGAGTTATCGAAGATTTAAGTCAACTCATTCCTATAATAAGCCTTGATGGTATAATCTTTCTATGAAAATTATAGAAGATATCCGGAGTGTCTTTGACCGTGATCCCGCTGCCAGGAATATGTTTGAAATTATTACCTGTTACTCTGGCGTTCAGGCAGTTATTATTTATAGATTAACTCACCTATTATGGGGTTATAAGCTTTATTGGTTAGCGCGTTTTATTTCTACATTTGCTAGATTAATTACTGGAATTGAAATTCATCCAGGAGCTATTATTGGTAGACGTTTTTTCATTGATCATGGAATGGGTGTAGTAATTGGTGAGACTTCTGAAATTGGTGATGATTGTATGATTTATCATGGGGTTACACTAGGAGGAACTTCATGGGATAAAGAGAAGCGCCATCCAACTTTAATGGACGGCGTTATTATTGGTGCTGGAGCTAAAATTTTAGGGCCAGTTACACTTGGAAAAAATGTTCGTGTTGGCTCTAATTCAGTTGTTGTGAGATCCATAGATGATAACGAAACTGTAGTGGGTATTCCTGGAAGAGTTGTAAGAAAGAAAAGTAGTGAAATTGACACCTTTGACTCCTATGCTGCCAGCTCCTCAGGAACTACTAATGATCCGACTTTGCAAGCTGTCAATTCTATTATTGAGCGTTTGGCTGAAATGGATGAAAAAATGGCAAAGTTAACGCTAGATACAAAAATTCATGATGTTGAGAAAAAGTAAACTTTTAATGAATTTAATACTTGACTAAATTCCTTGGTTACTAGTATAATTTCACCAAATTTTATTAGTAGAGAATTTTATGCAACTAACAACTAAAGGAAGGTACGCAGTTACCGCTATGCTTGACTTGGCTTCTAATGAATCTGCTAAGCCAGTTACGCTAGATATGATATCTCAAAGACAGAACATTTCACTTTCATATTTAGAACAACTTTTTGCTAAATTAAGAAAAGCATCTCTAGTCAAAAGCGTTAGAGGGCCGGGTGGAGGGTATCTTCTTAATGTCAATGCTGTTGATGTCACGCTTACAGAAATTATAGAGGCAGTTGATGAAAATATTGATCTTCGTCGCTGTCATGGTGCTAAGGATTGCTTAAGGGGTAAGCAGTGCTTGTCTCACCATTTATGGTGTGAGGTTAGTGATCAAATTAGAGGTTTTCTAAGTACTAGAAATCTTCAACAGGTAATTGATGATTACCAATCTAACCAAGATTTAAATTTAAATTAATAATTAAAGGAATAAAATTATGTTGACTCCTACATACATGGATTACTCATCTACTACGCCAGTTGATGCTCGGGTTGCTAAAAAAATGGCTAAATATTTAACAATGGAAGGTGATTTTGGTAATCCTGCTTCTCGCTCTCATCATTATGGATGGCAAGCTGAGAAAGCAGTTGATAATGCCCGAAACCAGGTAGCAGAGCTAATTAGCGCTGATCCTAGGGAAATTGTCTGGACTTCTGGCGCTACTGAATCTAATAATCTTGCATTAAAAGGTATTGCTAATTTTTATCATAAACGTGGTAAACATATTATCACTCTTAAAACTGAGCATAAGGCTATTCTAGATACCTGCCGTCAATTAGAACGAGAAGGTTTTGAGGTCACTTATCTTGATCCTCTTCCCAATGGTTTGTTGGATATTGACTTATTTAAAAGTGTTATTAGAGAGGATACAATTCTTGCCTCATTTATGCATGTTAATAATGAAATTGGTGTTATTCAAGACCTTCAGGCAATTGGTGATATTTGTAGAGAGAATAAGGTATTTTTTCATGTAGATGCTGCACAATCTGTTGGTAAGATTGAAATTGATTTAAGCTCTCTGCCAGTTGATTTAATGAGTTTCTCAGCGCATAAGATTTATGGTCCAAAAGGTATGGGAGCACTATACGTCTCTAGGAAGCCTAGAGTTAGACTAGAGGCTCAAATGCATGGCGGTGGCCATGAGCGTGGAATGCGTTCTGGAACTTTAGCTACCCATCAAATTGTTGGTATGGGTGAGGCTTTTGCAATTGCTCAGGCTGAGATGAAGGATGAGGGAGTAAGAACTAAAAAACTTAGAGATAGACTTTATGCTGGTTTTTCCGATATGGAAGAGGTGGTTGTTAATGGTGATCTTGATCAGAGAATTGGAAGTAATTTAAATATTAGTTTCAATTACGTTGAGGGTGAGTCATTAATGATGGCTATTTCTGGAGTTGCTGTATCTTCAGGTTCAGCATGTACATCAGCAAGTCTTGAGCCTTCTTATGTGTTAAGAGCATTAGGGCTAAGTGATGAATTAGCTCATAGCTCAATTCGCTTTAGTGTTGGTCGATACACAACAGAAAAGGATGTTGATGATGCGATTACGCTAGTACGTGAAAAAGTTGAAAAATTAAGAGATTTATCGCCTTTATGGGATATGTTTAAGGATGGCGTTGATTTAAGTTCTGTTGAGTGGGCTGCCCACTAAGCAAAAGGAAGAGTTATCGAAAACTTGAATCATGTATAGAGTAAAATTAATAGTTAAATCGGAGTAATTTATGGCATATGGAAAGAAAGTACTAGATCACTATGAAAATCCTAGAAATGTTGGTGTCTTAGATAAAGATGCCTCTAATGTAGGTACTGGTATGGTTGGTGCACCAGCATGTGGAGATGTAATGAGGTTACAAATCCAGATTAATGATGATGGTGTTATCGAAGAGGCAAAATTTAAGACTTATGGTTGCGGATCTGCAATTGCTTCATCTTCACTTTTAACCGAATGGGTTAAAGGAAAGACGCTTGATGAGGCTTCACAGATTAAGAATACTGAAATAGTTGAAGAATTAGAATTACCACCTGTAAAAATTCATTGCTCAGTATTGGCTGAAGATGCAATTAAAGCAGCAATAAATGATTTAAAAAGTAAAGCTAGCTAATAATTATGGCAATAACGTTAACTGAAAAAGCTGCTAAAAGAATGAGCGATTATTTATCTAATCGAGGTTCTGGTGTTGGCGTTAGGCTTTCAGTTCAAACCACTGGTTGTTCAGGCTTAGGTTATAACATGGAGTTTGTTGATACAGTGAATGACGACGACACACTATTTGATGATAAGGGTGTCAAGGTCATTGTTGATGCTAAAAGCCTAATATATATAGATGGTACTGAGGTTGACTACCAAAAAGAAGGGCTTAATGAGGGCTTTGAATTTAACAACCCTAATTCTAAGGCTGAATGTGGTTGCGGTGAATCATTCACCGTATAGATAGTTCTTAACAGCTCTTGAGGGACTAGCTTGATGCAAAATTATTTTGAGTTATTTGATCTTGAAACCTCTTTTTTTATTGATGAAGTCGCTTTAAAAGAAGCATATAGAAAAGAAATCTCCAGATTTCATCCTGATCAGTATGCAACCAAAAGTGAATCTGAAAAACTTCAGGCACTACAAAATACTTCTCTACTAAACTCAGCATTTAAAGCTTTAAAAAGCTCTCTAAATAGGGCTGAATATCTACTTAAACTTCAAGGTGTTGACCCTTTTGATGAAAAAGATACAGTAATGGATGAACATTTCTTGTTATCACAGATTGATCTTAGAGAAGAGCTTGAGGCTATTAAGGAGTCTAAAGATAGCCTTGGTTTGGATGATTTTACTGAGAATATCAAACTTAAGATTGATGAAAAATCTCAATCAATCTATAGTGCTTTTGAGAAAAATAGTGACGCAATGCATATTAAAAAAGATGTCAGAGAGTTAAAGTTTTTTGACCAGCTTTATAATCAGGCTAATAGCTTGATGGATCAATGGTTATAGGGGCTAGATAGATGGCATTATTGCAAATTTCAGAACCCGGACAATCAACTGCTCCCCATCATCATAATTTAGCATGCGGAATTGATTTAGGCACAACTAATTCACTAGTTGCTAGTGTAATAAGTGGGGAGACTCAGCTTATTCTGGATAAAAATAATGAGGCCATGCTTCCCTCAGTAGTTCATTGTGGTCAAAGCAAATTAACGATAGGCAAAAAGGCCATTAAATTTGCTTTAAGTGATCCAACAAATACTATTTTCTCAATCAAGCGCTTTATGGGGATCAGTTATAGTGAGGCTGATAATATTGAAAACCTCCCATATAATTTGATTGATTCTGGTGGAAATTTTTCATTCCAAACATCCAGAGGTAAACTCTCAGCCATAGAAATTTCTGCAAGTATTCTCTCTGAATTAAAAAAACGTGCTGAAGATACTCTTGGAGGCGATCTTGTTGGTGCTGTTATTACTGTTCCCGCCTATTTCAATGACGCTCAGAGGCAATCAACAAAGGACGCTGCAAAAATTTCTGGTATTAATGTCTTAAGGCTTATAAATGAACCAACTGCTGCTGCCATAGCTTACGGCTTAGAGTCAGGTGAAGAAGGCATTCATGCCATATATGACTTGGGTGGCGGTACCTTTGATATCTCAATACTGAGCTTTAATAAAGGGGTTTTTGAAGTACTCTCCACTGGAGGTGACTCCAATCTTGGAGGTGATGATTTTGACAAGCTAATATTTGACGATTGCATAAAGTCTCTTAATATAACTAATTTATCAGCAACTCAAATTCAAACCATAAGGCAGCTTGCAAAAATAGCAAAAGAGGAACTAACAACAAAAAATAGTGCTGATTTTTTAGTTAATGGCGATACTTATAGTATTTCAAAAACTCATTTTGAGAGTTTAAGTGAAGAGTTGATTTCAAAAACTTTACTTTTAACAAAAAGAGCCATTAGAGATGCGGGGGTTGATTTGTCTGATGTAAAAGAAGTTATTATGGTTGGAGGCTCTACAAGAATGTCACTCGTTAGGGATCGAGTCAGTAAGATCTTTAATAAACCAGTATTGTGCTCAATTAATCCTGACGAAGTTGTAGCAAAGGGTGCTGCCATTCAAGCTAATATTCTGGCTGGAAATAAGAGTAAGGACGATGTTTTATTGCTTGATGTTTTACCCCTTTCTTTGGGACTGGAGACTATGGGTGGCCTTGTAGAGAAGGTAATTCATAGAAATACAACAATCCCAATAACGCGAGCTCAGGAATTTACTACCTACAAGGATAGTCAAACTGGGATGAGTATCCATGTTTTCCAAGGCGAGAGAGAATTAACTAAGGATTGTAGGTCATTGGGACGCTTTGAGTTAAAGGGAATACCACCTATGGCTGCAGGACGAGCACGTATCTTAATTGAGTTTCAAGTAGATGCAGATGGTTTACTATCAGTCTCAGCAAAAGAAGAGACATCTGGAGTTAAATCTGAAATTGTAATTAAACCCTCTTATGGTCTGAGTGATTCAGATTTAGAAAAAATGCTCAAAGATTCTGTAGTATTTGCTCAGGAAGATATTCTTTTAAGACAACTTCAAGAGCAAAGAGTTGACGCAAATAGAACAATTGAGGCTATAGATTCTGCCCTAGAGGCTGATAAAGGTCTTCTAGATGAAAACATGCTAAATAATATAATTAGTTCAAGAGACGAACTGGCAAAAGTTGTTGAATCTGATGATTCAGTTCTAATCAAGGATGCGACATTAAATCTTGAGAAAGTCAGTTCAAAGTTTGTTGAAATGAGAATGAATAAATCAATAATGAGTGCAATGCAAGGTCGAAGCATTGATGAATTTAATGAATAACTTTAAAATATCAATATGCCTCAAATAATTATCCTCCCTAATCAAGAATTCTGTCCAGATGGTGTAGTCATTGAAACAGATACTGGTAATAGTATCTGTAGGGCATTATTAGATAATAGTATTGAAATTGAACATGCCTGTGAGATGTCAAATGCATGTACAACCTGTCATATCTATGTCAGAGAGGGATTTGATACTATGGAAGAGTCTGATGAAATCGAAGACGATTTATTGGACAAAGCTTGGGGGCTTGACCCAGACTCACGTCTCTCTTGTCAGGCAATTCTATCGGAAGAGGATATCGTTATTGAAATCCCGAAATACACTATCAATCAAGTTTCAGAAAACCATTAAGTCTAAAACTAGTTACTCAATTGTAATTTTAGGAAAGGCTCCAACGGATTCACTTTGAAGGGATAAAGTTGCTGCAACTTTTCGCCCAATCTCCTGATACATCATTGCTACTCTACTATCTGGATCTCTAGCAACACTAGGAATACCCTCATCAACATCGGTTCTTATATCTATTTGAAGAGGTAGAGCGCCTAAAAAATTAGTATTTGAGTTCTCTGCCATAAGCTTACCCCCTCCATGACCAAAGATTTCCTCTGCATGATCACAGTTTGAGCAGATATGGATTGACATGTTCTCAACGATACCCAATATTGGAATATTAACCTTCTCAAACATAGCAAGGCCCTTCTGCGCATCAATTAGTGCAATATCTTGAGGGGTTGTAATAATAACGGCACCACTAACTGGAATCTTTTGAGATAAGGTTAATTGTGTATCTCCTGTTCCTGGTGGCAGATCAATAATCATATAATCAATATCGTCCCATTCAGTGTTCTTTAAAAGTTGCTCTAAAGCTTGCGTAACCATTGGGCCACGCCATACCATTGGTGAGGCTTCTTCAACCAAAAATCCAATAGACATTGTCTGCAGACCATGAGCCATAACTGGCTTCATATTACCATCTGTAGACTCTTGGGGCCTAAGGTCTTTAACACCTAGCATGCGTGGTTGAGAGGGTCCGTAGATATCGGCATCCAGTAAGGCTACTCGGGCACCCTCAGACTGCAGGGAGAGGGCCAGATTAACAGCGGTAGTTGACTTTCCAACACCGCCTTTTCCAGAGGCAACTGCGATTATATTTTTAACACCTGGTAAAGCTGCAACGCCACCCTGAACAGCATAGGTCGCAATTTTTGATTTAACCGTTATATTTGAATAGTTCACTCCAGCTTTTGAGAGTGCTTCTTCAACTGAGCCTTTAAGATCTTCATGATAATTGATGGCTGGATACTTTAAAAGAAGTTCAACATTAACTATCTCATCATCAATAGTTATGGATTTAACATTATCAGAGGTTACAAGATCTTTGTCAGTATGAATATCTTTGACAGTACTAAGAATATTTTTAATTTTGTCTTCAGTGAAATTTGTCAATTTGATGACCTCAGTCGGTAAAATAACGCTATTTTATCGTACAACTATCTCTACAATCCCTAATAATACTCGGATAATTGATAACAACTTATGAGTAAACGAAGAATACTTGTTACTTCTGCACTGCCTTATGCTAATGGTGAAATTCATTTAGGGCATCTGCTCGAATATATTCAGACTGATATCTGGGTTAGATTCCAAAAAACGCAGGGTCATGAATGTCACTATGTATGCGCAGATGATGCCCATGGCACACCAATTATGCTTAAGGCCGATGAGATGGGTATCGAGCCTGAAGCGTTAATTGCTGAAGTTAGCAAAAGACATCAGTCAGACTTTAGTGATTTTAATATTAACTTTAGTCAATTTCATTCAACTCATTCAGAGGAGAATCGTTATTTTTCAGAGTTAATCTATTCCAGACTTAAGGATTCAGGTTTTATCGAAAAACGCGTTATTTCGCAAGCATTTGATCCTGAAAAGGAGATGTTTCTACCCGATCGATTTATTAAGGGTGAATGTCCTAAATGTGGGGCTGATGATCAGTACGGCGATAATTGTGAGGCATGTGGTGCAACTTATTCAACTACAGAGCTTAAAAATGCCAGGTCGGTTGTTTCTGGTGCTATTCCAATTGAGAAGGACTCTGAGCATTATTTCTTTGATTTGCCGCAGTTTGAAGATCAACTTAAGGAATGGACAAATGCTGGGCATCTTCAGGATGAAGTTAGCAACAAATTAGCAGAATGGTTTGAGCAAGGCCTTCAGCAGTGGGATATTTCAAGAGATAAGCCCTATTTTGGTTTTCAAATCCCAGGTACTGAAGATAAATATTTTTATGTCTGGCTTGATGCACCAATTGGTTATATGGCAAGCTTTAAAAAGCTTTGTGATAATAGTGATCTTGAGTTTGATGATTTCTTTGCTAAAGGCTCTGATACTGAGCTTTATCACTTTATTGGCAAGGATATTGTTTACTTTCATGCGCTATTTTGGCCTGCGACTCTAATGGGCTCAAACTTTAGAACGCCTAATGCAATATTTGCTCACGGTTTCTTATCGGTAAATGGTCAAAAAATGAGCAAATCACGTGGAACCTTTATTCAGGCAAGGACTTACCTAGACTCTTTTAATCCAGAGTGTCTTCGTTACTACTATGCCTATAAGCTATCAGCAAAGATCGATGACATTGATTTAAACCTAGAAGACTTCAAGCAGCGTGTTAATTCAGACATAGTCGGCAAGGTTGTCAATATTGCCTCAAGGAGTGCATCCTTTGTCACTAAGAAGTTTGAGAAAGAGCTATCGAGTCTGTGTATAGAACAAGACCTCTATGATGAGTTTGTGGCTGCTAATAGTGAAATTGCTCAACATTATGAGGCTAGAAACTTTGGACACGCTATGCGCTCAATTATGAAGCTTGCGGATAAAGCAAATCAGTACATAGATGACAAGAAGCCTTGGCAGCTAATAAAAGAAGAGGGTAGGGAGCAAGAAGTCCATGAAATAACCTCACTTGCTATTAATTTATTTAGAGTGTTAATGACTTATCTAAAACCAGTACTTCCAGAAATGGCAAAACAGTCTGAAGTCTTCCTTAATATAGATTCACTTAATTGGGATGATGTTAAAACTCCCCTTTTGAGTCATCAAATTAATAAGTTTAAGCCTTTAATGACTCGTATTGAGGATGAGCAAATCGAGGCGATGGTTGAATCGTCCAAAGGGTAAAAATCAATAGTTCAGGAGGAATGGCAGAGTGGTCGATCGCGCACGCTTGGAAAGCGTGTAAACCTAACGGTTTCATGGGTTCGAATCCCATTTCCTCCACCAAACTAAGTTCTTAGTATGTCTTACTAAGATTTAATAAGTGTAGATAAAGTATATAATTAAATTGGTGATGATTCTTATCTAGGTTTTTAATGGTTCTTTCTTAAACTGAGTTATAATTCCATCTTTTGCATTAATAGGTAATAGAACATAATGAAAGATAAGTTAAACGAAAGGCTACATTGGACTACAACAGTTACAGAAAAACTAATGCTTGGTGGCATAGGTATATTGACTGTTTTAGCCGCTGCCAACGAAGTATGGGGTATGTGGTTGCTGCAAAATATTGAACTAGCAGACTTATTTTTGCTATTCATTTATACAGAAATTGTAGGCATGGTTGGTACTTATTATATTAGTAATAGAATACCAGTAACACTGCCACTTATTATTGCAATGACGGCATTGTGTAGATTGATTATATTACACAGTAAAGATGCTGACCCTTGGGTATTAATAGCAGAAGCAGGTGCTATCGTTTTATTAGCAGGAGCAGCCTATGTTATGAGTGCTAAAGAAAAACTAAGTTTAGAAAAGAAGAAACAAAAGGAGTTATTAAGTTAGAGTTCTTTGAATATCAAAAACAATATGGATAAGCTACTAACAGAAAAACAAGTATGTGAGATTGTGGGTTTTAAAAAAACTAAGTTATTCCAAATGATTAAAGATGGTCAATTTCCACCACCTAAGAAATATGAAAGAAGCAATAGATGGTTTAAGAGTGACATTGAACAATGGCTAAAAAAGGAGAAGGAAGAGCTCCATAATGAGCAAGGATTCTTCGGTGAAATTGGCAAAGCCATTGATGATTTATTTAGTTAATAATCGTATTTTTTTTAAAGTACAGTTAATACTTTACAACTCAATTTCAGTTAAACCATCCTCTCTATCTAAAAACTTATATTCAACTTTAACAGGGTCAAACTGTTTAATTTCTTCAAATATAATATCTGCAGGAAGCTCGCCACAAGTATAAACATCCAGCTGTAATAAGCCTGGATCTGTCTCGTCCCAACAATGCAGAGCTATATGAGATGTCTCAATAATAACTAAACCAGTCAAACCTCTATTACCTGGTATATCTAAATATGTTGTAATCGGTCCTTGACATATTTGCATCCCAATTTTTGAAACTAATTCTGTCAACCAGGTATGAGCCCACTTTTGGTCAGTAGGGGGTTTTCTAACTTCTGCTCTTACAATTAGATGTTTGTGTTGGACAGTCATTTAACCCTATTCTTAACTAGCAAAATTCTTTGTATTAGCTCCACTCCCAAATATCCCAAGTTTGCTATTTTTTGCTATTAAATAAAATTTCTATTTAGAAGGGTCTGGAACTTTTCTTAAATAAGGCTTTAAAGTTTTCCAACCATTTGGGTATAACTTCTTAGCCTCTTCATCTTTAACAGCAGGAACAATAATCACATCTTCACCTTTGTTCCAATTCGCTGGAGTAGCAACTTTATGAGTGAGTGTTAATTGCATCGAGTCGATAGCTCTCAATATCTCATCAAAGTTTCTTCCTGTTGCCATTGGATAGGTTAAATATAATCCAATTCTTTTGTCTGGTCTAATAATAAAAACAGTTCTAACTGTTTGGTTATCAACTGCGGTACGTCCCATAGATTCAACTCCCGCATCCTCCTCCAACATATTATAGAGTTTTGCAACTTCCAATTTCTCATCAGCAATAATTGGATAAGTTGGCTTAATTCCTGATACGTCTTTAATGTCGTCTAACCACTTAATATGATCAGAAACTGGATCCACGCTTAAACCAATAACCTTTACATTCCTTGCGTCAAACTCAGGTTTCATCTTAGCCAATTCACCAAGCTCAGTTGTACAAACTGGTGTAAAGTCTTTTGGGTGGGAAAATAATACTCCCCAACTATCTCCAAGCCAATCGTGAAAAGATATATCTCCTTCTTGAGTTTTGGCTTTGAAATCTGGAGCTATGCTGTTTATTTTTAACGTCATTTTTTTCCTTTTTTGATTTTTTTAATATAAATTTAAAATAAATTAATTTAATTTATTTACAACTAAGATTATAGCAATTTGTAGTTCATTTTAGTGCTTATATTTTATTTTATAAAGTCTTCATTATTTAGTGCAAGAACTATCTTTAATAAGGCTGAGTATAAAACTATTTCATTAATCAGTCGATCATAGGTAAGAGTTTGTCGAGAGAATCTTTCGCATTGCCGTAAAGCATTCTTGTATTTTCCTTAAAGAATAATGGGTTTTCAATGCCAGAATAGCCCGTACCCTGTCCACGTTTCAAGACAAATACGTTTTTAGCCTTCCAACATTCCAAAACTGGCATCCCTGCAATTGGACTATTGGGGTCATCTTGCGCAGCAGGATTAACAATGTCATTGGATCCAATTACGATAGCAACATCGGTATCTGGAAATTCATCATTGATCTCCTCCATTTCCATAACAAAATCATATGGCACCCGTGCTTCGGCAAGAAGCACATTCATATGACCCGGTAAACGACCTGCAACTGGATGGATAGCAAAGCGTACATTTTTCCCCTGAGCTCTTAACTTATTAGATAATTCAGAAACTGTTTGTTGAGCTTGAGCAACAGCCAAACCATATCCTGGGATTATTATAATACTATCAGCATCATTCAATACTGATGCTACGCCGTCGGTATCAATAGTTATTTGCTCACCATTAATTTCCATTTGAGGGCCAGATTTACCCCCAAAGCCACCAAGAATTACGCTTACAAAAGATCGATTCATCGCCTTACACATGATATAAGATAAGATAGCACCTGATGAACCCACCAATGCTCCAACAACAATCAAAAGGTCATTCCCAAGACTAAATCCAATTGCTGCCGCTGCCCAACCAGAATAGGAGTTCAACATTGATACAACAACTGGCATGTCTGCTCCACCAATGCCCATAATCAGGTGATAACCAATGAATAAAGCCATGATTGTCAAAATCACCATTGACAATAATTCACCAGAGTTTAAATACCAAACCACTGATAATAAGGACACAGCAGCTGCAGTAGCATTAAGAAAGTGACCACCAGGTAATTTGGTAGCTTCGGTAGTTACTTTGCCTGCAAGCTTAGCATAGGCAATCACAGAGCCTGTAAATGTAACAGCACCGATCCAGATACCCAAGGATGTCTCAACTCGCAGAATATTAATCTCAACATCTGATTTTTTGGCAAGTAATGCTGAAAAACCCTCTAGTGTCTTCTTAACTGCATCATCCAATGAGGCAATATTAATAAGCTCAAAATGTGTATTAAAACCGACAAATACTGCAGCTAGTCCAACAAGTGCGTGCATGCCAGCAACGAGTTCTGGCATTTGAGTCATTTCGACTTTTGATGCCAATTGATAACCTACTAAGCCTCCAGCAGTAATAAGAATAAGTGAGAGCCACCATAGTCCAAGCCCAGGTCCTAATAGCGTTGCAGTAACAGCTAATGCCATTCCAACAATGCCATACCAAATAGCTCGTTTTGAGCTTTCCTGTCCAGAAAGCCCACCAAGCGATAAAATAAACAAGATTGCTGCAAGAACATAAACAGCGGAAGTAAAGCCCAATCCCATAACAGCTCCCCTTATGATTTCTGGAACATGGCAAGCATGCGCCTTGTTACAAGGAAGCCACCAAATATATTGATTCCAGCAAAAAACACTGAAATACCAGCAAGTATGACCACTAGAGAGCTCGTTGAGCTTATCTGAAGGATTGCTCCCAAAATTATAATCGATGAAATAGCATTAGTTACAGCCATCAGAGGGGTATGTAACGAGTGGCTAACATTCCAAATAACCTGAAAACCAACAAAAACAGCCAAAATAAAGACAATAAAGTGCTGCATAAAACTAGCGGGTGCGTAGCTTCCAACTAGGAACATCAGGGCGCCACCAACTGCCAGCAGTATAACTTGAGTTTTGGTTTGTTTTTTAAAAGCTGAAATTTCATCAGCACGTATTTCTTCAGTTGTTTTTTCTGGAATCCTCTCTTTTGGAGGAGTCGCAATAGCTTGAACTTTAGGAGGAGGGGGTGGATAAGTTATCTCACCGCTGTGCACGACAGTTGCACCCCGAATTACATCATCTTCCATATCATGCATAATTACTCCATCTTTTTCAGGAGTTAAATCTGTAATCATATGACGAATATTACTAGCATAGAGCATACTAGCTTGGGCAGCCATGCGGCTTGGATAATCTGTATAGCCAATTATAATAACGCCGTTGTCTGTCACAATGCGTTCATCAACAACAGTCAACTTGCAATTTCCACCCTTTTCAGCAGCTAGATCAATAATTACTGAGCCTGTTTTCATGCTTTCAACCATATCTTTAGTCCATAGCTCAGGTGCTTCATGATTAGGGATCAAGGCTGTAGTGATGACAATATCCATCTCTGGGGCAATCTCAAGAAACTTAGCTAATTGTGCAGCAGTGAATTCTGGTGAAGATACTGCTGCATAACCACCAGTTGATGAGCTATCAACCTCATCATCAGCAAAATTAAGGAATATAAATTTAGCCCCCATAGATTCGACCTGTTCAGCTACTTCTGGGCGGACATCAAAGGCATAGGTTATTGCACCAAGGGAGGTTGAAGCACCAATTGCAGCAAGTCCAGCAACACCGGCACCAACTACTAGGATTTTTGCTGGCGGAACTTTACCTGCAGCAGTCATTTGACCAGTAAAAAAACGGCCAAAATTGTTACTAGCTTCAATCACAGCTCGATAGCCCGAGATATTGGCCATTGATGAAAGGGCATCCATTTTCTGGGCACGGCTAATTCGTGGCACCATGTCCATAGCAATCACATTGGCTTTTCTAGACTTTGCTAGTTCCATCAACTCCTCATTAGCACCAGGATAGAAAAAGGAAATTAACGTCTTGGAGCTGGAAAGTTTTTCAATCTCAACTTTGTTTGGTGGGCTAACCTTAACAATAACATCACTCGCCTCAGAGAGATCTGCAGCATTAGTAGAAATTTCAACACCCACAGCTTTATATTGCTCATCATTGAAACCTGCTGCTTGACCAGCGCCTTTTTCAATAAGACATTCATGGCCAAGCTTTTGCAACTGAACAGCGCTATCAGGTGTTAGTGCAACGCGCAGCTCACCTGTAGAAATCTCTTTGAGGGCTCCAATTTTCATAATTTTTGTCCTATATAATTTTCATCAGTCCAAAGAGTATTGGGCTCTCTGTCTCTATCTATTTCTAAAGGCTCATTACCATATCTTTGTCTCATATGAAACTCAGAAATCTGAATAGGTTCGTATGTATCAAATACAAGCTTTCCCTTAATTAAAAATGCTAATCTTTCAGAGATTGAAACATCTTTAATAAGAATTTCAACTAGATTTTCCATATCTTTGGCAGCCACGTCAAGCATAGTTTTATCATCATGGAGCTCTTTTCCATCATTGCTCAATAAGAAGTGGACTTGGAAAACACGCATACTTAATCAATAAATAATACCTAAGAGCTTTTTAGGCTACTTTTACTTGCTTATATTTCTTCTCTAACTTCATTGCTAGCATTGCAGATGGAATAGACACAATCAAAAAGAATGCGCCAACCAGAGTCATAGGTTCGAGATAGGTGTAATAACTATTACTATATTGATCCGCTGCTCTGAACAATTCAACTACTGTTATGAATGCTAATAACGGAGTCTCCTTAAACATTGTAATTAAATAATTTGCAAGTGGAGGAATCATAGGAGGGATTGCTTGAGGTAATATAACATGCTTCCAAGCTTGATATGGGTTATAGTTTAGTGACTTTGCAGCTTCCCACTGACCTTTAGAAACATTTTCAATACCCGCCCTAAAAACTTCAGAAGTGTATGTGCTAAAGTGAACACCTAATACAATGACGCCACATGTAAAGGCTTCAAGGAAAATTCCAAAGTCAGGTAGAACATAAAATACAACGTATAGCTGAACCAGGATTGGTGTTCTTCTAACAAACTCAGTAATCCAATATAAGCTTACTCGTGTTACTTTACTTTTAGACATTTTAAGAATAGCTATTGCTAAACCTAAAATATAAGCAATCAATGAAGCAACAATCGTAGCTTCAATTGTAATTACTAAACCTTTAAGAAGTTGAGGTAAGACTGCGTATGCATGATCCCAATTCCATTCCATGACTATTTGTCTCCTGCATTCATAATGTTTCTACCTTTAGAAAACTTTTTAGCTATCAGATCTACAATCTGCACTAAGATCGTAGCAATAACAAAATAAATAATAAGTATTAATAGAAATGGCTCTAAAGTTAAAGCTGTCTGAACTCTAATTATTTGAGCCATAAAAGTAAGATCTGAAATTGTAATAAGAGAGCAAACTGCCGTTAATTTCATCAGCTCAATAAGTAGATTTCCAAATGTAGGAATCATAATTGGGATTGCTTGAGGAATAATGACGTATCTATATTTCTTTAAAACTGAGTAATTTAAAGCTTTAGCTGCTTCATGTTGCTCCTTGCTAACAGCAAGTATAGCTCCTCTAACAGCTTCAGATCCATAAGCACCAACATTAAGCCCACATGCAATAACACCGGCAGTTATGGCATCAAAATATATGCCCCACATTGGTAACACAAAATAAATAAAAAACATTTGAACGAGGGCTGAACTACCACGAAAAAATTCTAAGTAAACAATTGCTATTACTCTTACAGCTTTGAATGAAGATATTCTTGAAAGCCCAACAATAAATGAAACAATAAGTGCTAAGATTGCCCCTAACACTGTCAATTGCACTGTTGTGATTGTTCCTTTAATCAGTATTGGGTAAAACTCTAAGACTTCATTCATAAAAAAAAACTCTAAAAAAATCTGCCCTGTAAAAATACAGGGCAGATTAGGTTAAATATATTCAAGACAAATCTTCTTAAGCGTTAACAAAGATTTAATTCTCAAATAAATTTACATTCCATCAGGACATTGAGTCAAGTAGGATTTACTAGCAGTTGCCTCTGCAGAGAAGCCATAAGGCTCAATAATCGCTGCAAATTCACCAGTAGCCTTTAACATAGCCAAAGCCATGTTATATTCAGATCTAAACTCTAAATCATCCTTGTTGAATGCCGCACCAGCACAACCCATTGGAACACCTGTAACAGGCATTATCAATTCTAGGTTTGGATCATTAGTTTTATTCAGTAGATCTGCTGTACCTAGACCTGATAAAGCGAATACATCAACTCTACCCTGTTGTAGCATTTTAATACCACTTGGAGGTGCATCAAAATATACAATCTGGTCAGCACTTACACCGCGCTCTAAAGCATACTTCTCTTCAGCACAACCAGCACAAGTAGTCATCTTTAGAGCTGGATTAGCAGCAATATCTTCATAAGTTAGAAGATTATTTGGATTTCCTACTGGAACTGCAAAAGCTTCCGCTCCACATAAGTCAGGCTCTGAATAAATGATTGACTCACATCTACCAGGTTTAATATAAAGACCAGAAGTTGCCATATCTACTCTTCTTGCTTGTAGAGCAGGAATCATAGCACCATACATAATAACTTCAGCTCTTAATTCTGGAACACCTAGAACTGCTAAAACTGCACGTGCAACATCTGGTGCAGCACCAGTTACATAGCCATCAGATTTGATGTCACTGTATGGTGGCTCATTAGCTACAGCAACGGTTGCATAACCTTGTTTCTTAAGTTTTTTTAATGTATCAGATTCTGCAGACGATGTTTGTGCAAGACCTAAAACAAGAAAAAAACAGGTAAAAATCGAAATGATTTTTTTCATAAAGTTCTCCTTTAATTGTTATTTATGAAAATTCATTCTAACACCAACATATGGCATGTGAACAGATATATTGGGTTTTTATTTCGTATTATGAAAAAGAGTGGTTTGATATGACCCATTAATCAAAAAAAAACTAACTAACTAATTAACATTATTTATAAATTTCTTAAGAAACTCTTTGGTTCTTTTCTTTTTTGGATTTGAAAAAATACTATCAGGTTTGCCTGATTCAACAATCTGACCTGAGTCAAAAAATAGAACTCTGTCAGCAAATTCACGAGCAAAATTCATTTCGTGGGTAACCGTCAGCATAGTAGTGTCTGAATCAGAAGCTAATTTACGAAGTACAGTTAATACCTCATCGACAAGCTCTGGGTCTAAAGCTGAAGTGACCTCATCAAATAACATAATCTTAGGATCCATTGCGAGAGCTCTAGCGATTGCTACTCGTTGCTGCTGCCCTCCTGATAATTGATGGGGATACTGATCTTTTTTATCACCAAGGCCAACTAAATTAAACAGCTCTTCAGCTTTTTCTTTAGCTTCAGCATCAGTTTTTTTCTTTATTAAAATTTGGGGTTGTTTGACATTTTCAATAGCTGTCAGATGAGGAAATAAGTTGAACTGCTGAAATACCATACCTATATGATCACGCATTTTATGCAAGTGATTTTCAGAAGCAGGAACAATATTTCCATTATTTTTTTCATGCCATAGATATTCACCGTTGACAGAAACAAAGCCATCATCGATAGTCTCTAAGGTCATTAAAATTCTCAAAATTGTAGTCTTGCCTGAGCCACTGGGGCCAATTAGGGCAAGTTTTTCGCCATCCTTAACCTCTAGGTTCAAATTATTTAAAACTTGCAAGTCACCAAAAGATTTTGAAACATTTTCGAATTGTATAATATTTTTCATTAGCTTTAATTTGTAATTAGTTATTTTTTTTAAGACCTTTTGCTAAGCATTTCTGGGCTTTTAAAAATACTAACCTCAGAAATTTCCTTTTTGTTTGCTTTCCTCAGTTCCACTAAAGTTGTATGACAAGTTGGTCCTTGACTTAAAGAAGAGGTCCCAACATCCTTAGTCAACACATTAGGATTTCCATGTTTCTCTAGTTCTAAATCATAATCTGGATCAAACCATGCTCCAGTAGATAAGACAACAACTCCAGGCATCACATTATCAGAAATATTGGCACCAGCTAAAACTTTTCCACGTGCATTATATAACATAACAATATCCCCATTTTTAATATCTCTGTTTGACGCATCTAATGAATTAATCATTACAGGTTCTTTGCCATTTATTTTGCTGTCCAAGCTACCAGGTGCATTATCAAGCTGACCATGAAGTCTGTGCTTTGGTTGATTAGAAATTAAGTGTAAAGGATATTTATTAGCGTTTCCTAGCCACTCATAGGGTTCGAACCAATAGGGATGAGAAAAACAATCTGTTAGCTCAAAATTAGCTATCGTTTCAGAAGATATTTCTATTTTTCCTGAAGGGGTATTCAGCGGAAATTTGTTTGGGTCTTTTCTAAAATCATTGAGCATAACTTTTTCAGTTTCTGGCTTTGGGAGCTCAAAGAAACCCTTTTCCCAAAAATCTTCAAACTTTGGAAAACTTACATCTTTTCGCTGGTGTGCTTTTGAGCTACTATCCCATATAAATTTAATCCAATCTAATTCATCTTTGTTTTCTGTAAATGCTTCTAAAAAACCAAGTTCTTTTGCTAAACCTGAAAATATTTCATAATCATTTTTTGAATTATGAAAGCTTTCCATAGCTTTTTTATTTGCAATGAGTGTAGGGTCCCTTGGATTTAACATTAAATCATTTCTTTCTAAAGCAGTATTGGCTGGAAAGATAATATCAGCATGTCGAGCTTGAGAATTCCACCATATTTCATTAACAATAATGGTATTAGGTTTTTGCCAAGCTTTAACAAGTCTATTTAAATCTTGATGATGATGAAAGGGGTTACCGCCTGCCCAATAAATTAATTTTATGTCAGGATAAGTGAGTTTTTTCCCATCATAATCAAACTCACCTCCTGGGTTTTCCAACATATCAGTCACTCTAGCAACTGGAATAAAATCTCTTATCTTATTTTTACCCTGAGGTAAGCTTTGCCACGGCATTCTATTGAAAGAATCACCTGTACTATTTACACTAGAATAACCAAATCCAAAGCCGCCACTTGCTGTTCCTATATGACCTAACATGGCTGCAAGGGTAATCCCCATCCATAAGGGTTGTTCGCCACATGATGCACGTTGAAGACTCCAAGATAATGAAATCATAGTTTTTTTTGATATTATTTGATCTGCTAATTCATAAATTTTCTTTACTGGGATATTTGTAATTTTTGATGCCCATTCAGGACTACATTCTTGATTATTTTTATTACCTAAAACATACTCAGAAAAACTGTCAAACCCAACCGTATACTTAATTATAAATTTTTTATCATACGTATTATTTTTAATCAATATATAGGCAAGAGCCAACATTAAAGCAGTATCAGTATTTGGCCTTATAGGAATTTGTTTGGCATTTAAAAATTCTGGTGCATCATCTATAAGAGGGCTAATGTTGATAAACTCAATCCCATTATCATAGCATTTCTTTATACCTTCTTTAGTAACATGCTTGCCTACGCCTCCAGCTGAAACTTTAGAGTTTTTTAGGGGCATTCCTCCAAACATTACTATTAACTCACATTCTTCAGATAAGGCATCCCAAGTGGTATGCTCTTCTAGGGTTGAGTACAAATCTAAACCTATTATATGAGGCAAGAGGGTCTGAGCTGCAGCGTATGAATAACTTTGAAAAGATGAGCTAAAACCACCAAATAAATTAAAGAAACGATTTACTTGACTTTTAGCATGATGAAAACGACCAGCACTTGCCCAACCATAAGATCCAGCATAAATTGCTGAATTACCAAACTTATTTTTAGTTTCTAATAACTCATCAGATGCTAGCTTTAATGCCTCATCCCAGCTAACAGGAATAAAGTTATCTCGACCCCTTCTACCATCACTTTTGCCTTTATTTTCTAGCCAACCTTTTCTAACATGCGGCTGCTTAATTCTAAGGTCATCTGTCGCTGCATCAGCTAAACCTAAACCAAACTCGGTTGGAGAGGGGTCTGACTCCCAATTAGTTAAGCTTAATTTTTGATTTTTGTCTACTGAAAATTTATAAGTTCCCCAGTGCGTACTTATGAAATTTGACATTAAAATTAATCGAGTTTTTATTTCTAAATTACTCTAATTTTAACTCATTTTAAGTTAGAATGATTCGCCGTAATATTTGACCTAAATAACACTATTTATGTATTCACAATTCAATGACTTAAACAATCGATTTAACTTACTTTTTCCAGGTCTAATTGTTGTTGGAACTATTGCTGCTGCAGCTGGTTTTCTGAGTATTCACTATAAAGCGCCAGTGATGCTATTTGCGCTTCTTATTGGTATTGCATTTAACTTTCTAGCTAGTGATGAACGTTGTGCGCCAGGTATTGAATTCTCAAGTAAGAAAATATTACGCTTTGGTGTTGCATTATTAGGCTTTAGAGTTACCCTAGATCAAATTTTAGGTCTCGGTACAAATGTATTATTACTCGTTCCAATTTTAGTTATATCGTCTATTGCTATTAGTTGGCTAATCGCAAAATTAATGGGAAGAAAATATCTTTTTGCACTTTTAACTGCTTGTGCTGTTTCTATTTGTGGTGCGGCTGCAGCCCTTGCTGTAGCATCAGTCCTTCCAAACTGGAAAGAAAGGCATCGTGATACTTTATTTATTGTTGTCTGTGTTACAGCCTTGTCAACTTTTGCAATGATCACTTATCCAATTTTATTTACTGTAGCAGATTTTAATGATATTGAAATTGGTATTCTCATTGGATCAACCATTCATGATGTAGCGCAAGTGGTTGGTGCTGGCTATGCGGTATCAAATGAAGCTGGGGATGTGGCCACTTTTATTAAATTACTGAGAATCTCAATGCTACCAATTATTGTTATTCTAATAGCAGTTCTATTAAAGGGCGATGATGAATCAAGGACAATTAGTTCTAAAGCCTTTCCATGGTTTGCGCTTGGTTTTGCGTTGTGCCTTGTGGTTAATTCAAGTGGTTATATCCCCCTTTTAATTACAGGTTTTCTTGCTAATGTATCTCAATGGTTTTTAGTTTTTGCAATAGCTGGATTGGGTGTCTCTACTTCACTTAAATCGATGATGGAGTTGGGTGGAAGATCAATTCTACTAATGGTATTGCAAACTATTGCTCTACTGGGGATTGCAGTGCTTGCTGTTTCTACTGAGTTCATATAATTAAGGTAATAGAGTAATGAATGTTAATGCACTAATAGAAATGGCCTGGAGTGATGAAGCAACTTTCTCAGATATTGAAAGAGAGTTTGGCATTAAAGAGCCTGAAGTTAAACGCATAATGCAAAAAAATCTGAAACCAGGCTCTTATAGGCTTTGGCGAAAAAGAGTGCGCTGGATTAAAGAAAAGCAAAAGAAATCTAGAGACTAATTAGCGCATTCCTCTGTGCTTTTTAATGAGCTCATAAGCACTAATAATTTCTTGAGTTTTTTCATTAGCTACCTTGATCATTTCTTCTGGCAAGCCTTTAGCAACTAATTTGTCAGGATGATGCTGGGCTAATAGTCTTCGATAGGCTCTTTTGAGTTCTTTATCTGTAAGATCTTTATCAATACCAAGAATTCCATAGGCATCATCAATATTTAGTTTGTTAGCACCTCCTCGAGCAGCTGAAAATTGCTGAATAAGGTTTTCAAGCTCATGAATAGGAAAGCGAAGCTTTTGAGCGATGTATTTTAAAGCTTCATGCTCTTTATTATCAAAGACACCATCTGCATATGAGGCTTGAATTTGAATCTCTAAGAACATACGAATTAAATGAGTTCGCCTATGACTTTCAGCTCGGAATTGATCTAAAACTTCATCTAAGTTGAAACTATTATCTTTGCCTTGATTAAAGAGCTCTTTTGCAACTTTTTGCATTTCCTCTGATAGTTGCATCTGCTCCATAACTTGCTGAGCCATGATGATTTCAGATTTTGATACCTTGCCATCAACTTTAGCAATATATCCCATGACTGAAAATACACTACTAAAGAACGCTGCTTGAACACGTTGCTGATTGCCTGGCCCATAATTTCCAGAAGAGCCGCCAAAACTAGAGCTCCGTCTAGAGATATTTCCAGCAAACGCAACACCAAGCATAGCTCCTAGAGGTCCACCAATCATGTAACCCAATGTGCCACCTAAAACTGTTTTCCACCAACTCATAATTAATCCTCTATCTTATTTTTACAAAAAGATTAGTCATTAATCTTACCTTCAATATTGCCATCTTTGAGAACATATTCTTTCGTTTTTACACCATTTTCATAGAAAATAGATTTACCATTAAGGAGTGCATTTTTATAGTCTTGCTCAGATTCAATTTGGCCTTCCTCATTCCAGGCTCTTAGAGTTCCTTCAAGTTTATTATCTTTATAAAAGCCCTCTGATGCCTTCAGTCCATTTTCATACCAATAAGTTAATGTTCCTTCAAGCATATTATCTTCGTAAGAACCTTCGGATGCCTGCTGACCATTAGCATACCAGTATATCTCTCTTCCATGCTTCATACCATCTTTATAATTAGACTCCATCCTCATACCGTTATCTAAATATTCAGTATGCAATCCACTTTTATTATCATCTTTTGACATAACTTACCCCAGAGTTGTTAAGTTTGATCTTTATGTAATTCTACCAACGCATTTAAACCAATTGCAATTGTGTTATCAATTGCTTTGTCATAGTCTATAACCGCAGCACTTGTTGTTGGCCCACTAATGACCGTACAAATTGTGCCAGCACGGTAACCCATTTGGGCACATAAGTGAAAAAATAGACTGGATTCCATCTCCATATTTAGAACCTTTAAGCCATCAATATCAATCTTTGAAAGGCTACCCTTTATATCTGGAAATGTATTTTTTAGGCCCTCAATATGACGCGAAGATGGACCGTAAAACCCGGGTGAGGAAGAGGTGATACCTACCTTGTATTCAACGCCAAGTTTTGAAGCTTGGTTTGTCAATGCCTTAGTTACTTCCATTGAAGCTTTAGATGCGTAGGGAATTAGCTTCCCTTTGAATCTTGATTGACTAGGAATAGCCTCATTCAATATTTTATTAGCAGACTGCTCAATTCTTTCAACTGTAGAATCTTCTGCAGGCTCATCAAAATAGATACCCGTATTATCAAGGCCAAGAGCGTATGACCCTATTGCCTGTGAGCCAGGATTGATATCTGACTGAACACCACCAGAAGTTCCAAGTCTAATAAAAGTCATAGGATTGCATTTGATATTTCTTGTCTTACTTTCAAAGTCAAATTCATGCTCAATGAAAGCTTCTACCAGTGCGATTTCAACATTATCTGTGCCAATACCTGTGCCAATTACGGAAACTGGAATGTCCTTGTAAGTGCCGGTAAACGTTAAATACTCTCTATTTGAAATTTCATGCTGAATCGAATCAAACTCTTTAGAGACTCTTATTGCACGTGCTGGATCACCAACAATAAAGACATTGTCTGCAAGCTGACCTTTTTTTAAACCAAGATGATAGAGCCGCTGATTAATAATGACGATTTCAGATTTTTTCATTATGAACTTTATTGTATTTAAAACATAATTAATATGCTGTATATTTTAGTCTGAGTTAAATTTAAATTTATGCTTTAAGTGTAAAGTATCATAGCGTTTTCTTGTTTTAGTTTATTAGGTGTCTTTATGAACTCTTTTTTAAATTTTCTTGTACGTCAAAAAAAACTCGCTCTACTATTTACATTGTCAATTGTTGTGTTGGGCTTTATGACCCTGCAAAAAATTCAGCGTGATACTTACCCAGTTATTGAATTTGATCGGCTCTCGATTAATACTTCTTATCCAAGCGCTTCACCAAGGGGTGTTGAGAAAAATATTACTAATGTCATTGAGAATAAGATTAAGGGAATTTATGGAATTAAAGAACTAACTTCTACATCATCTGAGGGTTCGTCTCGTATCAATATTGAAATTGAAGAAGGTGTTGATGATATTCAAGAGGTGAAGAATAGTATTTCTGAAGCAGTTAACGAAATAGAAGATTTACCTGAAGATGCTAATGACCCACTGGTAGTTGATAGGACGAGTTCTGAGTGGCCCATCTTGACAATAGTTATTGGAGGCGATGAAATCAGTATTGAAACTGCCAAAGCTATTGCTAATAATATTGAGAAAAATCTATCTTTGATTGATGGTGTTGCAGGCGTAAACATGAGTGGAGATTCAGAGAGAGAGGTGCAAATAAGAATTAATCCAGAAAAGCTACTACAATACCAACTCTCTTTTGACCAAGTAAGAAGTGTCATCGCGGATCAAAATATTCGTTCTGCTATTGGCGATAATAATCAAGGCAGGAGTCAAAAAAATATAGTTATTATCTCTGAATATGAAACTATGGAGTCTTTGGAGAATGTTGTTGTAAAGTCAAGCTTTGATGGGCCAACAATTCTATTAAAAGACATTGCTTCGATAGATGAGGGTGAGATTGGCTTCAACACTATCACCCGCATTAATGGGACTAAGGGCTATATTCTTAAGGTCACAAAAACAGAAAAAGCAGACGTAATTAGAACGATCGAAAAAGTAAGAGAGTCTTTAGATGTCCTTAAAGATTCATACCCTTCAGAACTTAATCTAATTGTTACTGATGACAGATCAAAGCCAGTATCCAATCGACTCGGTATCGTGATGAATAATGCCCTAGTAGGGCTAGTCCTAATAATGGTAGTTTTGGGGTTGTTTTTATCATTAAAAACTGCATTTTGGGTTGCTGTAAGTATTCCTGTAACACTTTTAGGGACAGTGGCTTTTTTGGGATTCATAGGTGAAACTATTAATTTAATTTCAACGATAGGAATGGTGCTAGTTTTAGGACTTGTTGTTGATGATAGCATCATCATAGCTGAGAGTATTCACCACTATAAAGAGAAGGGGGGTGATGTCTATCAAAATATTGTTGATGGCTTCAAAAGAGTCATCATGCCTGTTATTACAACTATTTTAACTACTGTCCTTGCAATATCAACCGTTCTATTAGTGAGTGGTACAACTGGTAAATTTATATACATACTCCCTATTACTGTTATCTGTGCATTAGCTTTCTCATTTCTTGAGGTGAGCGTTGCTTTACCAGCCCACATGTCTGGTAATAAAGTTAATAAACCAAAAACATGGTTTAAGTCAGTCGAGAGATGGTTTGAAAAAGTATTAGTAGTAATTCTTAGGTGGCGCTTTATAGTTCTTAGCCTGTTTATTGCACTTTTGGCTTTTAGTGCTTATATCGGATTTAAAGAGATTAGTTATATCCAGTGGCCATCAAGTGGCACAAATTCAATAAATATAAGAGTACAAGCCCCTCTTGGAACGCCAGTTGAGACAACAGAGCAGTCCATTATTGAAATTGATAAGATTATTATCGATAAAGTGGGCTCAAACCTAGACTTTTTTACAAGCACAATTGGATCAAGAGGATCTAATCGAGCATCAATTGCTATAACTTTGATTCCAGCTAATGATCGTGCAATTACTGCCAAAGAAATTATTGAGATTCTAAAGGCAGAAACAAAAGCTATTGAGGGTGTTTCAAGGATTAATTTTAGGACAAATAGGGGTGGTCCACGTGGAGCACTTGATATCGAGCTAAGTTTAATTGGAAGTAATGATGCGCAGCGCCAAGCAGCAGTTGATGAACTTGAAAAAATTCTTAATAGCTATGATGGTGTAAGTGACATTGATCGTGACGATGATTTAAGTAAAAATCGTATAGAAGTTCTATTAGATTACGAGTCAATGGCAAGATTAGGAATTCAATACCAGCAGGTATACAGCCACTTAAGAACCATTTACTCTGGGATGGATGTCTCTGATGTTGATTTTAATAATACTAGCCTAAACGTAAAGATGTATCTTGGTGATAGTAATTATTCTGATGACTATATTACCAAAACCTCTATCCGAAATAACCAAGGAAGAATGATTCCAATGGCTCAATTTGCAAGTGTTGCGGAAACTCCAGGAGATCCAAATTTCAAGCATTTAAATGGTGAGCGTGTTGTTAAGGTAAGTGCGGCGGTTGAAGATGCAATAACTACTGCTCAATCTGTATCAAAAAGAGCACTTGATGATCTTGATTTAATTAATAATTTTCCTGAAGTTCGTGCCATAGAGGGTGGAAGCTCTTTAGAAGCAAAAGAAGCTTTGAGTGACTTCTCTTTGGCGCTCGGTTTTGCTGTCTTTGGAATATACATGTTAATAGCACTTCTTTTTAATTCATACTCGCAACCAATATTAGTGATTCTTAGTATTCCTTTTGCTTTGATTGGCGTTGTCTGGGCCTTCTTCTTTCACTCTGAAACATTTAGTTTCTTTGTTTTATTGGGAGTCTTAGCCCTGGTGGGAGTTGTGGTAAATGACTCATTAGTCATGATAAGTCACCTTAATTTCATTAAGAAAAGTCAGGATAAGAGTAGTACTTCTATCCAGTGGATTGCAGCGGGAGCTAAGGATAGGCTAAGAGCAGTAGTATTAACGACTCTTACAACGCTTGCAGGAGTTCTGCCACTTATATATGGTTTTGGGGGTAAGGACGCATTCTTACAACCAATGGTAATGGCATTGGGATATGGTTTGCTGTTTGGTACTTTTGTAACTTTAATACTTCTTCCATGCCTCTATTCAATGAACTTAGATATATCTAACTGGTTAATTAAGATAAAAAATAAAATTTTAAAAACTGAAGCTTAATTCAAATTAAGATATCAATAAAACTTGTAATTAATGAAACAAGAGAAGGACTGTAAAACCTGTGGAAAGCCCTTCACTTGGAGAAAGAAGTGGAGGAAAGACTGGGACAATGTTCTTTATTGTAGTGAAAGATGTCGTCGAAATAAACAAAAGGAACAAGGAGATAGATAATGAAAGTATTAGAGGTTTTAGATGCAGAATTAGTGTTGGTTGATTTAGAGGTTAACTTAGGAAAAAATAAACAAAATGCACCTACACTTTGTGCAAGATACAAAGGAAAAATTATTCCACTAAATACTGCAGATGGGCGGCCAATTCTAATGAAAGAAGAAAATGCCATAGAGCCTATTTCTTAACTATATTTTTTGAGTTATAATTTCTGACTTAATTACTTAGGCAAATCATAAAATGGACTTTAGTCTTCAATTATCAGCCTATTATCCTGATAAATCATATGGTGGAGACCACCTATATGGAGATATGCTCGAGCAGGCAGTTTTAGCAGATCAACTTAAGTATGATGCAGTTTCTGTTACTGAGCATCACTTCATGAATATTTTGTTAATGCCAGCGCCTTTACAGTTTGCAGTGAAGATTGCAGCTCATACCGATCACGTTAAGATTATTACCTCGATTACTGTTCTTCCAATCCATGACATGAGGACTTATGCTGGTGAGGTTGTTGTAGCAGATATTTTTACTGAGGGACGTCTCATGCTAGGGGTTGGACGTGGAGCTTTTGAGTATGAAATTGAACGCTTAGGCTTGCCAATGTCAGAAACACAGGAAAAATTCAATGAATCCTTAGATGTCTTACAAGCACTACTGAGCCAAGAAGAGGTCTCCTGGGATGGCAAATATTACAAATTCGATCCAATAACCATTATGCCGCGTCCTGTTCGACAAACAAACTTGATGATGGCAGTCATGAATCCTGAGGGAATTTACCATTGTACGAAACGTGGTTTTCATATTTTGACAACACCACTAGCCGGAAATCATCAACTATTGGTGGATCAGGTGGATAGCTTTAATAATGCAAAATCTGAAATGGGTCAAAAGGGTAAGGATTTATCCTTGTCATTGTCTCGAGTAGCTTTTGTCTCTGACAATCCAAAAGATCGCTGGAAGAAAGTTGAACAGGCGCACGATTATTACAGTCGCTTTGATAATGTCTATACAGGTCCCGGTATAGTTGAGAATGGTATGATTAAATCACTGCCTCGGACACAGACGATTGAAGAGCTTGATCAGAGTCTATTAATATGCACACCTCAGCAAATGATTGATGAACTGGGCGTCTACTCCAATTTAGGAATAGATCGAGTTATTTTGAATATGAATTTTGGTGCTGAGCAATCTGAAACTCTTGATAATATTCAGCGTTTTGCTGAAGAAGTGATGCCCCATTTTCATAATGTATAGCTTGATTTTTAAATGTCAATCTAATAGCAATGGCTAGCGTAAATTGTAATTACTCAGTAACTGGCACTGGACCATGCATTATCTTTGTTCATGGGATTGGTGCCAGCAAATCAACATGGAATTCAGTTATTAAACATTTAGAAAGTGACTTCACTTGTGTCAGTTACGACCTAAGAGGTCACGGTGATTCTCCAACTGGAGAGTTTCCATATAGCTTAGAGGATTTAGTTAACGATGTTGAGGTAATCAGGCGTCAGCTTAATATCAAAAAAATGCATATTGTTGGTCATTCATTAGGCGGCATGATTGGGCCTTTATATGCTTTGAACTATCCTAAACAAACTCTCTCAGTATCACTTTTAAGTACCGCAGCATTTAGAACTGAAGATGATAAAAGTAAAGTCAATGCAGTTCTTAAGAGTATGCATGAAAAGGGTATTGAGCGAATCCTTGGCACTCTGACCAATAGGTGGTTTACTGATGACTTTATCGAACAAAACTCTATTGCTGTTGAGTCACGTTTACAACAAGTACTCGATACTAATCCAGAGGTCTTTTTAGAGGTCTTTCGTATCTATGCGGAAACAGAAATGTCACCATGGTTAAATCTTGTAACTAAACCTTGTCTTGTTCTTACTGGAGAGAATGATGGGGGTTGCAGTCCCAGACTTAACAAACTTATTGCAGAAGAATTACCAAATTCTGAATTATGCATTCTAAAAGATTATAAGCACTCACTCCTAATTGAAGCTCCAGATCAAGTGGCACAACAAGTCTATAAATTCCTTCTATCTAAAAATCCAATTTAATCAATTACTTATAAGATCTTAGTAATAAAACAGGGTTATAATTGAACTGTAATATTCGGATTTTTATTATTAAAAATAATTATAAGGGAGAAGAATTTTGAATCAAATTTATCAATTGCAGCCATTAAGTTTGCAAAAAATAATCTCAGGAATACTTCTGAGTTTTTTAGTTTCATTAGGCATGTATAGTCAGCCATCAATGGCTGCAGGGCACAAGATACTTAATCTTACAATCCTCCATACTAATGACTTTCATGCTCGTTTTAGACCGATCAGTAAGTACGACAATAATTGTTCGGCGGAGAGCAATGCTGAGGGTAAGTGTTTTGGTGGTTCAGCTCGATTAATTTCAGCAATTGAAGATGCCCGTGCAAGACATGAAAATACAATACTTTTAGATGGTGGTGATCAATTCCAAGGTACGCTTTTCTATAATTTGTACAAAGGAAAGGTTGCAGCAGAAATGATGAATAAATTGCAATATGATGGAATGGCTGTTGGAAACCATGAGTTTGATGATGGGCCTGAAACATTGCGAGCTTTTATGGATGCGGTGAATTTTCCTGTTTTAATGGCAAATGCTAATATTGATATGGAGCCAGAACTTAAGGGTAAGCTGCAAAAATCAACGGTTATAGAAAGAAGTGGCCATAAAATTGGATTAATTGGAGTTGTTACAGAGGATGTTGTTGACTTATCAAGTCCTGGTCAAAATATTATATTTACTGATGCTATTTCTGCCGTCCAAGCTGAAGTAGATTCTTTAACAGCTGATGGTGTAGGCATAATTATTCTTCTATCACACTCCTCATATGAAATCGATAAAGAAATTGCAGCAAACACAACAGGTGTTGATGTTATCGTTGGAGGCCATGATAATGCCTATCTATCAAATGTTAGTGATAGAGCAAAAGGACCATACCCAACGGTAGTTAATGATACTCAGATAATTCAGGCTTACGCATATGGTAAATACCTGGGTGAGCTTTCGGTTGTATTTGGTGAAAAGGGAGAGGTTATTTCAGCAACTGGTGAGCCAATTACAATTGATGCATCAATAGAAGAGGATGGAGATATTGTTGCCCGTTTGGATGAACTAGAGTTACCAATTAACGAGCTTAAAGAAACTCTTGTTGGAAATGTATCTAACCCACTTACTGGGAACAGAGAGGTCTGTCGTGCTCAAGAATGTGACATGGGTAATATGATTGCAGATGCTATGAGAGGTGCAGTAATTGATAAAGGTTATACAATTGCATTGGCAAACTCAGGTGGTATTAGGGCATCTTTAGATGCTGGTGATGTAACACTTGGAGAAATCATGACAATCCTTCCTTTTCAAAACACTTTATCTACTTTTAAAGTTACGGGTAAGCAACTTCTTGCTGCCATTGAAAATGGGGTAAGTGAGCATGAAGATGGTGCTGGAAGATTCCCTCAGGTATCTGGTATGAGATTTTCATTTGATCCAACTAGACCAGCTGGAGATAGGGTAACTTCGATTGAGACTCAAGGCAGTTATGGTTGGAGTGCGTTGAATCTATACGGCACATACGGTATGGTTTCTAATAACTTTATTCGGGGTGGTGGAGACGGATATAAAATGTTTAGATCTGCAACTGATATCTATGACTTTGGGCCAGATTTAGCAGATGTTATTGCTGATTATATTGGAGCAAATCCAGGATATAAAGGTTATACCGATGGTCGTATTAAGCAAGACTAAAAAAGCTTAATATATGGCATTTAAGGGCTGATAGCATATCAGCCCTTTTTTTTAATTTTTGGTAAATTGGGTTATAAATTCTTCAGCCTTAATAATGATGCGTTGCTTTCTTTCCACATTCATTTTATCGAGCAGTCTGGCTTGCATTGATAGCCTTGGATTAGAATCATAGAACTTTCTGTTTTTTTCAATAAATCGCCAATAGAGTCCATCGACAGTATCACACCAGTCACCTCTCTTATAGTTACTCATCTTAAGTAAATAATTTGAACCACAGGTGTAGGGCTTTGTTGACATTAAGCCACCATCAGAGTATGTTGCCATGCCAAATACATTAGGAACCATTACCCATTCAGAGGAGTCTATATACATCTCCATAAACCACCTATAAATCTCTTTAGGATCAATCTCACAAAGGTTCATTATGTTGCTAATTACCATGAGTCTTGGTATATGATGATTGTAACCATCTTGAACTGCGGTTTTAATACAATCATCCAGTGGAACTATTCCTGTCGAACCGTCATACCAATTAGAGGTAATCTTCTTTGAGTGACCCCAATAATTATGACTAAGCTGAAAATCCCCTTTAGTTTGGTAAATTCCTCTAATAAACTCTCTCCAGCCCAGAACCTGACGAATAAAGCCCTCTAAAGAATTCATTGGAATCCCAAGCTCATTAGCACTATTGAGTAATTCATCGATAACTTTTTGTGGTGATAAAAGCCCAATATTCATTGAGGCACTAATACAGCTATGAAACAAAAAGTTTTTGCCTTCTAGCATGGCGTCTTCATAGATACCAAAATTAGCCATTCTTATTTTTATAAAGTTTTTAAATTGGATTTCAGACTCACTACGTGTAACTGGAAACCAAGGATTATCAAGGCTACCAGGGTGGTCAGCAAAATACTGCTCTATAAGACTACAAATAGCATCGTGATGAATTGATCTTGTAATCTTTGGTAAATCTGGAATAGGGGTGTTGGCCGGTATTTTTTTTCTATTCTCTTCATCAAAGGACCACTTTCCACCTATGGGTTTATTTTGATCATCCATTAAGATATTGAATTTTTTTCTACCCTGTTGATAAAAATTTGCCATTCTCAAAAGCTTTTTATCTTTCGCAAAAGAGTCAAACTCCTCTCTAGAGAATAAAAACATAGGGGATTGGTGGATCTTATAATTGATATTATTATCTTTTAAGCCTTCTAAAAGAACTTTTTCAAACTCTTTATCTTCAACTTCAAAGAGATTGATTTGCTCAATATTATTATTCTTAACATACTCAATTAGGCAGTTAAGATAAGGCTGTTTTTTTTGACGTTCATTTAAAAGATGATAATGGACTTTAATATCTTCTAACTCAAGCTCATCTCTATATTCTCTCATTGCACAGAGGAACAAATAAAGCTTTAACTTATGGTGTTTTTCATAGGTGCATAGACCAAAGTCCTCAGCCATAAATACATCACTACAGCCAAGATTTTTAATAATCTTAGGGTCGAAGAGTTGGTTGCCAAGAATTACAAATAGCGTTTTCATAAGTGGGTAATTTTAGTTAATTAAAATTAAAAAAAAACAAGATATTTATATTTTTTTTAATCAATGTAAAATAATTTTTTTATAAATAACTTATTGTGAATGATTATGAGGGAACCTACAGATGTTTTTGGAGAATGGGCTGAGATAGGAAAAGACAGAGGGATGGAAGACTCTCACGCAATTGCTGTTAATGAAATGATCAATTTTGCATTAAAAGAAAGATTAGAGATTGGTGAAAAATTTAGCTTTTTAGACCTTGGTTGTGGCAATGGTTGGGTGGCTCGTCTCGCAGTAAATAATGCATTATGCAGCCAATCCATTGGAATCGATGGGGCTCAACAAATGATTAGTAATGCTCAGTCAAGAGGAGGCAAGACTAAATATATTCTAGCGGATATCAATACTTTTAACTCACCCGAGAAGTACGATGTAATTCACTCTATGGAGGTATTGTATTATTTAGAAAATCCTGCAGATATTGTGAAAAGAATTTCAGATTCTTGGCTCAACAAAAATGGGAGATTGATTGTTGGTTTAGATCACTATTATGAAAATAAAGATTCCCATTCTTGGCAAGAAAAGATTGATACTCCAATGCTGATGCTTAAAGCTGCAGAGTGGGTGCAGATGTTTAAAAAAGCGGGATTGAATGATGTTGAGACTTGGTATTCAAATAAACATGCAGATTGGAATGGAACGCTAGTCATCACTGGAATAAAGTAAATTATTAGTTATTTTAGATAAATTCCTAATAAATCCTGAATATTGATCGTGAGCTAAAATTACTTCCGAGCTTGCTTGTTGACTTGTATTTGCCAAAGTCTTGCATATTGGCCATTCAGATCTAGCAATTGCTGATGCTTACCTTGTTCAGCAATTGTGCCATTTCCAAGAACAATAATTTGATCAGCATCAACAATTGTGGATAGGCGATGAGCAATCACCAGCGTTGTATGCTTATGCGCCAAACTAGCTAAGGCCTTTTGTACCATTTTTTCTGAATATGAATCAAGTGCTGAAGTGGCCTCATCAAAAATCAATATTGGAGGATTTTTTAACAATACTCTTGCAATCGCTAAACGCTGCTTTTCACCACCTGAGAGTTTTAAGCCTCTCTCACCAACTAGGGTGTCATAACCTTCTGGAAGAGAGTCAATAAAGCTGTCAATAAAGCTAAGCTTTGCTGCCTGTTTAACTTCGGATTCGGTTGCACCTGCTCGACCGTAAGCAATATTGTAATAAATACTTTCATTAAACATCACTGGATCTTGAGGCACGACTCCTAAAACGCTTCGTAAAGAGTCTTGAGTAAATTGTTTAATGTTTTGCTGGTCTATGAATATTGCACCCCCTGAAATATCATAAAAACGAAAGAGCAGTTTAGCAAGTGTTGATTTGCCAGCACCAGAAGGACCTACAATTGCCACTTTTTGACCTGGTTTAAGTATAAAGTTAATATTACTTAGGACCTCATTCTTACCAGTGTAAGCAAAAGATACATTATTAAATTCAACCTCACCTTTAGAGACTTTGAGCTCTGATGCGTTGGCAACATCAGTAACCTTAGAGGATCGATCTAATAGGTCAAACATATTATTCATATCGATGAAGTTATGCTTAATTTGACGATAAATAATACCTAAACCACCTAATGGTATAAAGAGCTGTAAGAGGAGCGCTTGAATCATAATAAGGTCTCCTAAGCTTAGGATCTTATCAACGACACCTTGGGCTGCCATAATCAAAATAATAGTCACACCGATCGCTATCACTGCACCTTGGACAAAATTAAGTGCTGTCATGGAAGTAAAACTTTTGGTGGCAAGATCTTCCCAACGCTGCATTGTCTCACCGTAACGATCTACCTCAAATTTCTCCTGATTAAAGTATTTGACAGTCTCATAATTAATCAAACTATCTACTGCATTAGTATTGGCCTCAGATTGCATATCGTTCATTTGATAGCGAAACTTCATTCGCCAAGTGGTAATGGCCAATGTTAAAGCAACATAAAAGAACACTGTTAGTAAAGAGATACCAGCAAAAAGAAGGTCATAATTAAGCCATAAAATGCCAATTACTAAAAATATTTCAAATAATGAAGGCAGAATATTAAAGACAAAAATTGAGAGTAAGGTTGATACACTTAGGGTGCCTCGGTCAATATCTCGGGTAATACCACCAATACGTCGATCTAAATGAAAGGATAAATCTAAAGTATGAAGATGCTTAAAGACGCCATGTGCAATTAAATTCATAGCGTGATAACGAACTTTGGCAAAAATGGCATCACGAAGCTCATTAAACAGAGAACTTGCTAGTCTTAAAAGGCCATATGCTAGCAACATACCAAGTGGCAATACTAAGATTAAATTGGTCTGATCAAGGCCATCAACAATCTCTTTTAGCGCAAGGGGAATTGCAACATTAGCTAATTTTGCCAACATTAAAAAACTAACAGCCCAAATAACACGAGCTCGCATTTTGAGCAAATACGGAAGAAGTTTTTTTAAAACCTTAATATCTCTAGTTTTAAAATCGTAAGCTTTAGTTTGGTTGCTGCTTGCAGGCATTAAGTATCAATTTAGTTAAAAAGACTTGAATATAAGTAATGATCAATAGAAACAACATTATCAAGTTGTTTTTATTAATGATGGGTATTATTCCTTTTTAATTGATAGAGAGCTTAGACTTTAACTTATTATTTTCTTGAAAAAAAAGTACTTAAAAGAAGAATTATAAAAAGCATTAGAGCTATAACACCAAGCAAAATAAAGCGCCCAGAAAATGAATCTATGTAGTTTTCTTTGAAGGTTGCTTGGAAGCTTCGGTCGTTGGACTTATCCTCAAGTTCTGATATCTCCTTAAGATCGTTCTCAATTTGTTTGAGAAGCTCCTCTAGGTTGGCTGTGCTATTTTCAGAATCCTGGGAAACAGCTTGTTGATTTGCCTCTTCTAAAGAGCTATTTATTTCATCATTAGCTGTATTAAGAGAGTTTAACGGTAACTCTTGATCTCTATCATCACCTCCTGCAAAAGATGTTCCAATAACGCTAAAAGCCAGAAATAGTATTAAAAGTATTCGTTTCATTGAGTTTTAATAATATACCTGTTGGGTGAACTAATCAAAATAATAATTGTTTTTTTTATATTTCAAATCCATTCTGTTAGTATATTGTTTAATTTAATCGGAGAAATAACTATGGCAACTTATGAATGTGATCAATGTGGTATGGCAGTTAATGCAACTTGTGCGAAGTGTGATACACCTCTAGTTGATGATGTACTTGTATTAGATGATGGCAATAAGGTTCAAATATCAAAATGTCAGAATGGTCATGGCAAAATTAAGTCACCAATGTGCTGTGGTAATGATATGTCCTGCCCAGTCTAGTATATAAAATATATAAATATAATTAGCAAAAGTAGCTATAAGTAATACTTCTTCCTTGTAAAAATGTTAAATAAAGACGAAATAAAAAAATTCAATGAGGATGGAGCTGTTCATATCAAAGGGAAGTTTGATATGGAATGGATAGAAAAGTTAAGAAGGGGGATTGATGAAGACTTGAATAATCCAAGTTCTAGATTTGAAAGGCATACTAGAGATGACAATATGCCTGGTTATTTTGAGGATTTTTGGACTTGGGATCTATTTAAGGACTTCAAAGACTTCGTTTTTAACTCTCCAACAGCAAAAATGGCATCAGAGTTGATGGATGCTAAAAAAATTAACTTAGTAATGGATAACTGGTTTTATAGAGAAGCTGGCTCTCAGTCCGGCGCTCCATTTCATCATGATATCTCTTACTTTGATTTTGAAGGGACGATGTGTGTTCTTTGGCTTCCACTGGAGCCAGTATCCAAAGAAGAGGGTATTGCTTGGATAAAAGGCTCTCACCTATGGGATAAGCTATTTATTAGAACTCGATTTAATGAAGGCCATCTAGTTGATGGTGAGGCTGGTATTGTCAATGGTAAAACCTATGATATTACCCCAGATATTCTTAATAATAAGAGTGACTATGATTTTTTGCAGTGGGACCTTGAGTTGGGTGATTGCATCTTTTTTGATATGAGAACATTACATGGAAGTTTAAACCAAGTAGTGCCAAAGAACAATATCCATAGATATACTCTTAGAATGGCTAAAGAAGGCTCTATGATTGAGTATCGAGGCGATTGGGCCCAAGAAGAAAGAGCAATGATGGAAGCAAATGGTTATCAAAATGGTGATGAATTAAGTGGCAAAATGTTTCCAACTCTCTATGAGCAGAGCGAAGTATGAATGATTTTGGTTTGACTGTTTTTGATTTAAAAAACCCTACTAGAATCTAGAAGGGTTCTCTTTAATGTTTTATTTACTCAACTAATTTTATCATTGATTGAGTTTCTAAAATAACACCAGCATTTTCTCTTAGTGTTACCATGTCGGGATCTTTTAACATATCTTGCATAACTTCCATTGCTGGAATCTCAATAACTGAGTAGACATTATTTTCATTATCATCAGCGTGGCCATAAGCTAATAAATTAATATTATGTCTTTGTCTCATTGGTTCATTAGCTAAAAAGGCTTTTTTCCAAGTTTCGTAACCCTTAGATACTTCAAAATTCATAATTAATTTCATCTTTTTTGCTCCTTAAATAATAAAAAAAACCTGCATTAATTATACTTAACACAGGCCTATTGCACAAAGAAACAAATTTTTGATTACTCCGAATCCTCAAATGTTGCTGCTTTTTCTTGATCGGTTTTTGCTTCAAATTCTTCAGCAGACAGCATATGCCAACCAATGCAATCACCAGTTGGTGATCGACCACATCCACAAGTACCGTTATCATTTCTGACGTTTTCCATGTTACTCCCTTTAGTAAAACTATAAAAAAGCCAGATTATTAATAACAGCTCTGGCGGGCTGAAAGAAAAAGTGCCTCCGCGGATAAATAGCACTTGATCAATTTAATTAGCTAATAATAACTAAAAAAATAAAATTATAATGATTTAAAATATGCAATAAATACTTTAATTAGCTAACTTACTATTTCATAAAATGAAACAATACTCATTAATCGATCTTGAATCTTTTAAAGCTGTCGTTGAGGCTGGTAGTTATCATCTTGCAGCAGAAAGATTAAATACAAGTTCTGCTACTGTTAGTCGCCGAATTAACTCTCTCGAGCTAGCTTTGGGCGTTAGATTAATTAATAGGACAACAAGAAATTTAAGCATGACTGAGGCTGGTGAACAGTACCTTGAAGATGTTAATATTATCTTGAGTGACATTGAAAGCTCTGAAGAAAAATTAAGGGAGGGCAAATCTGAGATTAAGGGAGAGCTTCGCATTTCAGCACCACTAAGCTATGGTATTAAGTGCTTATCTCCAATACTTTCAGATTTTCTAAAAGAATATCCTGATATCTCTATAAATTTACAATTAGAAGATAGACAAACAGATCTTCAGGCAGAGGGAATTGATATCGGCATTAGGATTGCATCAGAAATTAAGGATTCTACTATTGTTGCTACCGCAATTGGTTCTATTGAGTTTGCCATGGTTGCTTCGCCAGATTATATAAATAACAATGGCAATCCAAAAAATAATAAGCAATCAGAAGGCCATAGTTTTTTAGGCTACACTCTTGATAAACCTAATATTGATACTAATGATAATATTATTAACCCAATGAATCAAAACAGATTTGTAGCAAATAATGGTGAGTCGCTTCGAGATGCAGCAATCAATGGACTAGGAATTGTTGGTCTTCCAGAGTTTATTATTGATAAAGAGCTAGCAAGTGGGAAGTTGGTAAGAGTTTTTGAGGAGCACAAACTTGAGCCAGCTACTCTATATATCATCAGACTGTCTCGGCGTTATACTCCAAACAAGGTTAGAACAATGATTGACTTTTTAAAAGAAAATCTTGGAGATAATTAATTATTCTTTCACTTCTTTAAATCTTTTTTAGAGCACTAATTAAATTATCAACATCTTCATGGGTGTTGTAGTGGACCATACTTGTTCTTACAACGCCATCATCAACATCAATTCCTAGTGCTTTAAGGCATCTCCAGGCATAAAAGTTATCATTTCTTGTTGCAATACCATATTTAACAAGATTACTACTAAGTTCCTTTGAGGACTTATTATTCATAGTAAAGGCTATCGTTGGAGCTCTATCTTTGTTTGATATTTGATTTTTTCCAATCAGATTAATATCATCTCGAGAGTTTATATAATCGAGCAAAGGGTTAGCAATCTCCATTTCATGATGAGCAATCAGTTCATTAACAGCTACAATTTTTTCCCTAACAGAGCCTTCTTGTCCTGGAAAGTGGTGCTCAAATAAATTATTAAAGTATTCATATACTCCAATCAAACAAGAAAGCTCTTCATGATTTGGCCCACCTGGATTAAGAGTGTAGGGTACGTCTCCCTCAAGAAACTCATGATTTTGATTTGGGAGTAGGTCTAAAATTTCCTTTTTTCCATAAAGTAGTCCTAAGTGAGGTCCATAGGTCTTATAAAGACTAAATGCGTAAAAATCAACGCCTAGGTCCTTGACATCAGGAAAACCATGAGGAGCATAAGAAACCCCATCACCAACTATATAAGCATCATATTCATGAACTAACTTTGCAATTGCTTTAAGGTCATTAATGGAACCAACGATATTTGAGCAATGCGTTACCGCAACAATTTTTGTTTTATTTGATAAAAGTGACTTTAGGTCATCAATTTCAAGTTCAGCAGTATTGGCATTAATTTGCCATTCTTTTATAACCATTCCATGTTCAGCAAGTCTTCGCCATGCACCAACATTAGCTTCATGATCTTGATTTGTAACAATAACCTCATCACCTGGCTGTAAAAGACTCCTCATAGCATTTGAGAGAACATACATGTTCATTGTTGTTGAGCCACCAATAATAATTTCATCAGTTTTAGCATTAATCATTTCAGCAAATAGAGCCGTTGCCTGATCCATATTGTCACCTGCAATTGCAGAAGTATCAAACTCTGCATAGGGTTGTACTTTGGTAGAGGTCATAAAATGATTTAAATGATCAATGACATTGATGGGTACGTAGCTTCCACCTGCATTCTCAAAAAAAGACCATTTAGAGCTCTTGGGATCTTTAAAGGCTGGAAATTGTGACTTTACATAGTCAACATCTAATGCAACGGTATTTTTTGACATTGGTGCTCCTTATCAATTAAGTAAATTTTTTAAAAAAACTAATTTTTATAGTCTGGCTCTTCCTTATCTAGAATTCTTTTTAGTGCATCAAAATGAAGATCAGATGCATCATATTTTTCCCACTGTTGAGCTGTTTTATGTGCAACTTCATGACTTGCTAAATGTAATTTTTGACCTGTCTGATAGGCGCCAATAAGTGTTTCGCATGATTTTTCATAAAAATAAAGATCATCAAATGCTCTAGCAATAGTTTTTGCAGCAGTAAGAACACCGTGGTTGCCCATTAATAATACTGATTTATTGCCCAGAAGCATGCTTAATCTTTTAGCTTCCTCACCAAGACCCATTCCACTATACTCATAATCAATCGCAACATTCTCATAAAAACGCATCGTATTTTGATCTATGGGTTTCATTACCTTATCATCGAGGCAAGCTAGAATAGTAGCGTATTTAGGATGAACATGAAGGATGCATCTCGCATTTGAATTTTTTCTGTGCATGGCTCCATGAATTGCCCAGGCAGTTGGGTCTGGAGCGTTAGGTTTTGACATGGTTGACTCATCATTGGTGTCAACTAAAATGATATCACTAGCGCGTATCTCTGAGAAATGCTTACCAATGGGATTTAATAAAAATTGAGATCCATCCTTAGATACTGCAAAACTAAAATGATTAGCAACAGCCTCATGCATATTGAGCCTGGCAGCCCAGCGAAATGCTGCAGCTAAATCGATACGTTCTTTTTGAAAATCATTATTCATTGCATTAATTTTAACCTCAACCTTATGAGTAAGGGATAACAAAAATATGTAATATTTTTAATTAAAATAGAACCTTGAAGACCAAGGCATTAGTGAATTATCGCTTTTTTCGGGTAAACTATAATTATATTTTACTGAAGCAAAATGATGTCACTACTGCATAACCTTACTAACAAGGCAATAGCAAAATTTCCTCGAATTTTATTACCAGAGTCTGCTGATCCTCGAATTATTCAAGCTGCTGAAATAATTTCAAGAAAAAAAATTGCCCAAGTGATTTTACTAGGTTCAAATACAAATCCACCATCAGGTATTGAGTATATTAATATAGATGATGAAGATTTGAAGATGGAATATGCAAATAGCCTTTATGAGAGAAGAAAACATAAAGGACTTGACTTAATTGAGGCTCTGGAGCTTGTTTCAAATCCAAGCGTATTTGCCATGGTTGCTCTTTTAAGGGGTGATATTGATGGAGTTGTGAGTGGTGCAATTACTCCAAGTCAGGAGGTATTAAGTAATGCACTTCGAATTATTGGGGTATCTGAGGGAAGTCAACTTGTATCAAGTTTATTCCTTATGGTTTTTGATGAAAATCATAAGTCGTATGGTGAAAATATAATTTTTTCAGATTGCGCTATGAATATAGATCCTAGTTCAGAAGAGCTCGTTGAAATTGCTAAGAGTGCCTATAAGACTGCGGAATCTTTTCTTGAAGATCAGCCAAAATTAGCGATGCTCTCATTTTCTACAAATCAGAGCGCAAAGCATGCTCAAGTTGATAAAGTGAGGCTCGCAACAGAGGCACTAAGGGATGAGTTACCAAAAGCTGATATTGTTGGTAATATTCAACTTGATGCCGCGTTAGATAAAAATGTATTAAAAATTAAGTATCCAGAAACTTCATTTATACCACCTGCAAATGTGTTGGTTTTTCCAAATCTTGATGCTGCCAATATTGGCTATAAGTTAGTGCAGCGTTTTTCTGGTGCAAGGGCAATAGGACCAATTCTACAAGGTTTAGCCAAACCAGTTAATGATTTATCACGAGGTTGTAGTGTTGATGAAATTGTTGATACAGTGGTTATTACAGCTAATCAAACTAAATAAGTCTACATACCGACATAATTAGGGCCACCACCACCTTCTGGAGGAGTCCAGTTGATGTTTTGAGATGGGTCTTTAATATCACAGGTCTTACAATGGAGACAGTTTTGAGCATTAATCTGAAAATAATCTTCACCTTCTTTTTCTAGTATCTCATAGACTCCAGCAGGGCAGTATCTTTGAGCTGGCTCATCGTAAGTAGGTTTATTATAATTTAATGGAATATCAGCATCAGTTAGCTTTAAGTGGACAGGCTGATCCTCCTCATGATTTGTACCAGACAAAAATAAAGATGAAGTAATGTCAAAACTTAATTTATTATCAGGTACGGGGTAGATTTTTAATTTAGAGGATTTACTTGGTTTTAATGAGTCACAATCTCTTTTTTCATCCTTGATAGTAATTGGTAGAGTATTACGAAAGATATTTGATTCAATAAAGTTATATGCTGCGCCAATATAGAAGCCAAATTTATGCATCGCACTACTGAAGTTTCGAGAAGCGTAAAGTTCTTTATAGAGACCACTATTTTTAAATAGATCATCGAAATCACAAATTTCCTCTGCAAGTAATTTATTTACATACTCAGCAGCTAGCATTCCAGATTGAAGGGCGCAGTGACTGCCTTTTATTTTGCTAGGATTTAAAGTTCCTGCGTCACAGCCAATAATCATGCCACCATTAAATTCCATTTTTACAAGAGAATTTATACCACCTTTGGTAATTGCTCTTGCGCCATAGGAGACTCGCTTACCTGATTCTAGATATTGTTTGATAGCAGGATGTTGTTTATATTGCTGAAATTCTTGGAAGGGACTATGATGTGTATTGGAATAATTAAGGTCAACGATTAGACCAACTGCAATCCTATTATTATCAAAGTGATAAAGAAAACCTCCACCTGAAGTTTCACCTGTAAGTGGCCATCCCATAGTATGAACAACATCTCCGGGACTATGCTTATTATTATCAACTTCCCAGATTTCTTTAAAGCCTATAGCAAAATGCTGAGGTGTTTTACCTTCATCTAAATTAAATTCTTTTATTAATTTTTTACCTAAATGACCCCTTGCTCCTTCAGCAAAGATTGTTTGCTTTGCAAGAATATCCATTCCAGGTGTATAGGTCCCTTTTTGATTACCTTCTTTGTCAATTCCCATATCACCAGTAGCAATTCCAGTAACTCTTCCACTTTTATCAGTAATGTAGTCTTGTGCAGGAAAGCCTGGAAAGATGTCAACCCCAAGATCCATAGCTCTTTCAGCAATCCATTGGCATAACTCTCCAAGTGAGATAATATAATTGCCTTTATTATGAAGGCTTTTTGGCATCATCCAAGAGGGTACTTTTATACTTTTATTATTATTAGTAAGCCAATAAAGGTCATCCTTAACAACAGAGGTTTTAAGAGTAGGACAGTTCTTTGCTTCTTCAGGGAAAAGATCAAATAATGTTTCAGGTTCAAATACTGCACCAGAAATGATATGAGAGCCTATTTCAGAACCTTTTTCAAGTAAACAAACAGATAGGTTAGGATTAAGTTGTTTAAGCCTACATGCTGAAGCTAAGCCGGATGGACCACCACCCACTACAACTACATCATATTCTATTGACTCCCTTTCCATTTAAATCAATTCCTAGACCTTATAATCGTTCAATTCTTTTAATGCATCAAATAAATCTACTTGCCAAACTAAATCAGCCATTCTCGACATAGGTGCATCTGGATCACTATTAATGACAACGATGACCTGTGAGTCTTTCATTCCAGCAAGATGTTGGATAGCTCCAGATATTCCAACTGCTAAATAGAGTTTTGGCGCAACAACCTTACCTGTTTGCCCAACTTGGTAGTCGTTAGAAATAAATCCAGCGTCTACTGCTGCTCTTGAAGCTCCTACTGCTGCATCAAGTTTATCAGCAAGTTGCTCAATTAATACAAAATTTTCTTCAGATCCAAGACCACGTCCACCAGAGACAATTCTTTCAGCTGTTGTTAACTCAGGCCTCTCTGATTGAGACTCCTGAAGAGAAATAAAGGTTGAGTTTGACTCAGGAATATCTACAGATAGAGTCTCAACTTGAGCTGATCCACCATCACTAGAATGTTCAAAGGCAGTAGCTCTAACAGTCATTACGATAGTTTCATCAGATGATTCTACAGTTGCCATAATGTTTCCAGCATACAAAGGACGAACAAATGTATTGTTCGATTTAATTTCGCAAACATCAGAGATTGGCTGAACATCTAAAAGTGCACCAACACGTGGAAGAATATTTTTACTGTATGTTGAAGATCCAGAAACTAGAAATTTGTAATCACTCATAGCATCAGCAACTAATTTACTAGCAACTTCTACATTTGCATTTTCTAATGCGGCATCAACAATCATTTTGACAGTAATTATCCCTGCAAGTGCAGCAACAGAAGCTGAGTTTGATGATGCATTAGTTAATACTAATGCATCAATATTATCAGTAAGTTGAGAAGCAGCAGTAATAGCAGCTCTGCTACTAGCGCTGACTTCTGATCCATTTAATTCAATTAAGACAAGTGCAGACATTATAAGACTCCCAATTGGTTTAATTCTGAGAAGAACTCTTCAGCTGAACTTATTTGCTTCGAAGCTCTATCCTTGGTTCCTGACTCCTCAACACTGATTACTTTAATTCTTGGAGAAGTATCAATATCAAGACTAGATAATTCAATAGTTTCTAGCGGTTTTGATCTTGCTTTCATAATATTTGGTAATGAAGCATATCTTGGCTCATTTAATCTTAAATCAACTGTAACAATTGAAGGGAGACTAAGTTTTCTAGTTTCAATACCAGAGTCTATTTCACGACTAACTTCTACACTAGAGGCATCATCACTTAGTTTAAATTCAGAAATGAATGTTCCAAGGGAGTAATTCAGAAGGCCTGACAATATCTGACCAGTTTGGTTATTATCATTATCAACAGCTTGTTTGCCCATAATAATGAGCTCTGCTTCTTCACGTTTAATAATATTCGCTAGAATCTTACCAACATGTAATGGTTGCAGATCAAGCTCAGATTCAGTTTTAATAAAAATAGCACGATCAACTCCCATAGCAAGAGCAGTTCTCAGAGTGTCCACTGTCTTATCTGTACCAATACTAACTGCAATTGTTTCACTAGCAGAACCACTCTCTTTAATAGTTAAGGCTTCCTCAACTGCAATTTCACAAAATGGGTTCATTGCCATCTTAGCATTAGCAAGATCTACTTGTTGTGTTTGACTATTTACTCGTGCCTGAGTATAAGGATCCAGTACACGTTTAATTGGAATAATTATTTTCATATTGAGTTATTTTTTTGTTACAAATCCCGCGAATAATACCATATAAATATGCTTTGTCTAGAGAGACAAAAACACAATTTTTTTAAAGATAAATCTTACTAAAGAAAAAAAACTTATTTTTTATAATCATTACTTTTAATTGTTACTAATTGGAAATCTTAATTTTGCTTCAGCACCTTTTTGAATAAAGCGATTTTGAAGCGTTATCTCACCACCATGAAGTTTCATTATTTTCTTTACAAAACGAAGTCCTAAACCATTTCCTCTAACCCCAGTATCTGGTCTAGAGACAGAGAAAAATCGAGTAAATAGCTTTCTTAGAACATGATCAGGTATGCCTGGACCATCATCAAGAACAACTATTGACATAGCAGTATTTGTTTCAGATGCCTTAATAGTAATAGTCCCTCCAGTTGGGCTAAAGTCTAGAGCATTATTTATAATATTTCCAATAGCTTGTTCTAATAATATCTTTTCAGCATTTATGGTTGATTTTTTAGCAATCTCTATAACAACTTTAATTTTTTTACTTGCAATTGCTTTAATCCTAATAGGTGCATTTAAGACATCATTTACTACAGAAACAATTTTTAATTTCTCGATTCTTGTTAGTTCCTCTAACCGCTCTATTCTTGAAAGATCAAGTAATCTAGTTACTAATAGATCCATATGTTTATTTGACTCTAAAATATTTTCAATAAATCCCTTTCTCTTTTCATCACTCATTGGTTCTAATAGAACACCTGCAGTAAGTTGAATTCCAGCTATTGGAGTCCTAAGTTCATGAGCTAGAGTACTAATATATTGCTCTACATCATCTTTAAGTTCTACTTCATTTCTAGCATCTTCAATTGTCTTAGCAAGACTATCAAACTGAATATTAAGATCTGGCATAGAAACGTCCTCTCCCTTGAATAGACTAGTGGTATATTTTTGAATACGGCGGATGTTTCGAGAGATTCTATAACTCCCAAGAACTCCAAAAATTAATGAGATTAAAAATATATAAAAAATAAATTTAAATAAATAATTAATATCTAATAAGTCCATCATTGGAGCAACAACTACAAGTGCCCCAATTACCTCGCCAGTATTACTATAAATTGGATTTGAGGCATGGAGAAACTCTGATTTATAGAACCATTCAGTGATAGCACCTCTTCCTTTTTTTGGTCCTGGAATGAGTTCTGTAACAACCCTGATAATATCTTCCTCACCCTTTAGAACCGAATCAACTTGATTCAGGACACGCATATCTATACCAAGAGCTAGACCCCTTGAATCAAGAACAAGTAGGCCATCCTTGTTTGTGACGTAAATAGCGAGATTCTCAAGTTTTTGATTGGATTCAATGGCTACAGTATTCTTTTGTGAGCGCAAATAATTAACCACTAGGCCTTCAAAGGTTTCTAGATCAATTTCACCATCTTTATTATTTTGAGAAGCAACTCTACTCATTAAACTTGAAACTTCAATCATCACTGATTTTGCAGATTCGATACTGGTTCTATAAGCAAAAAACCAAACCAATGTTGAGCTTACCAAAAAGTAAAGTATAAAAAGTTTGGTTCCAATATTTAATTTAAAGTGTCTCATTCAATAAGACTGTATCCAATTCCCCTGTGAGTCTCAATATACTCCGCCTTATCATCAATTTTTTTAAGACTCTTGCGGATTGACTTTATATGAGTATTGATTGTTTTTGTATCTGATCCATGGGGACTATCCCACATAATATTCATCAAATCCTCTCTTGAATGAACTCTATTAGGGTTTTTAATTAAGTGCGATAAAATTTTAAATTCTATAGGAGTAAGAGTTAGCTCAATTTCATTAAATACAACTCTTTGCATGGCTTGATTAATACTGAATTTAGAATCACCAGGAGTTGCGTTTGGACGATTATTTCTTAACTGGGAGCGAACATGAGCCACTACTAATCTTGGGCTTAATGGCTTTGTCACATAAGCATTTGCACCCAATCCCTCTAGACCAAGAACTTGGTCAGACTCATCATCTCTTGCAGAAATAATAATTATGGGAAGGGTATGAGTTTTTCTAACTTTTCGAAGAATATCAAAACCACTCATATCAGGAAGGCCAATATCAAGAAGCATTAAATCGACATTATTATTATCAAGATATTCAATTGAATCTTTGCCATTATCAAACCACTTACAACTAAAAGAATCCTGCTCAAGAATAAATATTATGCTTTCAGCAATGGTTTTATCGTCTTCTACAATTAGTATTTGTTGCATTAGAGCTTGTTTTATATCCAAAAAAAAGATTATTGTAGTTTAAAAACAAATAAAAGAAATAATCTTCATAAATTCTTCACATAAACTTCATTTATAAAACATTTGACACTTTGTTGCAAAGTCTATTATGTGCATATTGTTTTTAGTTTATTAGAGTCTATGTAACGAAAACCCCTTTTAGTTACATTTTAAAAATAATGGCTAGTGAACTGTCTAATAATTTTAGATTATACATTAGCTTAATATTTTTCTCTAATAGCTAAAAACAATATTATTGATTAGTTTTTTTTAAAGAACCTCGGAATCTCATATCATTCTCTCTCCGTTTGATATATGAGGTACTCGCTTCAGTTGGTCGGTCACTCCTACCAACCAACTGAAGTTTTTTAAAGGTGATATATGATTACACGATCTAAAAATAAAATTATCAAAACTCCTAGTAAAAGCTTAACGAGCTCTTATTGCCAGAGAAATAATATTAATGAACAACAGTTTTTAAAGGCAATGGCATGGTACCAAAGCGCTATTATTAGTTCTAAAAAAAATACAAATAATCTTTCAACGAACTAAGTTTGCTGTTTTTTTAAATAGGGTATTATTTTCGCATGCGTCTATCTGTTATTAAACCACTATTCTTTTTAGTATTTCTATTAATTACTTCTTCCTCAGTATTAGCCAATCTTGAAGTTGGAGATAAAGCTCCAAACTTCATTCTGAATGATCAAAACAATGAATCTCACCAATTGAGTGATTATGAGGGTAGGTGGGTAATTCTTTATTTTTATCCTAAAGACGATACTCCAGGTTGTACCACTCAAGCCTGCGACTTTAGAGATGCAGTTAAAAGGATTATTGCGAGCCGATCTGTTGTATTTGGTTTAAGTTTGGATAGTGTCGAGTCGCACAAACGCTTTTCTGATAAAAATAACTTGCCATTTTCACTATTATCAGATGAGGAGGGTGTGGCTGCAAAATCTTATGATTCTCTTAACAACTTTATGGGTTATAAAAGTGCAAAGCGTAATACTTTTATAATTGATCCTGAAGGCTTCCTATCCAAGATCTACCTTTCAGTAGATCCTAAAACACATTCACAGATGGTTTTAAATGACCTCTCTTTATTACAAAAATAAATTTAATTTTTCTAATTATTATTTATTAAATTTTCTTTAGATTTTTTTGACATTTTTTTAATAGTTATTTCACGCTTTAAAGCCTCACCTCTTGATATAGCATTCTCCTGATAAACTATTTTTAATGGCTTTCTAGATCTAGTATATTTTGCACCACCATTAATTTCACCATGATGTTGTTTAAGACGTCTATCTAAGTCATTAGTGATTCCACAATAGAGGGATTTATCCCCACATTCAAGAAGATAAATTATCCATTTTTTTGTAGGAATATCAGTCATTAGAAAGTTTTAAGCATAATTATTCATTAGAATATTTAATTACATTATAATGCGCGTTTTTTAGAATATTTATATAGTCATTAATAATCATGTTAACTAATGTAATGCGCTCAATCTGGCCTCTATTTCTAGGTGTTTTATTCATAAGTCTAGGGAATGGTCTCCAAGGTACACTAAGTAGCTGGAGAGCAGATTATGAAGGCTTCTCAGTAATTACTACTGGACTCGTTATGTCAGGTTACTTTTTAGGCGCTTTTGCAAGCTCACTGATTTCACCAAGTCAAATCAATAAGACAGGCCAAATTAGAACTTATGCTGCATACGCCTCAATAGCCTCAACAGCAATTTTGATACAACTTCTTTTTATTGAGCCTCCTGTTTGGTTTGTATCAAGATTTCTTTCAGGCTTTTGCGTTGCAGGAATTATGATTATCGTTGAGGGCTGGCTAAATTCAATTTCTTCTAATGAAAATAGGGGGCAAATATTCTCAATACATATGATGGTCGTATGGGGTGGCTTAGCAATGGGCCAGGGTTTGTTTGTAGTTGATGATCCTAAAGGAGTGAGCTTATTCTTACTTGCTTCAATTTTACTTTCAATCTCACTGATACCTATTCTTCTAACTGAAATTAAAGCCCCTGAGTCTGAGCTTCAAGAGTATTTAGGCTTTAAAGCTCTTTGGAAGGCCTCACCTTCAGGCGTTGCTACAATTGGCATCTCTGGACTTGCTTCTGCTGGATTTTTTGGAGTTGGAACAATTTATGCCATTAAATCTGGTCTAAGTGTTTCTGAGACTGCATTATTTATGACACTTTTCATTGGTTTTGGTGCTCTATCTCAATGGCCATTAGGCTGGCTTTCTGACAGAATTGATCGCAGAAAGGTGATTTTATTATGTTGTTCAATAGTTATAGGTCTTTGTATTATTCTTGCTTTATTTGATTTTTCTAAGACTACATTCTTAATCTTAAATGGGTTAATTGGAGCAACAACATTACCTCTATATTCCCTTGGAGTAGCTCAAACTAATGATCGTCTAAAGCTGAGCCAAATGGTAAGTGCTAGTGGCACAATTATCTTTGTTTACAGTGTTTTTGCAGCATTAGGACCATTCACAATGAGTTATTTTCTTGAATTATTTGATAGTAATGGGTTTTTATTATATTTAAGTATAGTTCACCTAGTTATTGCACTAACAGTATTTGTAATGATGTTTATTACTGAGGACGTTGTAGAGTCAGATCAAGCAGACTTCCAAGTTATGGCTCAAACTCCAAGCTTAGTTGCAATGGAGGTAATAGCAGAGGAAGCTCTAGAATCGCAAATAGACTTAGAAACTTAGTTAAACGCTTGCAGGGTTATCCACATCATGACCTAAATCTTTTAAGTCTTGATATCGATCACCAATTCTATGATGAGGCCTGCCACCAATTGATGCGCCTAATGCTACGACTATTTCATCATCTGCTGGTGCATCTGGGACAGAGAGATGAATAGTCAAATAATGGGACCTCCTACCAACATCGTTTTTATCCATAAGAGGAATCATAATTGGAGCGTTAGCTCCACCTCGAGTATTACAAAATGATAAGTATGATTTAGCTCCTACAGCCTCACGATAAAAGTTACCAAAACGAAGCGTATGAATTATTCCAGAGGCATGTTCAATTTCACCTTTGAGACCAACAACTGCAGATTTTCCATAAGCTTCAACTTTATCCCCAGATCCAGCTTCCTTAACAATCATTGCTGTTAAGATTTCTCCTAATTCAGGAGCAACATCTAATATGCCAGGTTTTAGATCATCAATGAAGACATTCTCTTTTAAAAGATTGACCCAAGGGTTTTTTATTACGGCAACTGCAGCAATTAGAATAAGTGGATTCTTAGCTTTTTTATTACCCTCAATGAGCGTTTCTTCAACATGCATGAGGGTTTTTCTTATTACTAAAGGCATCTAATGCTCCTCTAAGGGCTGGTTTAAGCCTCTTTGAAAGACAATAATTAATGCACCAATCTCTGAAAATGAAGAGTGCTTACTTCCAGGCTCAAAGGAAACAAACTCACCTTTTTTAAAAACCATTCCATCTGAGTCAATTAATTCACCTTCTACAATAAGAAATTCTTCAAAGCCCATATGAGTATGGGGAACAGTTTGTGCGCCTGGATCCATCTTTAAAACATAACTCCCTTGACCTGAAATTTGATCATAACTAATAATATGCCAGCTCATATTTGGAACTGGAGCACCATAACGATCGAATGGTTTAAATTCAACATTGTGGATATCTATTATGTTTCTATCATGCATAAATTATTTATTCTAGATTATAGTTTTCAAATTAATGATTGTAGCCAGTTATCCTCAGCATATTGACAATTTTGATCGACTAAATGCAGACTAAAAGCTTGTCGAGAGCGGCTTGATGTATTTGCAGCACTATAATGGGGAAGTTGGCCATGCAGCACAATAAGTGAGCCAGCCTTTACCTCAAGAAGGTCAAGAGATTGATTTGGCCATGGACTATCATCTAAAATCTCAAATTCTGTTCCACCATTTGCTGCTAATTTAAAACGCTTTTTAAGCGGTATTGAATGACCACCAGTAATAGCCTGTAGACAGCCATTCTCTATATTGGCATCTTCAAGTGCCAACCAAAATCCTATGCAACTCATTGGAGTTGTGTAAAGAAATGTTGAGTCTTGATGAAGCCCAACCTCTCCACCAATACTTGGTTGTTTAAAGATATGCATAGATTGAAGTTGACGTGGGTTTTTTATACCAAGTTGTTTACCAATTACTGGGAAATTTAATTCTGATATAACTTTTTTATAAATTGGATCTAACTCATGTTGCGCATGACCTATTTTATTAATTGATTGTTGCTTAGGAACCGTAAAGTTACCATTTTTATCTATGGCCTTTTCTTCGAAAAAAAAACGGATTTGATCACCAGAGCTGAGAAAGTATTCATCACTAGTGCGCTCTTGCTCATTAGTTGTAAAAACAGAATGTGAAGAGGGTGGTTCAAAGTCATTAATTAATTCTTTTGCCCGATTCATTAATGCGTCTCTTTGATTTTTCTTAATATAATCTGCAATAACTAAGTAGCCATTCTGATCGAATTCTTCAATTTGTTTTGATGTCAACATATTCTTAACTATAAATAAAAATTGTATTATAAAATTTAAACATAAGTCTTATAAACTCTTTGCGTAATTTGAGTAAAAATTTCATATGAAATTGTATTACAACAATGTGCAACCTCATCAACTGAGACGTTATCCCCAAAAAGCTCCACACTATCTCCAATCTTGGGCTCGGGTACATTAGTTAGATCAATAGTAATCATATCCATTGAAACCTTTCCTGCAATAACTGTCTTAACACCATTAATAAAGACTGGTGTGCCATCTTTAGCACTTCTTGGGTAGCCATCACCATAACCAATAGCAACAACTCCAATTTTCATATCATTTTTACATATATATCGATTTCCATAACCAATTGATTGTCCAGCTTTGAAATTTTTTATTGACGTTAGTGGGGAAGATAGGCTCATAACAGGAGAAAGTTTATCTATATGAGGCTTATTAGAAAATGGGGATGACCCATAAAGCATAATCCCTGGACGAACATAATCTTTATGAGATTTAGACCATTCCATTACTCCTGCTGAATTTGCTAGTGATGAGTCATACTTTCTAGCATTTGCTATATTTTCAAAATCTTTTATCTGGGCTAGCGTTGAATCACTTTCTAAGTTGTCAGCATCAGAAAAATGAGTCATCATAGTGATATTATTAATATTTTTACTTTGCTCAAGGGAATTAATTGCACTTATAAATTCATCATCCTGAAACCCTAGTCTTCCCATTCCAGAGTCATATTTAATAAAAACATTTACTGGCTTTATAAACTTATGGCAATTCAGAATCCATTTGAGTTGTAATGAGTTACATATTGTAGGAATTAAATTATGTTTTTCTATAAGTGCAAGCTCTGACTCTTCAAATATGCCCTCCATCAGAAGTATAGGTGTTTTATTTATTTCAGATTCCCTGAGCTCTATAGCTTCCTCAATACTGGCAACTCCAAGGATATCAGCATTACTCTCTAGAACACTAGCCACTTTTATTGCGCCATGACCATATCCATTAGCCTTAACTACAGCTATTACTTTTGACTTTGGCGCTAAAGATTTAACGTATAAGTAATTTTTCTTGATTGCACTGAGGTTAATTGTAGCTGTACATTTTCTAGCCATAATTAAGAGCAGTTTTATTAGAATAGTTGTAGCGACTCATTTCAATACCATCAAAAGAGATTTCAGGCTTGGTACTCGATATTATACTTGCTAATAGTTTTCCCGAGCCCGCTGACATTGTCCATCCTAGGGTCCCATGACCAGTATTTAAATATAAATTAGAATATGGCGTAGCCCCGATAATAGGTGTTCCATCAGGCGTACTTGGTCGAAAGCCAGTCCAAAAGTTAACATCACTAGACTCACTTGTAGCCATAGGAAAAAGGTTATTCAAGCCATTTTTTAAAGATCGCAGTGATTTAGCTCTTAGCTCTTTATTGAAGTCAGTAAGATGAGCTGTTCCTGCAACACGAACATTATCTCCAAGTCGAGTTATACCGATCTTATTTTTATCATCCATAATTGTAGATTGAGGAGCATCTTTATCATTTAGGATAGGAAGAGTAATAGAGTAACCTTTAACGGGATATACAGGAATATCTATACCTATAGTAGCAAGCAATTTTGATGAGTAACTCCCAAGAGATACTGAGTAATTATCAGAACTTATTTCACCTTTATTTGTCTTAATTGCACAGACCTTATTATTTTCCAGAAGTATTGATTCAATGTGAGTATTAAATTCAAATTTAACGCCCATTGCGAGGCATTTTTTATAAATTTCATTTGCAAAAATAAAGCAATTTCCTGTGAAGTCATTTTTAAACTGAAGACCTCCTGCAAGCTTATTTTTTATATATTGAAGGCCTGGCTCTGCCTTTATGCAGGCGTTAGCATCAAGTAATTCATATTTAATATTAAATTTTTCTAAAATTAATGTATCTTTTTTTGCCTTTTCAAGATCTTTTAGATTCCAAAATAGTTGTAAAGAACCTTGCTTCCTTTGTTCATAATTGACATCTATTTCTTTTTCAATCTCCAATAAGCATTTTTGAGAATAATTAGCAACTCTAAGCATCCTGCTTTTATTAAGCTCATAGCTTTTTGGATTACAGTTTTTGAACATGCGATACATAAATTTAGTTGTCTCAAAACTGATATTGGGATTAACCACAACTGGTGATCTTCCTGTTAGGGTCCATTTAATAAGATCAAGTGGTAATCCTGGTGCTGCCCAGGGTGAGGAAAATGCATAAGATAATTGACCAGCATTTGAGTTACTTGTCTCCATTGCAACACTATCTTGTCTGTCAATAACTGTGACATCATGCCCTTGTTTTGCAAGAAAATATGCAGAGGTTGTGCCAATAATTCCAGCGCCTAAAACCAACACTTTCATTCGACTAAAATATTTATTAAAAAACTTATTTTACCACTGCCAAATAATCTCAATCTTCAGAACTTTAGAGTAATGTAAAGAGTAATTTTAAATTACAAAAAAAGAAATATTAAGTTATTAAATGATTAAAAAAAAGTTGGTAAAATCAAATATTAAATCTATATTCGGAATTCATTATGTTTGATAAAAACTTAATATTAAGAGATGTCGATCCTGACATTGATAATGCCATAAATGCTGAAAATGCCAGACAGGAGGCGCATATTGAATTAATCGCATCTGAAAACTATACCTCACCTGCTGTTATGTACGCTCAAGGTTGTCAAATGACTAATAAATATGCAGAAGGCTACCCTGGTAAACGATACTACGGTGGTTGTGAGCATGTTGATGTTGCAGAAAATCTTGCTATAAGCCGTGCCAAGGAATTATTTGGTGCTGCATATGCTAATGTTCAGCCACACTCAGGCTCAACTGCTAATTCTGCAGTCTTTCAGGCGTTATTAGTTCCAGGAGATACTATATTAGGCATGAGTTTGGCTCATGGTGGTCACTTAACTCACGGCGCTGCACCTTCATTTTCAGGAAAAAACTTTAATGCTATTCAGTATGGTCTTGATGAGTCAACTGGTGAAATTGATTATGATCAGGTTGAAAGACTTGCACTTGAGCATAAACCAAAAATGGTAATTGCCGGTTTTTCAGCTTACTCAAGGATTGTTGATTGGGCTCGTTTTAGAGAAATCGCTGATATGGTTGGAGCTTATCTATTGGTAGATATGGCCCATGTTGCAGGTTTAGTAGCAACTGGTGATTATCCTTCACCTATTGAATATGCTGATGTATGTACCACTACTACCCATAAAACTTTACGAGGTCCCAGAGGTGGTTTAATTGTCGCTAGAGCAAACGAAGAAATAGAGAAAAAACTTAATTCTGCTATTTTCCCAGGAATTCAGGGCGGACCATTAATGCATATTATTGCTGCTAAGGCCATAGCCTTTAAGGAAGCAATGAGTGATGACTTTAAGGCTTATCAAAAACAAGTTGTCATTAACGCAAGAGCAATGGCAAGTGTCTTCATTGAAAGAGGCTATGATGTTGTCTCTGGCGGAACAGACAATCATGTTTTCTTAGTTAGTTTTATTGAACAAGGCTTAACAGGTAAAGCAGTTAATAATGCCTTAGGTGATGCTCACATTACTGTAAATATGAATTCAGTTCCAAATGATCCACAGTCACCTTTTGTCACGAGTGGTATCAGAGTAGGAACACCAGCAGGCACAACAAGAGGCTTTGGTGAGTCTGAATGCAAAGACATCAGTCATTGGATCTGTGATATTTGTGATGACCTTGAAAATGAAGCTGTAATTGATGAAGTTAGGGCGAAGGTTGGAGAGCTTTGTTCTAGATTTCCAGTTTATAAGTAACTGTCATGAGATGTCCTTTTTGTCAATCCGATGACACTAAGGTCCTAGATACTAGATTACTTGATGATGGTTCACAAGTTCGTCGTCGTCGCGAATGTATCGCCTGTGGTGAACGCCATTCTACACGTGAGACGGTTGATTTAAACCTTCCTAGATTGATTAAGAGTGATGGCTCTAGGCAAACATTTAGTGAAGATAAGCTAAGGTCTGGACTTCTTAAAGCCCTTGAGAAAAGACCCGTACCAATTTCTAAAATTGAAACTGCCATTCAAAAAATTCAGCGAAAACTAATGGCTCAGAACGATAGAGAAGTCCCCTCATCTATTCTTGGCGAATGGGTAATGGAGGAGTTGAGAGCTCTTGATGAGGTTGCCTATATAAGGTTTGCATCAGTTTATAGGCAGTTCCAAGATATTGAAGCATTTAAGAGTGAGATTGATAAGTTAATGAATAAGTAACCTTTCGGCTTATGGCAAAAACTAAAATTGAATTTGTTTGTAGAGAATGTGGATCCTCTCACCATCAGTGGGCAGGTCAATGTCTAGATTGTAAGGCATGGAATACACTTGAAGAGGTGGTCATTTCTCAAGCAACTTCGTCAAAACCTGAAAGTTTAAAGGATCTCCCAGCATCTAAAGTTCAAAATCTATCTGAAGTTAAATCCCAAAATAAAGATCGTTTATCGACAGGCTTAACGGAACTTGATAGAACCCTAGGTGGGGGCTTAGTAGACGGCTCTGTTGTTCTTATTGGTGGTGACCCAGGCATTGGTAAATCAACTCTTATATTACAAGCGCTAGCTGCAGTTAATGCAACAAATACCACCCTATACGTCAGTGGCGAGGAATCGGCTGAACAAGTCAGTGAAAGAGCTCTTAGATTAGACATTAAGGAAGATATATTATTCATTGGTGAAACTCACTTAGAAAAAATAATAAAACTCTCAAAAGATGTCCAGCCTAAGGTCATTGTAATTGACTCAATTCAGACTATGGTTACTGATGTTTCAACATCAGCGCCAGGTTCAGTGACGCAAGTAAGAGACTGCGCAGCGCAACTTACCCAATACGCTAAACAAACTAATACAATTCTTTTGATGATTGGCCATGTTACTAAGGGTGGGGCTTTAGCGGGACCACGAATTCTTGAACATATGGTTGATGCTGTACTTTATTTTGAAGGCGACCCTGGTGGACGTTATAGAATTATTAGAGCTGTTAAAAATAGATTTGGTGCTGTTAATGAAATCAGTGTTTTCGCAATGGGTGAGAAAGGCTTGCAGCAAGTAAGCAACCCTTCTTCTATTTTTCTTTCAAATCAAGAGAATCCTTCTTCAGGATCAATGGTAATGGTTACAAGGGAGGCTACAAGACCTTTACTTGTTGAGATACAAGCACTTGTGGACCAAGCTAATGGCACTCCAAAAAGGGTCAGTGTTGGTCTCGATCAGAACAGATTATCACTACAACTAGCCATTCTTCATAAGCATTCAGGAATAGCTACATTTGATCAGGATGTTTTTGTAAATGTTGTTGGTGGAATCAAGGTAAGTGAAACTGCATCAGATTTAGTTGTTATGCTTGCAATAGTATCTAGTCTCAGAGATAAAGTTATTCCAAGTAAATGGATCGCTTTTGGTGAGGTTGGTCTTACCGGCGAAGTGCGTCCAGTCTATAATTCTATGGAAAGATTATCAGAAGCCCAAAAGCAGGGCTTTGAAGTGGCAATTATTCCAAAAGGTAATGCGCCTAAAAAACCGATAAAGGGAATGAAAGTTGTAACTGTAGGGTATCTATACCAAGCAATTCAGTATTTACTTGAAAACAGCTAGTTTTTTATAAATCTACCCCTTTTTGAGCTCTAATATTAGCTCTAAAAGCATGCTTTACATCTTTGACTTCACTCACAGTATCTGAGACTTCAATAATGCCCTCACTGGCAGCTCTTCCCGTAATTACCACGTGCTGTCCGACTGGCCTATTACTTAGTGCCTTAAGGATTGATGTTTCATCAAGATACTTATAATTAATCATGTAGGTAATCTCATCAAGGACAACAAGATTAATTTCTGGATCAGCTAGAAACTTTTCAGCTTCCAACCATGTTTCATTTGCTAACTTTTTATCAAGCACTTGGTCTTGCGTATTCCAAGTAAAGCCGCTCTCCATATGGGCTGATACAACATTAGGGTTACTATCAAGAAAAAGATCTTCACCTGTCTGTTGTTCACCCTTTAAAAATCGCACGAGAGCAACCTTCATTTCATAACCTAGAGCTCTACAAATCATCCCCATAGCCGAGGATGACTTACCTTTACCATTTCCAGTCAAAAGCACAATGATTCCTTTATCGATATTAGCCTTTTCAATTCGGGAATCAATGTGTTTTTTCTTACGCTGCATTCGCTTTTTATAGTCAGCTTCACTCATCTAATTAAGCCTTCATAGTTCATTAAAATTTGTATGTGAGTCCTGCTTTGATATTTCTTGTAGAGTTATCAGGATATATAACATTATCTCTCAAACGTGTTCCATAGCTATTTTCAAATAAATTTTCAACATCTAAAGAAAAACTTAGATCATCGTTGGGGTTGTAAGATAAGTTAAAGTTTGTTGAATTATATTCTGGCTGTTTTTTTGTAAATATATTTGCATAATCTTCCTCTGCAAAAGCTTCACTTCGATATTTTTGAGTCAGTGTCATATTAGCCTTGTTACTAAAGCTGTAAATAACAGAAGCTGAGATGTTATGCTTTGAGGTCATTGGATTTGTTTTTCCATTTAATGCTCCAGCTCCTTTATCATCTGAATCTATCTTAGCAATTGTATAAGCATAATTAAGATCAGTGGACCATTTTGGACTAAAAACATATTTATTCTGAAGTTCTAGGCCTTGCTTATGAGATTTGTCAAGATTAAGGTTATCGCCAAAGTATCCACAGTCTGAGGCTGCATTGGACTTACATAAAAACATTTCATCCTTAACATTTGATCGATACAACGTTACTTTAGTTTTTGAGTTATCTGTCAAATGATTAAGACCAACATTAAAGGTTCTGCTTTTAGATGGTTTTACAAAACCATTAAATACTTGCCCTGTAGCTGGCCATGCAGCAGAAATAAAGAATCGATCAATTAAAGGGGCTTGAAAGGCATGGTTATAATTCGTAAATATAGTGGTATTAGGACTTAAAGAGGTATTAATACCAATATCAAATGCATTTAAATCATATTCACCAGACAGTGCAGTGCCAGAGTCAGGGCTATACTTATAATCTACTTTTTCCGAGCGAGCGCCAATGGTAAATACTGAATCATTACTGAAATATTGAAGCTGAGAAAATACACCAAAGTTCTCTTTTGAAGTTGTGTTGCGAGAGGTTGCACTTGTTGATTCAACTTTTCTCTTACCGTCAAACATATTGATACCACTATCAATTTTTATATCTCCATTTGTATATGTTAATAGGTAATCATTGCTATTGTAATCATACTTATAGTTATCAACCGTTGCTCCTGAATATGAGTAATAGTTTTTACTTTCTTTATCAGTAGCTGATCTATTTGTTGTAAATTCAAAATTTTCACCCCAGTTACGTTTTATTTTGAAGTTAGTTGTGCTTGATTCAGCATCACGATAGGTGTATCTAGCTCCAGTACCATTACCTGTTGGGTCAGCTTCAAATTGCGCATCACTAAGGTAGTTTGGGTATCTAATATCTGAATTAGTTCTATAAAGATCTAGTGATATTTCTGTCCCACCAACAGTAGTATAGGTGCCGCCAATATTTGATTTAGTTTGTTCACCTTTATCCTTAACTCCACCAGTAGCAGCTTTATGGAAGCCATCATGCTTATGACTATCCATAGAAACATTTAAGTCTATTTTTTCATCATTGATTCCAAAAGAGGCAGACGTCTGACTTACCCCATAGTTTCCAAAACTTGTGGATACTTTGGTTTCAGAATTCTTTTTAGTATAGAAATGAATAGCTCCTGCCATTGCACTATCACCATATATAACTGAGCCAGTACCTTTAGTAATCTCAATCCTTTCAATATCATTAATATTTACTCCAGCAATATCTGGACCACTAGTATCAATATTGTTAAGTCTTCTGCCATTAAGAGTAACAACTAGATTATGGGAGCCAATAGTTAAACCGTATCCACGAGCTGAGATTTTTTTAGAAAACCTATTACCAGACGAAGCAGCAAGAGATAGTGAGGTATTTTGAGATAAAAAATCATAGATATTAGTTACATTAGAGTTTTTAATATCATCTAGCGTGTAAACCTCAGATGCAAATGGTGCGGAAGTATCATCCTCATTAAAGTAATTTGAAGAAAGCTCTGTTGGATTTAAAGTAATTTTAATTGGACCAATAACAGCAAATGCTGAACTCGATGCAAATAAAGCTGCTAATGCAGCAGTGTAGAGTTGTTTAGTTTTCATTGTGACCCCTATTTATAAAATAAAAAGAGGGATTTTGAGTAAAGAATTACAAGATATGTAATTGATTAACTCACCACCCATCGTAGTTTTAAGCATTACAAACTTGTTATGTATCGGACTCATCAATTAAGAATTACCGTTGCGAGGGCAGTGTTGGATTTTCACCTACTTCCATATACAAATTTAAGTGAATTATATCGAGTTTTTGGAAAAGAACAATAACTAAATTAAATTATTTTTTATACATCCCAATACTTAATAAAAACAATGCTTTGAAGTGCTTATAGTCTTAGGTAAAATATCGTATAAGAATTATGATTGGCTCATATTATGAAAAATGATTCACTTAAAAATTTAAGACTACAAATCGATGACTTAGATCAGAGGATTCAATTGTTGATCTCTGAGCGCGCAGATCTTGCAGCTCAGGTGGCGCTTGTTAAAAAAGAATCAAATACACAGAGTGCATTTTATCGACCTGAGAGAGAGGCAGAAGTTCTTAGTAAGGTCATAAAGAGAAATAAAAGCCTATTAAAAGATAAAGATATTGCGTTAATTTTTAGAGAAATTATGTCTGCATGCCTTGCTCTTGAGCAGCCACTTAAGATTGCTTTTTTAGGTCCAGAGGGCACATTTACCCAAGAAGCAGCTCTTAAACATTTTGGTCACGGTGTATCTTCACTTGATTGTGGAACTGTTGATGAGATTTTTCATCAAGTAGAGACTGACAACGCGCAGTATGGGGTAGTTCCAATTGAGAACTCCTCAAATGGTGTTATTGGGACCTCTCTTGATATGCTCTATAGTCATGATTTAAATATTTGTGGTGAAGTTGAAATTGCTGTTGCACATCATTTAATGATGCAAGATCAGTCTCAAGAAATTAAAGTTATTTATGCACATCAGCAAGCCCTTGATCAATGTCATCGCTGGTTAGCTAATCACTACCCAAACACTGAGCTTCGTCCAGTTGCTTCAAATGCACTTGGTGCTAGAATGGTAAAAGATGAACCAAATTCTGCTGCTATTGCTTCCAAAGTAGCTCTAAATATTTATGGTCTTCAGAGGGTAGCTAAAAACATTGAAGATAATGCAGGAAACGTCACTCGTTTCATTGTAATTGGTAAAGATGAAGTGCCACTTGGTGTTAATGATAAAACTTCATTATTAGTTGTTACAAAGCATGAATCTGGTGCTTTATTTGATCTGCTAGAACCATTCAAGGTTAATAATATCAATATGCTTCAGCTTGCTAGACATCCCATACCTGGTGTTAAATGGGAGTACTTATTTTTTATAGATATAGAAGGGCATCAAAGTGAGAAAAATGTTGAAGATGCTATATCAAAAGTTAAATCCCGCGTCTCTAAGCTTAATATTTTAGGTTCTTACCCAGTAGCTGTTTTATGAACGCCTGTGAATCGATCCTTGGCTTGAGTCCATACCAAGGAGGAAAGCCAATTGAAGAGCTTGAGCGTGAGCTTGGTATTAAAAATATTACCAAACTTGCTTCTAATGAAAACCCACTAGGAATTAGTAAAAAGGTCAGTGATGCAATAAAAGACTCATTACCTAATATTAATCGCTACCCTGATGGTAATGCTTTTGAATTAAAAAAGGCTATTAGCAACAAGCTCGGTATTAAACCTGAGCAAATATCATTAGGAAATGGCTCTAATGAATTACTTGAGCTGATTGCTAGAGTTTTTGTGTCAAAGAGCTCAGATGAGGTCATTTTCTCTGAATACGCTTTTGTCGTTTACCCACTGGTAACTCAAGCTCTAGGGGCAACAGCACAAGTCTCGCCTGCTAAGAATTTTGGTCATGATTTAAATGCAATGCTTAGACTAATTAGTAGTAATACCAAATTAATCTTTGTTGCTAATCCAAATAATCCAACCGGCACACTTCTAAGTAATGAGGAGATTTATAGTTTTTTAAATCGAGTCCCAGATCATATCCCAGTTGTACTTGATCAGGCTTACTTTGAGTATATTGATAAAGGAGATCATGCCATTAGTTGGCTTGAAGAATTTGATAATCTAATAATCACTCGAACTTTTTCAAAAGCCTATGGTTTAGCTGGCTTGAGAGTAGGTTACTCAATATGTAGTAACTCTATATCAGATTATATTAATCGTGTTAGAGAGCCATTTAATGTTAATCATACAGCGCAAATAGCAGCAATAGCTGCGCTAGCTGATGATGAATATTTAAAAGAGTCAATTAAAGTAAATGCTGATGGCTATAAGCAACTTAAAATAGGGTTTAATCTATTAGAATTAGAATATATTCCTTCTTCTGCAAACTTTATTGCTGTTAGATTTAATGATGCTATGCAAATCTATAATGATCTCCTGCATGAGGGTGTTATAGTTCGTCCCGTTGAAATGAAAAATTATTTAAGAATCTCTATTGGAACGAAACAAGAAAATGAACACTTATTGAGTGCATTATCAAAGATACTATGATTAATAAAATTACAATAATTGGTGTAGGTCTGATAGGTGGGTCGCTTGCAAAGGCTTTAAAATCAAACAATCTTGCAAATATAGTTTTTGGCTTTGGAAGAGACCAAAACCGACTAGAGGCTGCAACTAAAGAGGGCATTATTAATCAATATTCAACTGATTTAAAAATTGCAGTTGATGGTGCTGATATCGTTGTCATTGCAACCCCAGTAGGCTCTTTTGAGTCCCTTCTTCATGATCTTAAGCCTTTAATTACTCAACACATGATTGTTACTGATGTTGGCAGTACTAAGTCAAGTATTGCAAATTCAGCAAAAAATATTCTCGATGAAATGTTAAGTAATTTTATTCCAGCACACCCAATAGCTGGTAAAGAGAAGAGTGGCTTTGAGGCAAGTGATGCTGGCTTATTTTTAAATAAAAAAGTAATTATTACACCTCTTGATACTAATCTACCTGAATCTATTAATACTATTAAAAAAATGTGGGAAGATGTTGGTGCTAATGTTGATTTTATGAGCTCTGAGTCTCATGATGAATTATTAGGTATGACCTCTCACTTACCGCATATGTTGGCTTTTTCTTTAGTTAATTACTTAGTTAGTCAAAACCCAAGTGCCTCTATCTATGCTGCGGGTGGCTTTAAGGACTTTTCTAGAATAGCCTCTGGTGATGCAGTTATGTGGAGTGATATTTGTCTTAATAATAAGGCTCAAATTATTAAACATATTAAGAATTACCAGAAGACTCTAGATTCCTTGGTTAGCTTTATTGATAATGAAAATAATGATAAATTAGAAGCTTTCTTTGTTAACGCAAAAAAGACAAGAGACTCATGGATAGGATAGGAGCTCTTAATGGCTAGCTTCGTAGCCTCAAAAAGCAAAAACTTAGAAGGATCAATCAAGGTTCCTGGGGATAAGTCTATATCTCATAGATCTATTATGTTGGGTTCTATTGCAAATGGTGAAACTCGTATTTCTGGTTTTTTACAAGGTGAGGATAGCTTAGCAACCTTAAACGCTTTTAAAGAAATGGGTGTTAATATTAAGAGAAGTGGCTCTAATGTAATAATAAACGGTGTTGGAATGCATGGCCTTAAAGAACCCCTAAAACCATTAGATCTTGGAAATTCAGGAACTTCAATAAGACTAATGGCTGGATTATTGAGTGCTCAGAGCTTTAATACCGAGCTAACTGGGGATGACTCTCTTTCTAAGAGACCTATGGCTCGAGTTATAGAGCCTCTTACGCAAATGGGCGCAAAAATTACCGGTCCTGATTCAAAACCACCCTTAAGTATTATAGGAGGTCAAAAATTATCATCACTAACATACACTTTGCCAGTAGCATCAGCTCAAATTAAATCTTGTCTATTGCTGGCAGGACTCTATGCAGAGGGTGAAACCTGTATTATTGAAAATGCAGTGACAAGGGACCATACAGAGAGAATGCTGAAGGGATTTGGCTATAAAGTTAATTCTGTGAATGGTATGGTCTCATTAAGTGGTCAAGGCGAATTAAAGGCTTGTAATATTGAGGTTCCAAGTGATATATCTTCTTCTGCTTTCTTTATGGTTGCTGCAAGCATAGCTGAAAATGCTGATATTACCTTACAAGCGGTCAATATAAATCCAACAAGAACTGGAGTAATTGATATCCTCAGATTAATGGGAGCAAATATTAATCTTCAAAATGAAAGAGAAGAGGCTGGAGAGCTGGTTGCTGATATTAGAGTCTGCTCAGCTAACCTTAAAGGTATTGAAATTCCTCATAGCCTTGTGCCCCTTGCAATTGATGAATTTCCTGTAATCTTTATTGCTGCAAGTTGTGCCAAGGGAGTAACTGTACTTACTGGTGCAAGAGAATTAAGAGTAAAGGAGTCAGATCGCATTCAAGTTATGGCGGACGGACTAACTTCTCTTGGTATTGATAATATCGTACTGGAAGATGGAATTGAAATAACAGGTGGACAGTTCAAAAGACAGGATTCAATTATAAAATCACATCATGACCACCGCATCTCTATGGCCTTTGCAGTTGCTTCAGTAAGATCTAATTTTGAAATTAATATCGATGATGTTGATAATGTTAAAACATCTTTTCCAAACTTTGTAGAGTTGGCGAATCAAATTGGCATGAATATTAATGAAGTTAATTAATCTTAAAAAGTTAATTTCAATTCATATAAGTACTTCTATAGCAGCTTGTTATAATACATTTTTTTAAAATATTCTAAGCTATGACAATTGAAAATGCAGAACCATTCTTCGCATGGGATGTACTATCTTGGCTCTTTGTAGCAATAATAGTAGCAATAGTTATTGTTTTAATAGATCAATTCTTTAATAAAAAAACAAAAAAAGAAGCTGTCACTAATGATAAATCTAAACTTGGAAGCTTTTTCTATTTTTTAATCTTTTTAAAGTTCTCAAAATCAGAGAAATATAATCATAGACCGAAAGTTGTTCAGTGGTCAATTGAACTATTTCCTGTACTTCTTCTTGTATTAGTATTTAGAGGCTTTATATTTGAGCCCTTTAGAGTTCCATCAAACTCAATGATGCCTACTCTTTTAACGGGAGATTTTATACTCGTTAACAAGTTTGATTATGGCTTGAGACTGCCAATTACTAATACTAAGATTATTGAGTTTTCAAAGCCTGAAAGAGGTGATGTTATTGTCTTTAGGTATCCTAATTATGAGCGCACAGAGGGTTATTCTGGTGTTGACTTTATAAAAAGAATAGTTGCACTACCTGGAGATAAAATCTCTTATAAAAATGATCAACTTACTGTTAATGGTGATATTATTGGTATTAATAAAGTTGGCCCTTATTTAGGTGTTGACTCAGGAAGATCGATGAATAACTATCGATTAGTTCGTGAGTTGATTGATTCTGCTAATCATGACATCCTTCTTAATCCAAAAGGACACTCGAAAGAGTTACCTGAAATTACAATCCCAGAGGGCCATTACTTTGTAATGGGAGATAACAGGTCTCATAGTAGTGACTCTAGGTTCTGGGGCTTCGTCCCAGAGGACTTCATTATTGGTAAAGCGATTGGGATCTGGTTGCATTGGGACTGGAATTACAATACTATGCAATTTAGTCGAATAGGCGGCTTTGATTAATATAGCTTTAATCTTTATATTCTAAATGAAATTTTACAATTTTCGAGTATGTAAGAACTCAAAAAAAAATACTCCCATAAACTTGATTATGGGAGTATTTAATAGTCTTTATTTCTGATATATTTTTAATGCCTTCAGAACGTTGACGGCTTCATGAACATAATAATCTTCTAATAAAAGATCAATATATTCTTGATCACGCGCATCTGCAATCTCGTCTTGAGATTTAAGAATCTCTTCAGCAGATAGTTCGGTTGGGTCTTTAGAAGGAGTCTTTACTTCGTCTTCAGTAGGAGTCACCCCTTCAACTTCAGCAGGGGCCTCTCCTTCGTCTTCAGCAGAAAGAGCATTTTTAAGATCTTTTTCTTGAGAGCTAAAGTCAATTCTATCTTCATCCTCATCCTTTAAAGAGATATTATCCAACTCAATATCAGGCACAATACCTTTAGCCTGAATAGACCTTCCTGAAGGTGTGTAGTATCTTGCAGTAGTCAATTTAAGACCATAGCCGTTTTGAAGGTTATACATAGACTGCACGGACCCTTTACCAAAAGACTCTTCTCCCATTATTATTGCACGCTTATGGTCCTGTAATGCACCAGCAACGATTTCTGAAGCTGAAGCAGAACCTACATTCATTAATACTACAATAGGGGCACCATTAAGAATATCACCACGTGTTGTTGGAAAAGAGGTATTTGAACTAGGTGTTCTTCCCTCTGTATATACAACAATTCCTGGTTCATCGATAAATAAGTTTGAAATATCAATTGAAGAGTCAAGAAGCCCACCTGGATTATTTCTTAAATCAATAATTAATGAGTCAAGTTCACCACCGTTCTTCTTAATTAATTTATTTACAATTTTTTCTACAACTTCCGCTGTCGGTCTTTGAAATTGTGCAATCCTTAAATAGCCCATACCTTCCTGTAAAAGAAGTCCTTTTGCGGATGTAATTGTAATAACCTCACGAGTAATTGTCACTTCAAAAGGAGCAATATCAGGTCGACCAATAGTTAATGTTATTGAAGTACCTGGGGCACCTCGCATGAGCTTTACACCTTCTTCTAGATTAATTTGATTTACATTCTGCTCATTAATTTTTAAAATAATATCACCAGCTTTTAGGCCAGCTCTATAGGCTGGTGTATCATCAATAGGTGATACAACCTCTATGAAGTCACCCTTAGTTCCAATAACAATCCCAAGGCCTCCAAATTTGCCCATATTGCTTTCACTTAGAGCTGACTGCTTCTGTGGCTCAAGAAGACTAGAATGAGGGTCTAAACCCTCTATAAGACCCTTAATAGCATTATTAAATAAAGTTTCGTCATCAATATCATCAACATAGAGTTGCTTAATTTGAGAAAACACAGTTGTGAATTTACTCATACCCTCAAAGAAAGACTCTGAATCTAGGGGAGAATAGTTTTCTTCATTAGCTAAGGCAATACTAGAAGAAAAAATAAGTAAAGATGATAAAGCAATGGACTGTATTAAAAGTTTTAAGTTTTTCATAAATATTAATTAAAAATAAAAGGTTGAATTAGAATTTGTGAGAATTGTACTAGTATTTCATAAATTTTAGATGAAGAAATAATGTAGTTTTTAAAATAAATTAAAATAATAGTTCATTATGATTCATAGAATTAAAATTCATTACTTGTCATTTACTAGACTAAAATTATCTGATTCATATTGCGCTCGTAGCTCAGCTGGATAGAGTGTCGGCCTCCGAAGCCGAATGTCGGGTGTTCGAATCACCTCGAGCGCACCAAAAAATATAATTTAATCATTTAACTATTAACTAAAATCTTTCAACATAGCTTTAAGCTCAAGAGAGTGTTGCTCCTCTTCGCCAATCATACTTCTGGCATACTCTTCTAAATAGACTGACGCATCAGCAACTTTCATTAATAATTTTTTGTACAAACTCAACGCATGCAATTCATGTTCTAAGCTCTCTTCTAGAATATCCTTAATTGAGTGCCTGTGAGTTTCTTTAATTTTTGCGACTTTAAGGCTTGGATGACCATCAAGCCCAACGAGTAATTCACCGGCTTGCTGAGCATGAATCATTGATTCAGCAGCTTGCTCTTTTAAAAATGTAACTATGGGAATTCTATATGGCCCCGTTACCATTAGAGAGGAGTGTGTGTACCTAACAACACCTGCAAGTTCATATTCAATTATTTCTTTAAATATATCACAAACTTCTTTTGAATTGATTTCTTTCATTTCCATATTAATTCCTATTTTTGTAATTAAAACCTTAATTTATATTGTTTAATATTATATGTTAAGCAATGAATTAAGGTATTTTTTTAGCACTTATTTTTTGTCAAAAGATTAAAAATTTACAATAATTATCTTTATATACTTACAATTTCAATTGCTCTGTAGTCATTTAGATCAGTTTGCTTTTTGCATTGAAATTTAGTTCAAGTTGGCATATAAAGAACTTCAATTCTTCATCTAATCTTTATGCTTCATAATTACAATAGTTTCCGTTTGTGATTGCTCATACTTTTTTTTACAATCAATAGGAATAAATAATGGAAACAAAATTAGTTATATGGACAACTGGCTGTATGGTGTTTATGCTTAGCTTTATGTATTTTATGGTTACCATCATAAGCAGCTTCGTAAATTAAATTTAAAACATTGTTTGTTTTATTTAATAGATAGCTACTAAGAAAGGAACTTATAATTACAGCCTTATGAAAAAACTACTCTTACTTATTTTCTCTTTAATTCTCTCTGTTAACTCTTATGCTGAGTGGACAAAAGTATTGCCAGGTAATAGCTCTACGCTCTATATTGACTTCAAGACCCTTAAAGAAGAAGATGGTTTTATAAATTGGTGGTACATAGACTCCTGGTCGACTGGTAGTGCAAAATCGTATGCACAAGGAGATTGTGACTTAAAAGGGTTTAGAATTCTAAAACGAGTTGATTATTCTTTTCCTATGGGTGAGGGAGAAGGTACTGAGAAAGACATGGTAACTAATTGGGAGTATTATCAAGCTAATACTGGCTATGAAATCTTATTAAACTTTATATGTCAAATGTCAAAACTATCCCCACAAGAGCAATCAGTTCGTATTGAAATCTTAGAACAAAGGAATGAGGAATTTGAAAGAGAAAATCTGGGACCTATTAAGCAGCCCGAAGAGCAGATATCACCTCAATTAAAAACTTTAAAATCGGCATATATCGATAGCATTAATTTAAAAATTAAATCATCTTGGAATTACCAAGGCGCGCAAGATAATTGGAGCTGTATTGTACTAATTAATCAAGCTGAAAATGGTGCGGTAGAGGGTGTCAAAGTTGTGGGATGTGATAATGGTAATAATGAAAACTCAGCAATGTCACAGAGTAAAGCCTTGGAGTTTGCTAGCTCTATCAGAAGGGCTGTTTTTAAATCATCACCACTGCCGCCTGCTCCAGATGAGGCGGTTTTCAGTAAAGAGATTATGCTTACCTTTAAGGTTAATTAATCTACTTTTAATTAGGTAAATAAATACCAACTCAAAATATTTTAGGATGTTAGAATCATCTCTAAATCTATATTTTTTCTATTCAGACTGAACATTATAATTTCAATGAATAAAATAAATAATAAAAAACTTCTTAATAGCAAGTGGACTGCAGTCAAGCCAGTTGGTAAGGAAAGGCACTTTCTTGTTACAGAGTTAACGTTTGATGAAAATAATAACGTGACTCATTGTTTAATTGAGGCAGTCATATCTAATCAATCCAAACTTATTAACTGGATAGAATTAAAAAATAGTCTGCATTGGTTACAGGGATGGAAATAAAAATAAACCATTATTTTAAGAGTAATAAGGATTATTTAATATGAAGCCTATTAATGTTGTTGCAGCAATAATAAAAAAAAAGGAGTCTTACTTTATTGCTCAAAGAAATAAAGAAAAGTATATGGGCCTTAAATGGGAGTTTCCAGGGGGCAAGGTAGATCCTGGTGAAACTCTTAGTCAGGCACTTTCACGTGAAATTCATGAAGAGTTAAATATAAACATCAGAGTCCATGAAAAGCTTGCACAAGAAAAATACAAAGATAATGAGATAAATATTATGTTGCATTACTTTCTCTGTTCAATAATAGATGGGACTATTAAGCTTAATGAACATGAAGCAATGGAATGGGTTGAAAAAAAAGATTTTGATAAATATGACTTTGTTGCAGGTGATGGTAATATCACCTCACTAATTTAAGAGTAAGTCTATCTATAGCAAAACATTAAAACTAAATGAAGATTATTAAAAAAAGTGCTATTTTTTCAGATTGTAGGTTTTATAGGTATTCTCTAACTAGGACTTGGGATGTGAACAAAAAATACGTTTTATTTATTGGGTTGAATCCATCAACTGCTGATGAAAATTATGACGATCCTACAATAAGAAGATGTGTTGATTACGCTAATAGATGGGGCTATGGAGGCCTAGTAATGACTAATTTATTTGCATTTAGGGCAACACTTCCAATGGATCTTAAAAATGCTAAATTTCCCATTGGAGAAGCGAATAATCAATTTATTATTAATCTTCATAAAAATTCAGGACTAACAGTTGCAGCTTGGGGGAATGATGGCTGCTTTAAAGAAAGGGATAAAGAAGTGCTTTCATTAGTAACTAAACTTGTTTGTTTAAAAATTAATAAAACTGGGCAACCTGCACATCCGTTATATCAAAATAAAGCTACTAAATTAATAAACTACCCAGCTTGAGTTATTATTGCAAAGCAGCCGAATAGATACATCAAAACACTATTATTGCCTATAATTTATAGCTTAATTTAGATAGCAAAATTGTTTGAAAAATCTTATTATAAATATTAACCCTTTGCCACATTACCAATTATGAAGTATGTCATTATTGATCCAGTACTTTTTGACTTAGGATTTGTAAAGATCTATTGGTATGGAGTTATGTATTTATTGGCTTTTTTAAGTGCCTATCTGCTGGCGAATTATCGGGCAAAATCTAGTCAAAAATGGAATAAAAGTCATGTTGATGATTTAATTTTCTATGGTGCACTGGGTGCTGTAATAGGTGGCCGCCTTGGCTACTTAATTTTTTATAATTTTTCAGTTTTCATATCAAATCCCTTAACTTTATTTAATTTTCAAAATGGTGGAATGTCTTTTCATGGGGGATTTATAGGTGTTTTAATAGCAATGTTACTTTTTAATAAAAAAACTAAATTTAGTTTTTTTGACACAACAGACTTTATTGCTCCTTTAGTACCTCTTGGTTTAGGTTTTGGACGAATTGGTAATTATATTAATGGTGAACTATGGGGCAAGATAACAACTAGTTCTTTTGGAGTTTATGCACCAGACCAGATTGGTCAATGGGCTATAAGATATCCTACTCAATTATATGAGGCCTTCCTTGAGGGTCTTATTTTGTTTTCTATACTTTGGCTTTATAGTAAAAAAAATCCTCCAATAACCTCAATATCAGCCTTATTTTTAATTTTTTATGGCACCTTTAGATTTATAATTGAATTTATCAGAGTTCCAGATACACATATTGGTTATTTGGCGCTTGACTGGATAACTATGGGCCAAATATTAAGCTTCCCAATGATCCTAGTAGGGCTTTATCTTTTTTACAAATCTAATTATTTAAAAGGGGAAACATGAAACAATATCTAGATTTTTTAAAAATGGTAAGAGATAAAGGGACAATTAAAACTGACAGGACTGGAACTGGCACAAAGAGCATTTTTAGCCATCAGATGCGCTTTGATCTTAATGAAGGGTTTCCTTTAGTAACCACTAAAAGAGTTCATGTACCTTCAGTTGTTCATGAATTACTATGGTTCTTAAAAGGTGATACAAATATTAAATATTTGCAAGATAATAAAGTGAATATATGGAATGAATGGGCTGATAAAAATGGTGATCTAGGTCCAGTTTATGGTGCTCAATGGCGCAAATGGAATAATTCTGAGGGTAGAGAGATTGATCAAATCTCAGAAGCAATTAAACTTATAAAAACCTCACCTGATTCGAGACGCATTATAGTTTCAAGCTGGAATGTTGGAGAGATAGATAAAATGGCTCTTGCTCCCTGCCATGCACTCTTTCAGTTTTATGTTGCCAATGGACGATTATCATGCCTTCTTTATCAGCGGAGTGCCGATATTTTCTTGGGAGTGCCTTTTAATATTGCCTCATATGCCTTATTAACTCATTTAGTTGCTCAGCAATGTGATTTAGAAGTAGGGGAATTCATCTGGAGTGGTGGTGATTGTCATATATACTCAAATCACTCTGAGCAAGTTGATACTCAACTTAAACGCAGCCCTAAAGCTCTTCCAAAGCTTGTTATTAAAAGCAAGCCAAAGAGTATCTTTGACTATAGTTATGAGGACTTTGAGTTCGTTAATTATATCCATGATGAACCAATTAAAGCACCAGTTGCTATATAATTCTTATGGAAAAATTACAGAAAAGTATTTTTTATGATTTCAATAATGTTAATCTTCTTAAACAAGCATTAACGCATCGAAGTGTCAGTAAAAACAACAATGAAAGATTAGAATTTTTAGGAGATAGCATACTTGGTTGCGTGATTTCGCAAGAACTTTATAATCGCTTCCCATTAATAGATGAAGGCCAACTCTCAAGGTTAAGATCTAGCCTGGTTAAAGGTCAAACTTTAGCAAAACTTGCTAAAGGAATTGATCTTTCTGATAACCTTATCCTTGGCCAAGGAGAGTTAAAAAGTGGTGGCTTTAGGCGTGAATCAATTCAAGCAGATGCATTTGAAGCTATTTTGGGTGCAATTCTTCTTGATTCTGACTATAAAACTGTGAAAGGCATAATTTTGAAGCTTTATGATGAGCTTTTAGAAGAATCAGATCCTGAAAAGACTTTAAAGGATTTTAAAACCCAACTTCAAGAGTTACTCCAAAAAAAAGGATATGAATTACCACAATATAAACTTATTGATTCAAAAGGAAAAGATCATAATGCTATTTTTTATGTAAGTTGTCATATCAAAGAATTGAGAATAAGTGTCCATGAAAATGCTAAAAGCATCAAGAGAGCAGAGCAATTGTGTGCTGAATCAATCCTAAAGAGCATTTCCTTTAAATGAGCTTTCAGTCAGGATACATAGCAGTTGTAGGTAGACCCAATGTGGGAAAATCTACAATTACCAATGAGTTGATTGGACAAAAACTATCTATTACATCTCATAGACCTCAAACAACTAGACATCGAATAAATGCTATAGATACTCAAAAAGATTATCAAATGGTTTTTATTGATACGCCTGGTATTCATATTGGTAATAAAAAAGCCATAAACTCTTACATGAATAAAGCTGCAAGCTCAAGCTTTGGAGATGTAGATATGGTTATTTGGCTAGTTGAGGCTTTAAAATGGACTAAGGAAGATGCCCGTGTATTAGAACACTTAAGTAAGGTTGATATTCCAGTAATTCTTTGTGTAAACAAAGTAGACAAATTAAATTCTATTGATCAAGTACTTCCTTATCTTGAAACCTTAGGTGAGAAATTTAAGGCTAATGATGTATTTCCTTTATCAGCGTTTGATCGTTCTCATACCAAGGAACTTAGAAAATTAATTCTTAAATATTTACCGATCCAGAAAGCAATTTATGATGAAGATTATATTACTGATCGATCACAAAGATTCGTCGTATCAGAGTTCATACGTGAAAAATTAATGAGAAATCTATCAAACGAGCTTCCATATGATATTACAGTTGAAATCGAAAAATTTGATCTTGATGGCAAAATGTACCGCATAGCAGCTAGAATTTTTGTAGATAAACCCTCTCAAAAAAGTATTGTGATTGGTGCTAAAGGAGAAATGCTTAAAAAAATTGGACGAGAATCTAGAATTAGTATTGAAGGTTTTTTAGAATCCAAGGTGTTTTTAGAGTTATGGGTTAAGGTCAGGCAAGGTTGGTCTGATGATAAGAGGGCACTAGCATCATTAGGATATGACTAGAATCGAAAATTCTCCAGCCTTTTTAATACATAGAAGAATGTATCAAGGAAGCTCCTTATTGCTTGACTTTTTTACTAAAGATCACGGTAAGATTCGTCTAATTGCAAGAGGAGCTAGAAGCAGCAAAACTTCATTGCAAATGTTTCAAAGACTAAGTATTTCTTATAAAGGCAAGGGAGATCTCAAAAGTCTTGCTAATTGGGAGATTTCTGATGAGCCACGTAGAATTATAGGTGATGACTTAATATTGGCTATTTATGCTAATGAGCTCCTCTCAAGACTTTTAGCTGAGGGAGACGAGCATAGTAAGTTATTTAATTTGTATTGGGATTTTATTAAAAATATTAATACTCAATCCAGCTCTGAAAAAGAATTTTCACTGAGATTATTTGAAAATCAACTATTACAAGAATTGGGCTATGGTATAGACTTTTCAGACGATTATGATGGAATTCCAATCAACCCTGCAAATAACTATGAGTTTCATGAGCATCAGGGGTTTGTGTCACATACAGATGGTAAAATAAAAGGTAGTATTCTTTTAAACTTTGCCAGCGAAAATAAAGTCTGTCCAAATAACAATCATTTGGCTACTTTAAAGAAATTAAATCGAAAGAGACTAAAGTCACTTTTAGGAGACAAACCTCTTAAAAGTAGAGAATTATTTTTTGTAAATTAAACATAAATTATGAGTATTTTTTTAGGTGTTAACATTGATCATATAGCCACATTAAGGCAGGCTAGAGGAACTAAATATCCAAGTATTGTTGAAGCTGCAAATATTTGTGAAGAGTCCGGTGCTGATAGCATTACTCTTCATTTAAGAGAGGACAGGAGACATATTCAAGATCATGATGTTCTTGAACTTAAATCAAAACTGAAAACTAAAATGAACCTAGAAATGGCTGCAACTGATGAAATGCTTATTTTTGCTTCTAAAGTATTGCCTGAAGATTGTTGCTTAGTCCCAGAGAAACGTCAAGAACTCACAACAGAGGGTGGATTGGATGTCTTTTCACAATTATCAAGGATAAAAGAGGTGTGTGGTGAACTTAAATCTAATGACATAAAGGCCTCTCTTTTTATAGATGCTGATAAGCATCAGATTGATGCTGCAGTGGAGTGTAATGCCCCAATAATAGAAATCCATACAGGGCACTATGCGGATTGTAAAAATAAAATTGATTCCAATAAAGAACTTAATAGGATTATAGAGGCTTGTGAATATGCTAATAGTCTTGGACTTCAGGTTAATGCTGGCCATGGCTTAACTCTTGAAAATACTGGCAATATAGCTAAGATTGACTCTGTAGTAGAACTCAATATTGGACATTCAATTATTTCAAGAGCTTTATTTGTTGGTTTAGCAAATGCTACCTCTGAAATGAAAGATCTAATTCGAGAGGCTAGAGGGCTATGATTTATGGTGTTGGCACAGATATTGTTAGTATTGATCGTATTAAAGATATTATCTCGAAAAATAGAGATGGCTTTATAAAAAGAGTTCTAACAGATCATGAGCAAGCATTATTTGCTAATAAAGCTGATAGTCCAGCATTTTGTGCAAAAAGGTTTGCTGCTAAGGAAGCTTTTTCAAAAGCTTTGGGAACTGGTATTGGTAAAGAAGTTAGCTTTCAAGATTTGACAGTTAGAAACAATGAAAATGGGAAACCACATTTTATTCCTAGTGAAAAATTAAGACTGTATTTGTTAGCTAAAGGCATTAAGCAGGCACATTTAAGTATATCTGACGAAAGTCAAAATGCCATTGCATTTGTGGTCTTAGAAGCAGATAAAATAGAATAATTCAGCTAAATATTAGAAGGGGATATCGTCCTCAAACTCATCTTGCGCCACAGGTGTTATTTTAGGAGCTGCTTGCGTATTTTGAGAAGGAGCCTCCATTGAAGCATTAGAAGATTCATTCGGGACACCCATATTAGAATCATCACGGCGATCAAGCATTTGAAAAACACCATTAAAACCTCCTACAACAACACTTGTTGAGTATTTTTCAATGCCAGCATTGTCGGTATATTTTGTTGTTTGCAATTTACCCTCAACATAAACTTTGGAGCCTTTATCAGTGTACTGCGCAGCAACCTCAGCAAGTTTTCCAAATAGACTAACTCGATGCCACTCTGTTCTCTCTTGCTTCTGACCAGTATTCTTGTCAGTCCAAGAATCACTTGTGGCGACAGATAAGTTGGTTACTGCATTACCAGATGCACCATATTTTAATTCAGGCTTTGCACCCAAGTTTCCAACAAGAATAACTTTATTAATACCCGCCATTTTTAATCCCCTGATGTGTTAGTTTTAAGTGGTAAAGTAAGTATCAAAAACCACCAAATTATGGCTACTGATATAGTAAATAAGAATACACTATTTAAGTCATAAATGTTATAAATAAGACCGCCAATTGCGCCTCCAAAAAATGTGCCTAAAAATTGAGAAGTTGAAAATACACCCATTGCAAGTCCTCGCTTAGAAGCGTTTGCAGTTTTTGATAATATCGATGGTAATAAAGCTTCTACAGTATTAAAAGCAATAAAGAAAATTGTTAGCAAAATAAGAAATACTGAAAAACTTAAATTTAAAGATAAGAATAAAATTTGACTAAGTATTAAGAGCAAAATACTTATCAATAAAACATGTTTTGTTTTTTTAAATTTTTCAGAAATAATAATAAGAGGTAACATGCCTAAAAATGAAAGTAAGACTGCTGGAAGGTATAGCTTCCAGTTATCTATCATCCCAATAATTTGATTTTCAATTATTAAAATTGGCATAACTATAAAACCACTGGCAAGAATTAGATGTAGAGAAAAAATACTAAAATCTAGTCTTAATAGCTGTCCATTTAGTATCTCTTTAAAGGCACTTGCTGATAAACGATAGTATGTCACAGGCTTTGAATAAGGCAATGTAAGGACAATTATTAAAGCAATAATTGAAAGTATGGCAATAACCCAAAACAGCCCATGAAGCCCAACTCTTGAAGTTATTATAGGACCAATAATTAAAGAAAGCATAAATGCAACTCCAATTTGAAACCCAACAAATGCATTTGCTTTGGCACGATTATCTTCTGAGGTAGAATCCGCTAAAAAGGCCATTAATACAGCAGAAATAGCACCACCACCTTGAAGAGCTCGCCCAACAATAACTATTAAAATATTATCAGTATTTGCAGCTATTAAACTACCTAAAAAGAATACTACTAAACCAAAAATTAGCATCGGTTTACGACCAAATCTATCAGACAAATATCCAAAAGGAATTTGAAAAATAGCCTGGGTTAAGCCATATATACCAATTGCCATGCCTATTAAAAACGGTGAGGAATTATCATAATCAGCTGCATATATGCTCATTACTGGAAAAAGCATAAAAAGACCCAGCATTCTGACAGCCATAACTAGGGATATCCTTAAAGCAAAGAGTCTTTCTTTTGAGTTCATAGTCAGAGAAAATAAGCTAATCTATAGAGTAATTCTGAGAATAGTTAGGATAGCTTGATGTTAAAACTTTTCTTGCATCAGTAGCAAGATTGTTAGCATTTATTAAATCATAATTATATGCCATTAAATGAAGCGCATCAGCGACTGAAGGACTTCCAGGATAATTTTCAATTATATACTTAGATCTATTTATGGCTGCAATATGAGAGCCTACTTTTGTATAAAAACGCGCAACATAAAATTCATGCCTTGCAAGAGTATTTACAAGATTAATAAGCTTTTTTGACGCGTCTTCAGAATACTTTGAATCTGGAAATTTCTCAATTAAAATCGCAAAATAACTATAAGCATCCTCCACACTTTGAACATCTCTTTGAGCGCTATCAGTGACAAAGTTATCTAGAATAGATGATGATTTTTCTTCAGCGATAATTCCTCTTAAATAATATGCATAAGGAGTAGATGGAAGAGTGGGGTGTTTCTCAATAAACTCATCAAGTTCAATTATTGCACGTGTATATTTTTTTTGCTTAAATAAATTATAAGCAATGTCTAATCTAGCCTGGATAGCATACTTTGAAGTTGGGTAGGAAGATAAAATTAATTCGAATTGCTTTATCGCTTGATCTATTGAGCCAGCACTTAATTTATCTTCAGCTATTTCATATAAAGCTTTTGGTGATTGGCCATCAGCAGGGCTCTTCCTTATATCAGCGCCCCCTCCAAAAGGGGAGCACCCACTTAATAAAAGCAGTAAAGAAGTCAAAAGGATAGTATGCTTATTCATTTTAAAAACAAGTAATTTAAATCAATTTGACAATTATACTTGGGTGTATTTTTTTTATGGAAACCTTTATATAAAGAACTTTAAGTAAATAACAACAAACTTCTATAATATATTAATATATTTTTGATTTAATAATTTCATGGCAACAACCTTTTTTCAAAAAAAAACGCAAATCAATGAACTTTGTGAAGTCTTAGATTCCTACCTTCCTAAAGAAGAAGTTGAAATTGCTAGAAAGGCATTCATTGTTGCTGAAAAAGCACATTCTGGGCAATTTAGAAAGTCTGGAGAAGAGTATATCAATCATCCATTATCTGTTGCTTTAATTCTTGCAGAACTCAAACTAGATCATCTTTGCATCGTAGCAGCAATTCTTCATGATTGTATTGAAGATACTTCTGTAACTAAAGATGATGTTTTGAATGAGTTTGGTGATCAAGTGGCTCATATTGTTGAAGGAGTTTCCAAGCTAACTAATTTAGAGTTCACATCAAGTTCCCAAAAACAAGCTGAAAACTTTCAAAAACTTATTTTAGCAATGTCCAAAGATATGCGAGTTATGATCATAAAATTGGCTGATAGGCTTCATAACATGAGAACACTGGATTCTATGAGTGATGAAAAAAAGATCCAAAAAGCAAAAGAAACTTCAGAGCTTCACGCTCCTATTGCTAGACGACTAGGACTTCATAGTATTGGAGTAGAGTTAGATGATCTATGCTTTAGAACTCTACATCCCAGAAAACATTTAATAATAGAAAGAAAAATAAATAAGCAATATGGAAATCAAAGAAAAACAATTAGTCTTATTAAATCAGAAATAGAGACTAGATTGAAATTTGAAGGAATCAATGCAACTATTGAGGGAAGGCAGAAAGAACCATCTAGTATTTATAAAAAAATGAAAGAAAAATCTCGAAAGTTTTCTGAAGTCCTTGATATGCATGCTTTTCGAATAGTAGTAGAAAATACAAATGCTTGTTACCAGGCTTTAGGGCATATTCATAGCTTATATAAGCCTATCCCACTTAAGTTTAAAGATTATATTTCATCCCCAAAGCCAAATGGCTATCAATCCCTTCATACAGTATTAATTGGACCACGAAAAATGTTTATTGAAGTTCAAATCAGGTCCCAAGAAATGGATTTCATTTCAGAGTATGGTATTGCTGCCCATTGGCACTATAAGAATACTGATAAGCCAAATGACAAATTAGCTCGAAACTGGATGGGATCACTACTTGATATTCATCAGAATACTGATACATCAATTGATTTTTTAGAGAGTACTAAATCAGACTTGTTCTCTGATGAGGTTTTTGTTTTTACACCGGCAGGAAAGATCATTCAACTTCCTCTTAGAGCCACAGTCCTTGATTTTGCTTATGCTGTTCATACAAACATAGGGAAAAAATCACAAAAAGCTACAATTAATGGCAATGAAGCAGAGCTTTCAACAGAACTTAAATCTGGTCAAACTATAGAGATTATAACTGGCAGATTCGTTAAACCTCAACCAAGTTGGTTAGACTTTGTAATCACCTCTAAAGCTAAAACAGCAATAAAAGCGCATCTTAAAGAAAATTCAAAAACTGAACTTGCAAAACTTGGCAAGCTTTTAATCTCAGATGCTTTAAAGTATCAAAAAATTAAAATTATTGATGTGCCTGAGGATAAATGGACTAAATGCTTAAAGGATCTTAATTGCTCAGATTTTAAGGATTTATATATTAAAGTTGGATTATCAGAAATATTTGTATCAGTAGTTATCAATAAACTTTTACAAGATATAAATAATGAAATAATAAACACAATCTCTATCACCAAAACTAAAGGGATGGCAATCAGTTTTGCCCACTGTTGCTATCCAATACCAGGAGATGGAGTTATAGGAGTTTTAACAACTCAAAAAGGCCTAGTTTTGCATCGCTCTAATTGTTCAAATATAGAGCATATTAAAGAAAAAAATGCCCAGTGGATGGAGGTCGATTGGAAATCTGAAGAAAACGAGCTATTTGAGGTTGGTATTAGTTGTCTTGTGGAAAATCGCAGTGGTCGTTTTGCAGCTATTGCAAATACTTTGGCTAATTTAGGTGTCAATATAGAAAATATTGAAACACAACAAAAGCCTGGCTCCTCTAGGTTATTTCATATAATTATTGTTATTTCAAATATCGTAGAGCTCAACAATATTCTTGATCAACTTAATAAATTACCTTATCTCATATCTGCTGAAAGACTTTAATTTTAAAATTGTCTAAAGCCTTCATACTAATTGATTAAAATTGCTTCATTATATTTTTTCTATCTTTATTAAAATGATTTGCTGGACAGACTCTTTAGAGATTGCTATTTCATTAGAAGAAAATCACCCAAATATTAACCCTACAACTATTAATTTTGTAGATCTTCGTCAACTTGTGCTTGATCTTGATGAATTTGAAGAGGGTCAAAGTAAATGTGGTGAGAGGGTTCTAGAAGCCATTCAAATGAATTGGATTGAGGAAAAAGATTGAAATACCTAAAAGCTCTTTTATTAATCACTACGTTAATTTCATTTTCTGCTAATGCTCTTTTAGAGGTAAATGTAGTCAAATCAAAAGAGGCTGCTTTTCCAATAGTAGTTGCCCCCTTTGAAATGATTGGTAATTTTGATGAGGACGTTGACCTTGCCTCAATCATAAGGGAAAATTTAAATCGATCAGGACAATTTGATGCAAAAAATACAGATGAATTATTTAATGGAGTAATTGATTTTGATTTTTATCAACAACTAAAAAAAGATGCAATCGTATTTGGAAAAATAAGACAAGTTAGTGCCAACGTTAACCATGCAGAAATTTATGTTTATGACATTCTTACTAAAAAAGCTCTTTATCAGAAAAAAATAGCTTTCACTAATGGCGCTTTAAGAAGAATTGCCCATGCTATAAGCGATAAGATATATTTTGTTCTACTTGGACAAAAAGGTGCTTTTGATACTAGATTGTCTTATGTGACTGTTAATGATAATTCAAGTGGTGGAAGAACATATAGACTTCAAATTTCAGACTCTGACGGATTTAATCCACGAACAGTAGTTCGATCCTCAAAGCCAATTTTATCACCTGCATGGTCCTCTGATCAAAGTAAACTTGCCTATGTTTCTTTTAAAAATAACCGCTCTGAAGTTTTTGCAATAACGCCTTTTCAAAAGACAAAGACGATAAAACTGCCAAAATTTGATGGAATTGCATCTTCGCCAACTTGGCATCCAAATGGAGAAAGCCTTGCATTAACAATCTCTAAAAAAGGGAATAAAGATATTTACTTATATAACTTTAAGTCGAAAGACTTAAAAAGACTGACAACAAATAGTGCAATTGATACAGAGGCAAATTTCTCACCTGATGGTAAGAATATTGCATTTACCTCCAATAGGACAGGCCAAGTTCAGGTTTATATAAAAAATCTTAAATCTGGAAAAGTTAAAAGAGCTACTTTTGAAGGGCGATACAATGCAAAACCCGTATACTCTCCAGATGGCAATGAACTTGCTTTAATTCATCGTGTTGGTAAAGATTACAGACTGGCATTACTTGACATCTCATCAAGAGATTTAAGTGTTATGACCTTTAATAATTCTGATGAGTCGCCTTACTTCTCCCCAAATGGTGGTATGATTATTTTTTCAACTAATAAAGATAACAAGGGAATATTGTCTATAATCTCACTTCATAACAATCAGATTATTGAATTAATGCAAAAAGAGGGTGAAATTCGAGAACCTAGTTGGTCAAACTATTCTAATTAAGGAAATTAAAATGTCAAAAAAAATTCTATTATTATCAAGTGTCATTTTTCTCAGCTCATGTGCAGCTACTAATATTTCAGAGTTAGGTGATAAGTTTCTAGATCTTATTAATCCATCTGATGCTCCAGCTGAAGTTGCAGATTTGAGTGAGCAAGTTTTAGTATTAAGTGATGACGGTGGCTTTACTGTTGCTGAGCTTGAGCAATTATCAAATGATGAATTAATTGCAATTGCTAAAGAAAAAGGCCTTGAGGACATGATTGTTTTAGATGCTGATGGAAATTTACAAAATAGAGAGCAACTCATAAACGCTATAATAGAAAGTGGTGATCTTATGGATGGTAAGTCTGCTGAATTAGAGTCTCTTTCTGATGATGCACTTATTGAAATGGCAATTGCTAAAGGCATGGGCGACATGATCGAACTTGATGCAGATGGCAACCTACTAAATAGAGATGAGCTTGAAAGTGCTTTAATGGCAGATGCTTCTAAGGTTATGGCTGTGATCGAAGAATTTAAAAATAGTGGTACATCTTTTATTCTTTATTTTGACTATGATGACACAGGTATTGATGAAGTGGCAACTAGGTCAATTATTGAACATGCCAACTTTATGCAAAATAACCCATCAGTTAATGTTCGTCTTGAAGGCCATGCTGATGAGAGGGGTACGCGTGAATATAATCTAGCTCTTGGTGAAAATCGTGCTTTAGCTGTTCAAGAAGTTCTTGGGCTATACAACCTAGAAGATAGGATTATGGTTGTTAGTTATGGTGAAGAGCAGCCCGTCCTAGTTGGAAGCAATGAAGAGGCTTGGGAAGAAAATCGAAGAGTAGAATTCTCATATTACTAGGCAAATAAATTGTACTAAAAACCTTTGTTATACGGTTCGTTTTATCGTCTGATGAAAAAGTCTTTACTAAAATATCTCATATTTACGTTATGTTTCTTTTCTGCTGCAGGCATTAACGCAGAAGAGGGACTTGATATTGATATGATTTTATTAAAGCTAAATAAAGAACTTAAGACGCTTAATAAAGAAATTCTATCATTAAAAGATAATAATGAGCTTCTTAGTGAGGAGCTCAGACTTAATTCTGAAAAAATAACTGAATTGTTTGAAATAATTGAATTGAATTCTTCAAAAAAAGAAAAAATAATAAAAACAACTAAAACAGACTCAGAAACAAAAGCATTAAAATTATTCTCTGATGGAAAAAGTAGCTTTGTCCTTGAGGATTATCAAAAAGCTATCAAATTATTCTCCAGCTATCTAGATACCTTTCCAAATTCTATCAATACTGAAGACTCTAAGTTATGGCTTGCACGCTCTTACTTTGCAAGTGGCTCTTCATTAAGATCCAAGGAAAAATATCAAGAATTTCATGCTAATGGCAATAAAGACCATCCAAAGTTTGCAGATTCACTCTACGAACTATCTATTGCCTTAATTGATTTAAAAGAATTTAGTGGCGCAAAAGTCTTGCTGTCTAAAATGATCGATGAGTATCCTGACCATGCTTTAAATCCAAAAGCTAATCAATTGCTTGAAGACCTCTAACTTAAGTGAAAACTATTGAAATACAAAAAGTTGATTTAGCTTCTTTTTGTTATCTTGATAACTCTAGATATCCTTTCTTACTTGAAAGTGTAAATCACAATGATAATAATAGATACTCAATATTATTTGCTTTCCCAGGTGAAAATATAGTTCTTAACAATGCTTCTGACTTTGACTTTTTAAATAAGCTTGAAAGTAAATATAAGTTAAATAATACAAACTCAGATTTACCTTTTTGTGGAGGCTGGTTTGTCTATCTTTCTTATGAATTAATTGGCCAAATTGAAAATACCTTATCTGCTGATCTTCATAACTCAGATTTACCAATTGCGTACGCTGTTAAGATTCCTACTGCAATAATCATTGATCACCAGTTAGATAAAACTTATATCGTAGATGAGAGTAATGATGATTCTCGAATTAACTTAATATTAGATGATATTAAACTTATCAATCTAATCCCATTAAGCCCATTAGAGGGAAGCTTATCTGAGGAAAACCAAGAAAAATTTATTAGTGGAGTACAAAGTAGCCTAAAGTATATTATTGCTGGTGATGTTTTTCAGGTCAACTTGTCAAGAGAATGGCAATATAAGCTAAATAATCATGTAGATTCAGCTGCTATTTATAAATCCTTAAAAAAAGCTAATCCAGCCCCTTTCTCTGCTTTAATTCACTATCAAGACTTTAGTATAATCTCATCTTCACCAGAGAGGCTCTTTAGCGTCAATAATGATGTTTTACAAACAAGGCCAATTGCTGGAACTCATCCTAGAGGTAAGGGCTCTGATGATGAAACTTTAAAAGATAATTTAATCAGTAATCCTAAGGAAATTGCTGAACATGTTATGCTACTTGACCTTGAGAGAAATGATATGGGAAGGGTATGTGAATACGGAAGTGTCTTTGTTAATGAGGTTATGACTCTTGAGACATACCCATATGTGCATCATATAGTTTCAAATATCAAAGGAAAACTTAAAAAACAGGTAGGTATAAAAGATATTATCAAGGCACTTTTTCCTGGTGGAACGATTACTGGATGTCCTAAAGTCCGCTGTATGCAAATCATTAGTGAGTTAGAGCAAATGCCAAGAGAAGCCTATACAGGCTCAGTAGGTTATTTAAGTCAAAATGGGAGGATGGACTTTAATATTCTTATACGTAGCTTTATCCATAAAGATAATAAGTTAAGCTTTAGAGCAGGTGCTGGAATTGTATATGACTCAATCCCAGAGAGAGAATTAGCTGAAACTAGGCATAAGGCAGAAGGCTTAATCAAAGTATTTAAAGACTAATGCTTTAAGGTTGAAACTTAGAGGTCATAGGATATCGCCTCTCCCTTCCAAAAGCATTACTACTTATCTTGGGTCCAGGAGCAGATTGTCGTCTTTTGTATTCATTTCTAAGAATCATTGAAGTTACTTTATTTACCACCTCTAAACTATGGCCTTGCTCGGTTATTTTATCAACAGATTCTTTAAGCTCAACAAATCGCATCAAAATATCATCCAAAACATCATAAGAAGGAAGGGTATCCTGATCTTCTTGATTTGGAGCTAACTCAGCAGAGGGTGGCCTTGTAATAACTCTCTCAGGAATAACTTCTGAAATTGAATTTCTATAATTAGATAGTTTATAAACCATTGTTTTTGAAATATCTTTTAATGGCGCAAATCCTCCACACATATCTCCATAGAGGGTTGCATATCCCACTGCCATTTCAGATTTATTGCCTGTTGCTAAAACTATTTTATGATGTTTATTAGATAGAGCCATAAGCAAGGTTCCACGAACTCTAGCCTGAATATTTTCCTCAGTTGAATCCACTTTTGCATTACCAAAAAGGTCATTAAGAGAATTATTAAACGAATCCACCATAGAATGAATATCAATATTAGAAAATTCTACACCCTGATTTCTAGCCTGTAATGCAGAATCTTCAAGACTCATATTGGAGGTAAATTCATATGGCATCATTACTGCATGGACATTTTCAGATCCAATAGCATCAACTGCAACAGCGAGCGTCAATGCCGAATCAATACCTCCAGAAAGCCCTATTAAGGCACCACCAAATGAATTCTTTCTAATATAATCCCGTGTTGCTAAAACAAGAGCTGAGTAAATAGAGGCCTCCTTATTAATAGGCTTATAAGATTCAATAGAGGCGGAATGCATAGAGCAAAGTTCTTCAAATTCTGGTAATTGAAGCGTTACATCTCCATTTTGATTAACCACAAATGAGCTTCCATCAAATACAACTTCATCTTGACCACCAACCATATTGACATAAATAAATGTGACATCGAAGTGTTTCGCGTATTTTTGACAAATATCAAGTCTTTCTTGTTGCTTTTCTGACTGAAAGGGAGATGCATTGATAGAAATAACAATATCAATATTAGACTGACATAATCTAGAAATAGGGCCATCAATCCATTGGTCCTCACATATCAATACGCCAATTTTAGTTTGTTGACACTCAAATATCAATGATTCATTACCAGCAGTAAAATATCGCTTTTCATCAAAAACACCATAATTGGGCAATTCTTGTTTATTGTATATATGAGAGATAAGATTATGTTGAATACAGATAGCACTATTAAATAAAAGATCATTAGTTTTTTGAGGGGCACCAAACAAAACAGAAATATTTGATGGAACAGATTTACATAGATAACCTATCTCTTCGTTAACTTGCTCAATAAAACCTTCACGGTACAAAAGATCTTCAGGAGGATAACCAGTAAGAGCCAACTCTGGAAATACAATTAAATGAGCGCCAGAATCATAAGCCTCTTGAATCAAATTTAACATTTTTTGAGCATTAGACTTAATATCGCCAACAATAGGGTTAAATTGTGCGATTTGAATTTGAATAGGCTCTGATTCAGAAAAAATCTTATTTAACTGTTGCTGCCAAAATTTCGCCTTTGAATTATTATCAGTATTAATTGCATGCTCATACTTGGTATTAGCAACAACTACAGCTGGGTCTATATCAAGGATATTTGCAAATAACCAGGCATGCGTTTCACTTAAAGCAGCCTTACCAGAGCTATATTTACTAAGATTCGATTGATTTATATCATATTCTTTAGATATTTTATAATCAGAAAAACCTGTTTTTTCACGCACCAGAGCAAGGTATTCAATAGTTTTTTTATTCATAAATATTTATATATTAATGTATATATTAGTTATTTTATACCACTATAGGTATTAATTAACTATAGTTACATAAAATTAACTTAGATAATAGAAGTAATTAATACCTAATATTTATTTAAGTTATTGATTTAACGTATTTTTTTAATTTAATTAATATTGTAATAAAATTTAAAAAAAATTTATTTTTTATCAAAATAATTCAGTTTTTTCTTGATATATTAAGTTCAAATAGTTGAGTTTTATAATTTTTATTAACTCAATAATTGACAATATTTTTGTCTACATTGTCCTATTTGATAAGCCTTAGAAGAGTAATTTGATTACTATTAATTTGCAAAAAAACTTTATTAAGTTAGGAACTAATGATAAAATTTAGAGGATCCTCACTTTGTTTTGTGAAGGATTGTTTTTACTTTGAAACTCATTAAGGAGATATATATGAAACAATTATTAAAATTGTCTGCTGCTTCATTGTTAGTTGTTGGTGCACTTAGTGTACAAGCTTCTACTTTGAGCGATGTTCAGGCAAAAGGTCACCTATCATGTGGTGTATCTAAAGGACTAGCTGGATTTTCATCAGCTGACTCTTCTGGTACATGGACTGGTATTGACGTTGACGTATGTCGTGCTGTTGCAGCTGCAACACTTGGCGATGCAACAAAAGTTAAGTTTGTACCATTAACTGCTAAAGAAAGATTCACTGCGCTTCAATCAGGTGAAATCGATATGTTGTCTAGAAACACTACTTGGACAATTACTCGTGACGCTTCATTAGGTTTGAACTTCGCTGGTGTTAACTATTATGATGGACAAGGCTTTATGGTTAAGTCATCACTAGGTGTCTCTAGTGCTATGGAATTAGGTGGAGCTGCAATTTGTATCCAAGCAGGTACTACTACTGAATTAAACCTAGCTGACTGGGGTAAAGCAAACGGTATTGAGTACAACTCAGTTGTTTCTGATACGAATGCTCAAACTTTAACTAACTACGACGCTGGACGTTGTGACGTTCTAACAACTGACGCATCAGGTCTATATTCAATGCGAGCAGGTGCTAACGATCCTTCAGAGCACGTTGTACTTCCTGAAATCATCTCTAAAGAGCCTTTAGGCCCAGTTGTTCGTCAAGGTGACGATCAGTGGTTCAACATCGTAAGATGGTCTCTTAATGCAATGATTACTGCTGAAGAGATTGGTGTTACTAGCGCTACTGTTGATATGGTTTCTAATAATCCAGAGCGTGAGCGCTTAATGGGTCGTTCAGGAAGCACTCATGAGTACGTTGGTCTAACTCAAGACTGGACTTACCAAATCATCAAGCAAGTAGGTAACTATGCTGAAAGCTTTGAGCGTAATATTGGTCTAAGTACTCCAATTGGTATTGCTCGTGGTGTTAATGCACTATGGTCAAATGGTGGTATTTTGTACTCAGCTCCATTTAGATAAGCAATTATCTAGTTAGAGCCTAAGCCAGCCTGCTATACTTTAGCAGGCTGGCTTTTTTTTGATTTTTTTGTTCTTGAAAGCCTTTATTTAGTAAAATATTTTTATTCAAATTTTAACATCTTAAATGAAAAAACTTATCCTCGAATCCTTAGGTAAATCTCAACACAGAGGGTTAAACTTTCGCGATCTACTATACAACAATGAAGTGCGGGCTTTCTTGTTCCAGGTAATTACTTTCGTTCTTGTTGTAGGACTCTTTTATACTGCAATAGGAAACCTCTTTCAAAACATTGAAGCTAGGGGCATACAAACAGGTTTCACTTTTTTAAAAAATAGAGCAGGTTTTGATATCTTACCTTTCCTTGGTAATATTGTAACTGACTACACACCTGAATCTTCAAACCTAACTGTCTTCTACGTTGGACTCGTCAACACACTCGTTGTAGCCTTTATTGGTATCATCCTTTCAACAATAATTGGCCTTTTGATAGGTATTGCAAGACTTTCTAATAACTACCTAATAGCTAAGCTAGCAGGTGGCTATATTGAGCTTTTCAGAAACGTTCCTATTCTTCTACAAATTCTATTTTGGTATAACTTATTTATAAATATTTTTCCTCATCCAAAACAAAGCCTATCTTTTTTTGATCTTGCTTTTCTTAATCAGAGAGGACTATATCTTCCTAAACCAATCCCTGAAGAAGGATTCTTATTTGTAGGAATAGCGTTCATTATTGGTATTATTGCCGCTTATTTTATTAAAAAGTTCTATAAGAAAAAACATGAATTAACAGGTATTCACACAAGTACTTGGCCATTTACTTTAGCATTAATTATTGGACTTCCAGTTATTATTTATTTATTATCTGGCACACCACTGCAATTTGACTATGCAATTCTAGGTAAATTTAACCTTAAAGGGGGAATGGCCGTTGTTCCAGAATTTTTAGCACTAACCTTTGCCCTAAGCGTTTACACTGCAACATATATTGCAGAAGCCATCCGTTCTGGAATAGAGGCAGTAGATAAAGGACAAAAAGAGGCTGCTGCTGCAATTGGCTTGTCACCGGTCCAATCTCTTAAGCTTATAGTCTTGCCACAAGCATTGAGAGTAGCAATTCCACCAACTATTAATCAATATCTAAATTTAACCAAAAACTCTTCTCTAGCTACAGTAATTGGCTATCCAGAGTTAATGAGTACATTTGGAGGTACTGTTTTAAACCAAGTTGGTCAAGCCGTTGAAATCCTAGCTATGGCGATGTTGGTTTATTTAGTGATATCACTGTTTATTTCCATATTGCTTAACTATGTTAATAAAAAGATGGAAATCCAGGGAAGATAATTATGCCAGTATTCGATCAACAATCTACCAGGAAGCCACCAATATCTCAAATTGGGGCAATATTATGGTTAAAGACTAACTTATTCTCAACTTGGATTAATACCGCCCTTACAGCTGCTTCAATCTATTTGCTTTATATAATGATTCCTCCTTTATTAGATTGGATGTTTTTTAATGCTAGTTTTAGCTTTGGCACAGTTAACCTTTTTGGTTTTGACATAAAATTCAGTGAAGCCATGGCAACAAATCAAAATTGTGGCCGTGAGGGTGCTTGTTGGCCTTATATATACGAAAAGCTTTATATGTATACCTATGGCTTCTATCCTCGAACAGAGACCTGGAGACCAAATACAGTCTTTGCGTTAACAGGATTACTTTTTGTTATTGTTCCATTAGTAAAGAATTATAAGCATAAGAATAGGGTTACTCTATCACTAATTATTCTTTACCCTATAGTCTCATATGTTCTAATTGCAGGTGGTTTTGGGTTACTAATGCCTGTTTCTACAGACCAGTGGGGTGGATTATTGCTGACTCTTATTATTGCATCTGTAGGGATCATTGTGTCCTTTCCAATTGGAGTTTTACTAGCACTTGGAAGGCAATCAGATTTAAAGGTAATCAAGCTATTTTCAACGCTTTTTATTGAATTTATTCGCGCTGTTCCTTTAATTACAATTCTATTCATGGCTTCTTTTGTATTGCCTCTATTTTTAGAATCAGGCAACTATTTTGATAAGCTATTAAGGGCTCTTATTGGTATTGCACTTTTTCAGGCAGCATACTTTGCAGAAGTCGTCAGGGGTGGGCTTCAAGCCATACCAAGGGGCCAATATGAGGCTGCTGATGCAATCGGACTAAGTTATTTTCAGAAAAATGTACTAATTGTTCTTCCACAAGCTTTGAAAATTTCAATTCCTAATATAGTAGGCTCCTCAATATCTCTGTTTAAGGACACGACACTAGTACTTATAATAGGACTATTTGATATGCTTGCAATGGTTAATTTAACAAGTAATGATCCATATTGGCTTGGTAGAGAGACAGAGGGCTTTGTCTTCGTTACTATTGTTATGTGGACTATACTATATACAATGTCTCGTTATTCAAAGAAATTAGAGTTACGTTTTAATACCGAAAATACAAATTAAAAAAGGCGTTTAAAATGAGTGAAAATAATATTATTGATATATCTGAATTAAATAAGTGGTATGGAGACTTTCATGCTTTAAAAAATATTAATTTAGAGGTTAAAGAGGGTGAAATCATAGTTGTTTGTGGACCCTCTGGAAGTGGCAAATCAACACTAATTAGATGTGTAAATTTTTTAGAAAAGTTTCAAGAGGGAAGTATAGTGGTATCAGGTACAGAGCTCACAGATGATGCCCAAAAAATAAGAAAAGTTAGAAGTGAAGTTGCCATGGTATTTCAACATTTTAACCTTTTCCCTCATTTAACAATTGTTGACAATCTAACTCTTGCGCCGATATGGGTTCATAACGAAACAAAACAAGAAGCTAGGGAAAAAGCATTGTCATTACTCGATAGAGTTGGTATTAGGGACCAAGCTGAAAAGTATCCAAATCAACTAAGTGGTGGTCAGCAACAACGTGTTGCAATAGCAAGGTCATTATGCACCTCACCAAAAATAATGTTATTTGATGAGCCAACATCAGCTCTTGATCCAGAAATGATCTCTGAAGTACTAGATGTAATGATAGAGCTTGCAAAGGAAGGTATTACAATGATTTGTGTAACCCATGAAATGGGTTTTGCCAAAAAAGTTGCGAATAGAATTATATTTATGGATGATGGACAAATTGTTGAAGAAAATGACCCAGAGAACTTCTTTAACAATGCAGAATCAGATAGATTACAGCAATTCTTAGATCAAATATTAACGCATTAAATATAAAGAATAAAAATATTAGGATTGTCCTGAATAAATCCTTTACTGCAGCCTCTGTAGTTTTTTTTACAGTTACTACAGCTTATGCAAACTTTATACCAGCTAATGAGCAAACTATCACGAAACTTATTTTCATAGATGGAAGTAGCTATGAGGGTCAAGTTACAGAATGCATAAAAAATCAAAAAAAAATGAAATGTATGCATGGCCTGGGTGTTTATAAAAATCAAACAGGATCTAGATATCAGGGAATCTTTAAAAATAATAAGCCAAATGGCTATGGACTCTATACGTCAGAAAATGGGCAAAGTTATAAAGGAAACTTTAAGATGGGGTCTATTTCAGGTGAAGGAATCATGATTTATCCAGATGGAAGGCGATATGAGGGGAATTTCAAAGAAAATGAACATAGCGGCTTTGGTATTATGAAATATCCAAATGGAGATGTATATGGAGAAGGCAGTAAATATGCAGGACAATGGAAAAATAACAAGAGACATGGAAAGGGTGTTATGACTTATGCGGATGATGGAAGAGTGCTCGAGGGTTTGTTTAGAGAAAATATATATATAAAAGAATAAAAATAATTAAGAGAGACCAATAGAACAGTTATATAATTTAGAGTGATATTATTAATTAAATGAATTATGTTTAATTTCTTAAAGAAAGAGGAAGTCCAGGAATCAACAAAAATTACGTCAAATGATGATTGGACTAAGGACATTAAGAGAAGTAAAAAGATTGGCCAAGAGGTTGAGCAGCTTTCATTTTTATACGATTCTGAAAGTAATAATGATCTATTAGGGACTAAGAAGGGACTAAGTAAGGATCATCTTAAAATTCTTATAAACTGCAAGGAAGAAAGCACTGCAGTAGAATTAATGGAAATTCTTAAAAGGACTAATAGAACTAAATTTAAGCATGCAATTATTGAACCTTTGATTGATCATAGTTTTTTAGAAAGGACAATTCCTGATTCTCCAAAAAGTCCATCACAAAAATATCGACTAACTGGTAAATTTATTAAAAGAAGATCAAGAGCCTAATCTTAGAGATTGATAAAACAATAGATTTTAGAGAATAAACATTAATTTCCCCTATATTTAATTAATAGCTCTAAATCTTTCGTATTTTCCACTTTTATTAAATATCTAAGTACTTATTCATAAAAGTTGTTAAACCTCATATATAAGAAAATATGAAGCTTTATATGTAACCTATTGATTTATATACATTTTGTCTAATTTCTAGCCCATATTCACCCTTTTTTAAACTAATAAGTTCGTATAATTTATATTATGTTAAATAATATATTAAATTAAGTATTTTCAACTTCCTATTGTTATTAATAGTTGATTATGGATAATATCTAACTTGGTCCCCCTATTCCTTCCATTATTATCCTTATTAATTACCTTGGTCCCAAAACTCGTATATGTCTATAAATAAAAGAAGTTATCAACTATTAGGTTTACTTGTTATTGTTTGGGGCTCATCTTTTCTTTTAATAGATCGTTCACTATTATTTTTTTCACCAGAACAAGTTGTTGGCTATAGATTAGTCATTGGCTTTATTACAATGCTCTCTATTGCATTGTATTATGGAAAATCACTTCCTCGAACAATTACTCCTTGGTTACATTTTATTGTTTATGCTGTTATTGGCAATATTTTACCTTATCTCCTTATTGCAACTGGTCAGCTAACTATTACCTCCGGCATGGCGGGTCTTTTAATGGCTTTTATGCCACTTGTTACCCTTGTATTAGCTCATATTTTCTTACCAAATGATAAGCTAAATCGTTTTAAAATTTTGGGTTTTATAATTGGTATATCTGGAGTTCTTTTTATTCTAGGTCCTTCTATCAATAATGGCAATAATACTCTTTTTGGAATTTTATTAGTTCTTGGTGCAGCCTGTGCGTATGCAATTAATACGATTATTGCATCACGATTACCATCATATGATCCGTTAGTATCTAGCACTTGTGTCTTATTAGTTGCTAGCTTACTCTCTTTCTTTATTTGGCCTAATATCTTCTTTATTGATTTTACTAATATCCCATTTATTAGTGGTATTAGTATTTTATTATTAGGTGCCCTTCCAACTGGTTTTGCTGCCCTTCTATATTTTATTATTATAAATAATGCAGGAGCAACATTTCTATCTAATATTAATTACTTGATTCCAGTTGTTGCTTTTTTTCTAGGTGCTATATTATTAGGTGAAGCTATACTATGGCAAAACATTTTGGCACTCCTGCTGATTATTTCTGGAATATTTGTGTCAAGATTTAAATCTTAATCAATTTATTTATTACTAATTTTTCCCTTTTTTTTCAATTGCTTACATTTTCTTTTGTTATTATTTTCTTAACTCATCACCATCTTATTAAATAATATTCCATATTTAGTGTATATTTATGTTCGTAAACACTAAATGTAGTACCCCATTAGGAGTAATGTTTGAATCAAGATATCCAGTCTGTTAAAGACGCTGCCGCCGATCAAGAAATTCTGGTTACCAAAAGGAATGGTTCAAAGGAAGCTATTGACCTTGAAAAGATTCATCGTGTTGTCCATTGGGCCTCACAGGATTTAGATAACATTTCAGTTTCTCAAGTTGAAATTAACGCTCAATTAGCTTTTTTTGATGGCATTAAAACATCTGATATTCACGAAACTATGATTAAATCTGCAGCAGATTTAATCTCAACGGAGTCTCCTGACTACCAGTATTTAGCTGCTAGATTGGCTATATTTCATTTGCGTAAAAAAGCCTATAAATCGTTTACCCCTCCTTCACTATTAGAACATGTTGAGAAACTTACTAAGCTAGGTATTTATGATAAAGATATATTAATCAAATATAGTAAAAAAGAATTTGAAGTGCTCAATAGTTATGTTGATCATTGGCGTGATCTAGATTTCTCTTATGCTGCTGTAAAGCAATTAGAGGGTAAATATCTTGTTCAAAACCGTGTTACTGGAGATATTCATGAATCACCACAAATGCTCTATATTTTGGTTGGTATGTGCCTCTTCCAGGAATATAAAGGTGAGGCTAGACTTAAAATCGTAAAACGGTTTTATGATGCAGCTTCAACTTTCAAAATCTCACTACCAACACCAATTATGGCTGGTGTTCGAACCCCTACTCGCCAGTTTTCATCTTGTGTTTTAATTGAAACTGCTGATGATTTAGACTCTATTAGTGCTGCATCTGGGGCTATTGTCAAATATGTTTCTCAAAGAGCTGGTATTGGTATTAATGCTGGTATGATTCGAGCGTTAGGAAGCCCTATCCGTGGGGGTGAAGCTACTCATACTGGGTGCATTCCTTTCTTTAAACACTTTCATACCGCAGTTAAATCTTGTTCTCAAGGTGGAGTCAGAGGAGGCGCTGCTACACTTTTTTATCCTCTATGGCATCTTGAAGTTGAAGGTTTATTAGTGCTTAAAAATAATACTGGAACTGATGAAAATCGTATTAGACATTTAGATTATGGCGTTCAGTTTAATGGATTAATGTACGAGCGTTTTTTAAATGATAGTGAAATCACACTCTTTTCACCAAATGATGTACCTGGACTATATGATTCTTTTTTTGCTGATCAGAAAAAATTTAAAAAGCTATATGAAAAATATGAGAATGACGACTCTATTCGTAAACAAAAAGTTAACGCTCGAGAATTATTTGCAATGTTCATGAAAGAGCGTGCAAATACAGGTCGAATTTATTTACAAAATGTTGATCATTGTAATACTCATGGTGCATTTGATCCTGCTCAGGCGCCAGTTAAACAGTCAAACCTTTGTATGGAAATCACCCTTCCAACTAAGCCTCTTTATTCTGTTCAGGATGAAAATGGTGAGGTTGCACTTTGCACCCTTTCAGCAGTTAACCTTGGGGCTCTTGATAGTCTTGATGAGCTAGAGGATATTACTGAAATTATTGTTCGTGCTCTTGATTCTTTATTAGATTACCAAGACTACCCATTAAAATCTGCTGAACTTACAAGTATCAATCGACGTACGCTTGGAATTGGAGTAACCAATTTAGCCTACTATTTAGCAAAAAATGACGCTAAATACTCTGATGGTTCAGGAAATGAATTAATACACAAAACTTTTGAAGCTCTTCAATTCTATTCTTTAAAAGCTTCCAATAAGCTTGCTAAAGAACTTGGTGCTTGCCCTCTTTTCTCTGAAACGCAATATGCAAAAGGTTTGCTTCCTATTGATACTTATAAAAAAGATATTGATAAGTTTTGTGGGACTAAACTTGAATTAAACTGGGATAAGTTACGAAAAGATATTGTATCCAAGGGCCTTAGGAATTCAACTTTAACTGCTCTTATGCCTTGTGAAAGCTCTTCGCAAATTTCTAATTCAACTAATGGAATTGAGCCACCAAGAGGCTTTGTATCCATAAAACAATCCAAAGATGGAATTTTGAAACAAGTTGTCCCTGAATATGAAAAATTACACAACAAATATGAACTACTCTGGGATATTAAAGATAACGAGGGTTATCTTCAGTTATGTGCGATTATGCAGAAATTTGTGGATCAATCCATCTCCACAAATACTCATTATGACCCTTCTCAATATGATGGTAATAAAGTTCCAATGAAGCTATTTATGATGGACCTATTAAAGGCTTATAAATATGGGATAAAAACCCTCTATTATCACACTACTAGAGATGGTGCTACCGATGAACAAAACAATAGTAAACCAAGTGATGACGATTGTGAAGATGGTGTTTGTAAACTTTAGAGAATAATTATGGCTTATAGTATATTTAATCAAGAAATAAATGACACCTTGAAAGAACCAATGTTTTTTGGTGATTCAGTTAATGTTGCTCGTTTTGATCAGCAAAAATTTGAGATTTTTGAAAAGTTAACTGAAAAACAGCTTTCTTTCTTTTGGCGTCCTGAAGAAATTGATGTGTCAAAAGATAAGATTGATTTTGGTAAATTACTACCTAATGAAAAACATATTTTTGTCTCTAATCTTCAATATCAAATCCTTCTTGATTCTGTACAAGGCCGAAGTCCAAATATTGCCTTTTTGCCTATAGTATCGCTTCCTGAACTAGAAAATTGGATTGAAACTTGGGCCTTTTCAGAGACTATTCATTCTCGCTCTTATACTCATATCATCCGTGCAATTATGAATGAGCCCGGCGTTGTTTTTGATGAAATAATGAAGACTGATGAGATTATTAAAAGGGCTACAAGTGTTTCAAAATACTATGATAAATTAATAAAACACACTCAGGCATACCTTCTACATGGTGAAGGTGAGCATCTAATAAATGGTGAGTCAATTAATATTAATTTGTATTCACTTAAGCGTCTAGTCTATTTAACTATTATGTCTGTCAATATTTTAGAAGCAATTCGATTCTATGTTAGTTTTGCTTGCTCTTTTGCCTTTGCAGAAAGAAAGGTAATGGAGGGTAATGCAAAAATTATTAAACTAATTGCTCGCGATGAGGCGCTTCATCTAACTGGAACTCAACATATGCTTAATTTGATGAGAGAAGGAAAGGATGATCCTGACATGCAAGCAATTGCAATAGAGTGTGAGGCTGAAGTCATTGAAATGTTTAAAGATGGTGCAAACCAAGAAAAAGAGTGGGCTGAATATCTATTCAGAGACGGCTCAATGATTGGTCTTAATGCCCAAATTCTTAAACAGTATCTAGAATATATTACTAACATTCGTATGTCAGCATTAAACATGCAGCCTATATTTGAACAAACGACTAATCCACTTCCATGGCTTAATCATTGGCTTGATTCAGATAACGTCCAAGTTGCTCCTCAGGAGACTGAGATTACTTCTTATCTAGTTAGTGCCATTGATAATACTATCGAAGCTGAGGATGAAGATTTTAATGACTTTAAGCTGTAGGTCTTGGTTTTGGTTAGATGTTTAAAATTGATGTCGACAATATTAATGGAAAAACAGAGTCACTATACGTCTTTGGTGAAGAATCAATCTTAGCTGAACTAGAAGCAAATAATGTTCTGGTTAATCATAGTTGCAGACAAGGGCATTGTGGAAGTTGCATTTTAAAGCTGGTTAAGGGAGATGTTATTCATCAAGAATGCCTAGTACCCCTTGCTCAAGGTGAAATTCTTGCTTGTCAATCAAGACCAGCAAGTGATATAAAAATCACAACTAAAGTTTAATTAACTAGGTAGTCAATTACAGATTGATGGCTCCCTTGAAAGATAATTCTTTGTTTTTTCTTGCTAATTTGATAGTTATACATAGGATCATAATAATCAACAAGAAGGGCCTCAATAAGAGGGTAATACCCTGCTAAATCTTCATTTTTTTTATGATTAGTAAGTGCAATATTTAACTGCTTTTTAAGTAATTTATATCGATCACCTCCTAATCTCTTTTGAATCTTATAAAGACTATTTATCCAATACTCTGAGTATTTTTCAAAGCCATCTTGACTATTAATTAAACAATAATTTTTAGCCATATCAATAACATATGCTTGTATGCTGATCTTTATTCGTTCTTCAAGACTAGCCGTTAAAATAATTATATTTGATTGCAGCGACTTACTTTTAATAGCCTCAGGCAATTGAATCACGCCTATATTACTGCCTTCATCTTCAATGAGTAAAATAGGATTAGATTCTTTTTCAATTAAATTAATTGCAAGATTATTTTCAAAATTAATCTGTTTAGGTTGAGGGCTCACATTATTTCCAAATGCCGAGCCCCTATGATTTGCAAGACCCTCAAGATCAATACTATTATTAAGAGTATTTAACAACAAAGTCTTACCACAACCAGTTTGCCCACCAATTACTATGAATTCTTTTGAAGTCGAGATACGACTTGTCTCATTTAAAAGAAATGATCTTAAAGCCTTATAACCACCCTTTACTCGGGGATAACATATACCAGAGTTTTCATAAATCCACTCTTGGGCAATTTTTGAGCGTAATCCACCCCTAAAACAAAATAATGCTCCATTAGGGTTATTATTTATAAAATCAAGCCAATTAGATACCCTATATTCTTTCAAACCATCTTTTACAAGCTCATGTCCAAGTTTAATTGCATTTTCTTGACCTTTTTCCTTGTAGCATAAACCAATTTGATGCCTCTCTTCATCTGTCATCAATGGTAAATTTAAAGTGCTTGGGAAAGAGCCTTTAATATATTCAATAGGCGCTCTAATATCAAGTAAGCTTTTATTTTCTCTAAAGATCTCTGAATAATTATCAATCTCTTTTAATTGATTCATTTCAATATTAAAGTTTTAGATTCTGGCTCTTGCTTAATGATTTTGCCAATTGGTGAAATATTTAAATTAATTGACTCAATAAGTTTATAAAAATCCTCCAAGGCTGCGTTTGAGACAGTCACTAGAAGCCCACCACTAGTTTGAGGGTCACATACAATAGCCCTTTCATAAGATGACAACTTACTAATTAATCCTCCATAACTATCAAAATTTCTTATAGTTCCACCAGGAATACAATCAGCATCAATATATTTTTGAACGTTTGGCAAAAGAGGTAGGTCATTAAAATGAATTTCTGCAGCGACACCACTTCCTTTACAAACCTCTAGAAGATGACCAGCCAATCCAAATCCAGTAACATCAGTAATTGCATTCACTCCTGATATAGCAGCAATTTTTGACCCAATATCATTTAACGCACACATTTGTTTAACTGCCCTATCATGGTCATTTGCTGAGACTATCTTCTTTTTTTGGGCTGTTGATAAAATACCTATTCCAAGTGGCTTAGTTAAAAATATACTGTCACCAATTTGTGCAGATGTATTTTTTTTAAGTTTATCAATATCAACAATTCCAGAAACTGATAAGCCAAATATTGGTTCAGGAGAATCAATACTGTGACCACCCGCTAAACTGATACCTGCCCGCCTACAAATCTCTCTTCCACCTTCAATAACTCTTGCACCAATCTCAGCTGGTAACTCATTGATAGGCCAACCAAATATTGCAATCGCCATTAATGGCTTACCTCCCATTGCGTATACATCACTTAAGGCGTTACTTCCAGCAATCATCCCAAAATCAAAAGGATCATCAACAATTGGCATAAAAAAATCAGTTGTACTAATTAGAGCCCTACCATCCCCTAAATCATAAACTGCAGCATCATCACTTGACTCATTTCCAACTAATAAACCAGAATCAGTAAGACTCTCATGATTACTTCCTAAGATTTCTTTAAGAAGTTTTGGAGAAATTTTGCAACCACAACCAGCACCATGACTGAATTCAGTCAACTTAATAGATGCAGTAGTAAAATTTTTATTCAAGATTATGAGAGTGTGGAGTACTTTATTTCTAGCTCATTATAGAGGTCAGCTGGTGTAATATTGGGATTTTTATCCATAATTTTAAATGCAACAATATTATCCTCAATGCCATCCCAAAGCTTCACATAGGTACCATCTTTGTAACCGTTTTTTTGCCTAAAAATATTTAATTGATTTTTTATAACATAGCGCTTATATAAATCCTCAATATCTATATCTAAGTGGGATATTATATTAAAAAATAAATTAGTAATTTTTCGAGAATTATTAATCTTTGAGTCGATACTTGAAGTAACTGATAAAACTAACATTTCTTCTAACAAGCTAACCAAAGCTACAGAATCAAAATCCCCCTTAGGCTTCATATCAAGAAATTTATTTGCATAGCTTTCATCACCAATTCTGATTGATTCAGACATTAAAAAATGCCATATATCAACTAACTCAACCCGTATATTATCCCAATCTGGCTCATCATCAATATTTTTCCAGTGCTTCCAATTAAAGGAATCAATTGCTTCTGCAACCTCCATATAAATACCACGATACCAGGATATTGATCTATTTTCTCTAGTCACGCCAGTAAGCCAAATCGCCCCATTTGTATCATCATTTAATTGTCTTTGAAGACTATACATTTGTTCAATTTGATTCATAATAAATGAGCTACGTTATAAAAAAATCAATATCTTTCCACTGATGAATCAATTTCTATTGACCAAGCATCAATTCCACCTTGAAGATTAACTAAAGAATGGAAACCCTTCGAAGAAAGAAAATTAGCAACTCTCATAGATCGCACTCCATGATGACAATATAGTGCGTAACTTTTGCTAGAATCAAGATCTCCAAATGTATCCTCAATAGAGCTCATAGGAGTATTTATTGCACCATTAATTTTACAAACTTCTAACTCTCCTGGCTCCCTAACATCAATAAGAATAACACCATCTTTATTTAAATGCTCTTTAAATTCACTCGGGGTTAAATCATCAATCATATTGAAATCCTTAATTTAATTTTGTTAATAAAAATTATATTTTATTCTGAACACTTATGTATTAGTAACTTTAATGGGTAAAATTTATATTGTGACTGAAAATAATGAAGATATTTTTAACTTTCCATGTGATTACCCAATTAAAATTTTTGGATTAAGTCAACCTGACTTTAAAAAAACTGTGTGCCAAATTGTTGAAAGTCATATTGGACAACTGCATGCTAATCAACTGACTATTAAGAATAGCTCTAAAGGTAAATATAACTCAATAACTATTAGGATTATTGCAACAAGTCGTAAACAACTTGATGCTATAAATAGTGATTTACAAGCATGCCCTCTAGTATCGTATCTTTTGTAAATAATTATGATTAAAGTAAGAAAAAAAGGGCGACAAAATTATGTCAAGACCTGGAAAGAAATGAAATCTTTTACTGAGCAAAGAGATGCTAATACACCAGATGAAATATGGATTCTTGAACATGATAGTGTATTCACTCAAGGTCTTTCAGGTAAGCCAGAACATCTATTAAAGGAAACAGTAATTCCTGTAATTCAATCTGATAGAGGTGGTCAAATAACTTACCATGGCCCAGGTCAATTAATAATTTATTGTCTAATTGATATTAAGCGTCTTGGTTTTGGAATTAAAAAAATGGTCTCTATTATCGAACAATCAATAATTGACTTGCTGGGTCAGTATTCTATCAAGGCTCATAAACTTAATGGAGCTCCTGGTGTCTACGTAGAAGGGTCTAAAATTGCTGCTTTAGGTCTTAAAGTTAAACAAGGAAGAACTTACCATGGATTAAGTTTAAATATTGATATGGACCTTACTCCATATGGCCTAATAAACCCCTGTGGTTATAGTGGTTTAAATGTCACACAAATGCTAAATCTAACGGATAATACGCTCATTATTTCTGATATTCAAAATAACTTATCTAAGCACCTAATATCGTATGTTACAAGAACTTGAAATTAAAGCACTTAAAGGCGAATCTAAAATAAGTCGGCTTAAGATAAAGCCTGATTCTGAAAGAAAACCATTAAAAAAACCAGACTGGATAAGGATTAGACATACTAATTCTAATAAGGTTAACGAACTTAAAAAAACACTCAGAAGCCAAGAACTCTTTACAGTTTGTGAAGAAGCTCAATGCCCTAATTTGAGTGAATGCTTCAATCATGGAACTGCAACCTTCATGATAATGGGACAGATATGCACTAGGAGATGTCCTTTCTGTGATGTTGCACATGGCAGGCCAAAATCTTTAGACAAAAATGAACCTTTGCATTTAGCTGACACAATCTCAAAGATGTCTCTAAAGTATGTTGTTATTACTTCTGTTGATCGCGATGATTTAAGAGATGGCGGTGCTGGTCACTTCAAAGAATGTATAGATCAAATTCGCCTTAAAACTCCTCAAGTAAAAATTGAAATTCTAACGCCAGACTTTAGAGGAAGAGTTGATAAGGCCCTTGAAACTTTTAGTGACTGCCCTCCTGATGTTTTTAATCATAATCTTGAGACAGTTCCGAGTCTTTATCCCAAGGTACGCCCTGGCTCTGACTACCAACAATCCCTCACCTTACTTAAAAATTTCAAAGAAAAACACCCTGGGGTTGTAACTAAATCAGGCCTTATGCTCGGTGTTGGTGAGACGCAAAGACAAGTTATCGATGTTCTAAAAGATCTTAGAGAGCATGATGTTGATATGCTTACCTTAGGCCAATATCTACAACCTAGTAGACATCATCTAGCTGTTGAAGAGTATATAACCCCTCAACAATTTGAGCAATACAAGGATATAGCTAATGAACTTGGATTCTCTCAAGTAGCAAGTGGTCCAATGGTAAGATCTTCGTATCATGCAGATCTTCAAGCTAAAGGCGAACTTGTTAATTAATAGCAATACAAATCCATAGTTTGTATAATTCTTACTAATAATAATTTCAATAAATTAAACGGATACAAATATTATGATTAAAACTTTTTTTATAGCGCTGCTATTCTTTTGCATTATCGATGTCTTTTGGATTTATTTTGTAGCAACTCCAATGTATAAACTTGAAGTACCATCTCTTATGGAACTTAAGGTTATGCCTGCAATTTTTTTCTATATTATCTTTCTACTAGGCTTGATCTTCTTTGTTATAAATCCTAATCAGGGCAACACTCTTTTTAACGTCTTTTTAATTGGTACTTTTTATGGCCTTGTGACCTATGGTACTTACGACCTAACTGTTTATGCAACAATGAATATTTTTAGCTTAAAGCTTGTCATAGCTGATATTTTATGGGGAATGTTCCTCTCAGGTTCCGTGGCAACACTAACGGTCTTTACAACAGCTAAATTAGATTAAATAAAAAATATTATGCCTATAGCTTTCACTTCTGGCGAACCATCTGGAATTGGACCTGACATAGCCCTAATTCATGCACAAAGAGACAGAAAAGAAAGTCTTTTAGTTTATTGTGATCCAGATGTTCTGATTAATAGAGCAAAACAGCTCAATCTTCCAATTAAATTAAAAGAGCAAGAAACAACAAAAGCTTCAGAATTATACATTTTCCCAATTAAAACAGCTACCAAGGTTGAGACTGGAGTATTAAATACAAAAAATGCAAATTATGTATTGGAAATAATTAAAAAGGCAACTGATGATTGTCTAAATAAGAATTGCAGTGGTATTTTAACTGGTCCTATCAATAAAGCTGTAATTAGCCAGTCTGGAGTAAAATTTAGTGGCCATACTGAGTATTTTGCAGAACTAACAAGAACTCCCAAGACAGTTATGTTGCTAGCTACCAATCAACTTAAAGTTGCTCTTGCAACAACACATTTAGCTTTAAAAGATGTGTCTAAAAATATTACTCAGGAGTCACTAACTAGCGTTATAACTATAATTAATAATGATCTTAAATATTTTGGGATAACAAAACCAAAAATTCTTGTATGTGGGTTAAATCCTCACGCAGGTGAAAATGGTTATCTTGGCAATGAAGAGATTGAAACAATTAGCCCTGTTATAAATAAACTAAATAAACTTGATTTTAATTTAATAGGCCCTGTTCCTGCTGATACAGCATTTACGCCTGATTCACTAGAGAATATTGATGTTGTTCTTGCTATGTATCATGATCAAGGACTGCCAGTACTTAAAGCCAAAGGCTTTAAGAATGCTGCTAATATTACACTTGGTCTTCCATTTATTCGAACTTCAGTTGATCATGGAACAGCTTTAGATCTTGCTGGCAGTGGCAATATAAGTCTAGGGAGTTTTAATACTGCCTTGTCTTACTTCAAAAAATTAACAAATAATGCCTCATCAACCTAGAAAACGATTTGGACAAAACTTTTTAGTTGATGAAAAAATTATCAATCAAATCATATTAACTATCTCGCCAAAACATAATGATAATATTATTGAAATAGGTCCAGGTAAAGGAGCCTTAACTTTTCCCATGCTTGAGCATCTTAATAGCCTTAATATCATTGAGATTGATCGTGATCTAGTCGCATTATTGAAATCTAAAAAAGAAGAAAAATTAGTAATATATGAGGCGGATGCACTTAACTTTGACTTTGCAGTAATTGATAATAAATTTAGAGTAATAGGAAATCTTCCATACAACATCTCTACACCATTGTTATTTCACCTACTTGACTACAGAGATAAAATTATCGATATGACTTTTATGTTACAAAAAGAAGTTGTAGATCGAATTGTTGCCAGTCCTGGAAACAAAACATATGGACGTCTAAGCGTTCTAATGCAAGCATTTTTTGAAGTTGAATCTATGTTTGTAGTTCCGAAAGAGTCGTTTGATCCGCAACCAAAAATTGAATCTGCTATACTTTATTTAAAGACCAGGGAAAAGCCAATGGTTATTGACTCAAGGCCCTTGGAAGAGATTGTTAAAATTGCTTTTTCACAAAGAAGAAAAACACTGAAAAATTGTTTGAAGTCTGTATTAAACCAATCACAAACAAGCATTGATTTATCACAAAGAGCTGAGATGCTCAGCTTAGAAAGCTTTATAACACTAATGAATGACTATGAAAAACAAAATTGAAGTTAATGTTGCGGTAACCTACCTTGCAGGTCAATCTAATATTCCTAATGCTCAATATGCATATGCTTACACCATTACGATTACTAATAATGGGGAAACTGGTGCGCAGCTTAGAACTCGTCACTGGATAATTCAAGATGAATCTGGAGAAGTTGAGGAAGTCGTTGGTGAGGGTGTGATTGGACAGCAACCCCATCTCTCCCCAGGAGAGAGCTTTGAGTATAGCTCAGGAGCAATCATTAGCACTGAAACAGGGTCTATGAAGGGCTCTTATGGAATGATTAATGATCAAGGTCAACGCTTTGATGCAATAATCCCAGAGTTCACCTTAAGTGAGCCCTATACTCTTCACTAGGTAACTTATGGATTACGTCGTTGGTGACGTTCAAGGCTGCTTTGATAGCCTTCAAGCACTCCTTAAAAAAATAAATTTTAATAAAGATAGAGATCGTATTTATTTTTTAGGGGATGTCATTAATCGAGGCAACAAATCCTTGGAAACATTGCGCTTTATACACTCATTTAAAGATAATATGAAAATGGTCTTAGGAAACCATGACTTTCATTTACTGGTATGCGCATTAACAGATAGGAAGCCAAATAAAAAAGATACTTTTTTGGAAATATTAAATACTCATGACAAACAATCTTTACTTGATTATCTTTTAAATAGACCTCTAGTTATTGAATATGGTAATGCCCTTCTAGTTCATGCTGGAATTCCGCCACAATGGGATAAATCTGAGGTTATGAAAAATGCTGAAATAGTTCATCAAAAGCTCAGGGCAAATGACCCAAAAGAGTTTTTATCAAAAATGTATGGAAATGAGCCGTCAATATGGACTAATGAGTTAGGTATTGACGAAAATTGCCGTTATACAATAAATGCCCTAATGAGAATGAGGTTTTGTAAGGAGAATGGTGAGCTTGAGTTTGACCATAAACTTGATGTAGATCAAAACCCTATTGGCTTTAAAGCCTGGTTTTTGCATGAGAAACGATTACTTAAAGAAACAGAAATTTACTTTGGACATTGGTCAACATTAAATAATGTTGTTACCAAAAATATATTTGCACTTGATCATGGATGCGTTTGGGGTGAAAGCTTAACGGCTTTCAACCTATCAACCAAAGAATACACATCTCAACAATCAATTGAATCTCGCTAGGAAGAGCCACTTCTAAGATTTATAGAGCCTTCATAAACAAATTCCCCAGGCCCTGAAAGAAAAACCTTCTTTCCATCGAACTCAACACTAGCATCACCACCACTGAGATGAACTAAAACTTTTGATTCAAGCTGTCCAAGTTTATTACCATAAACTACAGCAGCGCATGCACCTGAACCACAGGCCAATGTTTCTCCAACACCTCTTTCTATAACTCTTAACCTTATTTCATTATTATTAATAATCTGCATGAAACCAACATTAATCCCCTCAGGAAAATAATTTGATTTTTGAATTTTCAAAGCAAATGCATTTATATTATTAGAATCTAGATCATCCAAAACCATAATAGCATGGGGATTACCAATTGATAATGCCCCAATTTCAAGGCCCTCAATGTCATAGCTTATAGACTCCTCATGAGCGTTAAAAGGTATTTGGGACGGAGTAAAGTTTGGCTCTCCCATCTCAACACTTACACTATCATCTTTATTAATAGTAAGCGTAAGCTTTCCTGAATTCGTTTCAACAGTAATAGGGTTCATGAATGCTAAATCTTTTTTTCTAACATACAGTGCAAAACATCTTGCTCCATTTCCACATTGACTAACTTCAGAACCATCAGCATTAAATATTACATATCGAAAATCAACATCATTAGATGAAGGACTCTCTACCATAAGCAATTGATCAAAACCAACTCCAAAGCGGCGATCAGAGAGCCTTCTTATCTCTTCAACAGATAAGCTAATATCTCCATCAATATTATTTATAACAATAAAATCATTGCCCAGACCTTGCATTTTCGTAAAATTTATCATAATGCTATTTTAACCTTATGTCTTATAGATTTTATTAAAATGCTGTTGTGCTAAAATTGATATAAACAAAACTAATTAAAAATGATAACTCCAAGCAATTTAACACTTAGTAAAGATAAAAAATTACTAACAGTAACATTTGAAAGTATTGATTATTCTCTGAGTAGTGAGTTTTTAAGAGTTTATTCACCATCAGCAGAAGTCCAAGGACATGGACCAGGTCAAGAGACTCTTCAATTGAATAAAAGCAATGTCAAAATTGAAAAATTAAACCCGATGGGTAATTACGCAGTAGCAATTCATTATGATGATGGTCATAGTACTGGGATCTATTCTTGGAGCTATTTACATCATCTCTCTATTAGTAAGGATAAGCTGTGGCAGGATTATTGTAAGAGAGTTGAAAAAAACAATAATAAAAATTCAAACTTTCATGAAGTTAGTATTTAGACTAAAAAAATATTAATTTATAAAATTAAGATTAAATACGCTTAATATTATTTACGTTAACAATAACTTTGTTAATTTTGTTAAAATATTAACACATATTGATTTGATTAAAAATTAATACTTTACTGGCTAAAATTATTTTAAAACTTATAGGTAAAAAAAAATGAAAAATAAACTAATTAGATTTTTGCTTCTCTTTACCTTATTCTTTTCAATACAAGCATCAGCAAATCCTATTAACAAAATTAATTTTACTGGCCTTAATTTTCATTCTGAAAAAATGTTGCTTGAAATGCTCCCATTCAAAGTTGGTCAAAATTTCAATTCCTCAATAAGTGATAAAATTATTGATTCTCTATTTGAAACAGGGTTCTTTTCTGATATATCAATAATTAAAGATAGTAATAGCCTTACAATTAATATTAAAGAAAACCCTTACATAAAGTTTCTTGATATCAACATAAATAAAGGATCTGGATTAACGGCTTGGCTTAAAAATGAAAAAGAATTTCTAACTGACGAGATTATTAATGAATTAATAGAATCAAACGAACTTTCTGCTGGGGAGATTTACACTAAAAGAAAACTAACTGAACTTATAACTTTAATAGAGGATCAGTATATTAAATCTGGTTATTACAATGTTCTAGTTGATTCGCAAATAGATCTTGACCAGCAAAATAAAATCGGAGTTGAGCTTAATATTATTCAAGGAAATAAAGCAACCATAGGCTCTCTTAATATTTCTGGGAATGATAGACTATCTGAACAAGAATTACTGAAATCTTTTGAAATTGGTGAAGCTGGTTTATCTTTTATTAATTTTTTTACTAACAAAGATCGTTATTCAGAAGCTGAATTATTTCAAGGTATCAACATAATGACTAATACTTATTTTGATCTTGGATATCTTGATTTTAAAGTTATTAACTTAGATTCTAATTTAAGTGATGATAAGGAAAAAGTATTTATTGATATTGAAATTTCTGAAGGAATTCAATATAAACTCGGTGAAGTTTCTTTTGAAGGTGAGTTAGGAGATTTTTCTCTTACTGAACTTAATAGTGTTATCAGTATGAGTAATGGTGATATATTCAATCGTAATTTAATAATTAATGATATTCAAATCCTTACTGATATGTTTGCTGATCGAGGATATGCATTTGTTAATATAAATCCAGTCTTGTCAGATTTTTTAGATTCTGTTGATGTTAATTTTGAAATCTCATTGAATAAAAAAGTTTATATTAATAGAATAATGATTTCAGGAAATACGCGTACGCAAGATGAAGTAATAAGAAGAGAAGTAGAAATTTCTGAAGGTGGTTTATATTCTAGATCTGCATTAAGGGATTCTTTAGAAAAGCTTAGAAGAATTGGATATTTTTCTGATGTTCAAATATCAACTTCGGAGGTTGAAGATCTTCCAGACAAAATTGATATCAATTTCATAGTTGAGGAAACTCAGACTGGGGCAATTAGTTTTTCTGTGTCACATAGCAATAATTATGGTATTTCAATTGGTGCAGGAATTCAAGAAAAAAATATTTTTGGCTCAGGTAATACACTTAATGCAGACTTAAAACTTTCAGAATCTTTTAATAAGGTTAGCTTTTATTTTATGAACCCTAACTTCAATGATGCTGGTCATAGTATTAGTATAGGTGCCTTTAAAAGTGAAATAAGTGATGATGATGTTACTAATAACTCTTATGAAATTGATAGCACAGGCTTAACCTTAGGTTATGGAATTCCATTAACCAAAGATACCAGAGTAAATACTAATCTTGAATATTCCAAGAATAAGATAAAGTGCGGAACATTATTCTCTGGATCAGGTTATGAATCTAGTCAATGCGCCACTCCAAAAAAAGATGAGTTCAAACTCAATGTTAACTGGAATGAAAATACTCTAAATAATTATCTTTATCCAACAGAGGGTAGAACCAATGAACTTGCAATTGGTATATCCCTTCCTTTAGGTGACTTCAGATACTATAATCTGAGTGCAAGTCACACAAGTTATACCCCACTTAATGAGAATGCGACACTAAAATTAACTGGTAGCATTGATCTTGCAAAAGGATATAGTGGGAAAGAACTCCCTTTCTATAGAAGGTATTTTGGAGGAGGAAGTGGATCAGTTCGAGGTTTTGGAAACAAGACTCTTGGCCCTGTTTATCCAAATGGAAAGGCAAAGGGAGGTGAGTTATCGCTCCTTGGAAGTGTTAACCTAATAACTCCTGCCTTCTTCTTTGAGAATAATGATAAGATGAGGCTTAGTGGCTTTATTGATGCCGGAAATATATATGACAAAACATCAAACCTCAAATTAGGTGATTTAAGAATGTCTGCTGGAATTGGTTTTGCTTATCTTAGTCCTATAGGCGTGATAGGAGCTTATATTGCCACTCCTATAATTAAAAAATCAGGTGATACTATAGAAGACTTTGGACTTACTTTAGGTACTGGCTTTTAAAAAGTTTTATGAGAGTTCTTGCTCTATTTTTATTAACCTTTTTAGTATCTTCTGTAAGTGCTGAATCAATAAAAATTGGCTATATAGATACTGAAATGGTTGTTAATAACTTGACTCTTTATAAAGATGGCAAAAATCTTATAGCTTCAGAATTTGAACAAAAAAAACAAGAGTTACTAGATTTATTTAATCATATTGAGTTAATAAGATCTAGTAAAAATGAGTTAGATGACAACGAAATAAAGAAAATATTAGAATTAGAATCAAGTTTTAAAAAAGAAACCGAATTTTGGCAAACAACTATTAATCAAAAACAAGTTGATTTACTTAGAGATATTGAGATAATCATTAATAACGCAATCAAAGAATTAGCTATAGAAGATAATTTTGATCTTATTTTTTATGAAAATGCAGCATTTGTTAGTAATAATGTTGATATAAGTAACAAGATTATTTCTAAAATTGAAAGTCAGACTCCATGAATATTTCACTTGGAAAAATTGCAGAAATTATTGATGCATCATTAGATGGTGATCCTTCAAAAGTTATTTATGGAATTAATGCCCTAGAAGATGCACAAAATAATGAAATTAGCTACGCTACAAGTATAAAATATTTGAAGCCTTTGAGTAAGACTAGTGCTGGTGCGGTAATATTAGAAAAAAATCTAAAAGACCTTTGCTCTTCCAATGCCCTTATCGTTGAAAATACTTATCTAGCTTTTGCTAAATTAACACATCATTTAAAAAAACAACAATCTCAACTAAGTAGCCAAGAAGTTCAATCAAATATTGGTAAAGCTCAAAAGATAAAAGGGGTTTTTATAGGGCCATCTTGTTTTATTGGAAATGAAGTTGTAATTGGTGAGAATACGATAATTGAAACAAACTGTGTTATAGAAGATGGCGTCCATATTGGTGAAAACTCTCATATTTCATCAAATGTTATTATTCAGAGAAATTGCTTGATTGGTAAAAATTGTATTATTTCATCTGGAGCAATAATTGGCTCCGAAGGTTTTGGTAATGCTCGAACTAAAAATAAAGATTGGCTTCCTATTTCGCATTTAGGCAATGTTCAGCTTGGAGATAATGTATCAATTGGGGCTAATACAACAATTGACAGAGGTACTATTAAAGACACAGAGATACATGATGGTGTCAAAATTGACAATCTTGTTCATATTGCTCACAATGTTGTAATTGGTGAAAATAGTGCTATTGCTGCTAAAACAGGTATTGCTGGAACTACCTCAATTGGAAGGAGATGTATGATCGGTGGAATGGTAGGTATAGTTGGTCATCTAATGATTACTGATGATGTTGTTATAAATGCCACAAGCACGGTCAATAGAAATATTACTGAACCAGGAGTTTATACTGGTTTTGTACCATTGATGCTTCACTCTGAGTGGAAAAAGGTAGGCATGTGGTTAACAAAACTTGATAAAATTGCTTTTTATTTAAAAATTAAATTAAAGAATATTAAATAGCTATATGGAAATGAATATCAATGAGGTTAAGAATTTTCTACCTCACCGCTACCCTTTTTTATTAATTGATAAAGTAATTGATTTTGAGACTGGTAAAAGTCTTACAGCAATCAAAAATGTTTCTTTTAATGAACCACACTTTACTGGTCACTTTCCTGATCAACCAATTATGCCTGGTGTTTTGATTATTGAAGCAATGGCTCAGGCAACTGGTATTTTAGCCTTTAAATCTGAAGTTGGTCGTCCACAAACTGGCCAAATTTATATGCTTGTTGGGGTTGATAAGGTTCGCTTCAAAAAAATTGTTGAGCCTGGTGATCAACTTCAAGTCTATGCAGAAGTTATTACCGTTAAGCGTGGTATATGGAAATTTAGTTGTAAAGCCTCAGTTGATGGAGAATTAGTAACCTCAGCTGAAATAATTTGTACTCAAAAAACTGCAAAATAATTATGTCTGTAGATCCTTCTGCAATTATTCATGAGAGCGCCAAAATCCACAAAGGAGCAATCATCTCTCCCTATGCAGTAATTGGTGCTAATGTTGAAATTGGTTCTGGTACAGTTATTGATTCTCATGCGGTAATCGAAGGGCCTACAAAAATAGGTAAAAATAATCATATATATTCTTTTGCTTCTATTGGTGGTGATCCTCAAGATATTACCTATCAAGATGGTCAGGAAAGTAATCTTGTAATAGGTAATGATAATCTTATTAGAGAGTTTTGCACAATAAATCGTGGTACTGAAAAAGAAAACTCACTAACAAGAATAGGTTCAAACAATATGCTTATGTCGTATGTTCATATTGCACACGACTGTCAGCTGGGGGACCACATTATTATGTCAAATAATGCTTCTCTTGCTGGGCATGTTAGAATCTCTGATTGGGCTATTCTTGGTGGATTTGTTTTAGTTAAACAATTCTGTAATATTGGAAGTCATACATATGCTGGAATGGGTAGTCAAATCAATAAGGATATTCCAGATTACATGATTGCAGCAGGTATACATCCCAAAATTAGAGGCATTAACAGTGTAGGTATGAAAAGAAGAGGTTTTAGCTCGAGTTCAATCAAATCTATAAAGAGAGCCTTTAAAGTTGTTTATCGTGAATCCCAAGGAAGACTCCTTGATCAAGCTTTAAATGAGCTTGAATCATCAGAATCAGATAGCAGTGAGGTTATGCAATTTGTTGACTGTATTAGAAACTCACGTGTAGGAATAATGCGTGGCCCAGCAGATGAATAGATAACCCTTTAGATTATGCCTAAGTCCTTCATAAGGTCTAGTAGTATTGTAGCAGCAATGACTTTTTTGTCCCGAATTCTTGGGCTAGTAAGAGATTTTGTAATTGCGCGTTACTTTGGTGCAAATGGTTTAACTGATGCATTTTTAGTTGCTTTTCGTATCCCTAATTTTTTTAGAAGATTATTTGCTGAAGGAGCATTTTCTCAAGCCTTTCTCCCTATCTTAGCTGATGTCAAAGCTAACAAATCTGATAAAGAGGTTCAATTAGTAATCAATCACATTGCTACTAAGTTACTTAGCATACTTATGATTATCACTTTAATCTCAATAATTCTTGCCCCAATGATAATATTTTTATTTGCCTGGGGTTTTTATTTTAATACTGATTTAACTCAATTTGATCTTGCTTCAAATATGTTGCGTATTACTTTTCCATATTTACTCTTGATATCTCTAACAGCTTTATCTGGTGCAATACTTAATACCTATGATAATTTTACTGTTCCTGCATTTACCCCTGTACTTCTAAATATTTCATTAATATTATGTGCCATTTATTTATCTAAATTTTTATCTACTCCAATTATGGCTTTGGCTTGGGGTGTTTTAATAGGTGGAATACTTCAGCTTATCTTTCAGATCCCATTTTTAAGAAAACTTAAAAAACTTCCTAAAATTCAATTTGGTCATCATAAAGCTCTATCAACTCTAAAAAAAAGAATGCTTCCAGCCTTATTTGGTGTCTCAGTTTCTCAAATCAATTTATTAGTTGATACTATGATTGCATCAACTCTAATAGCAGGAAGCGTATCTTGGTTATATTATTCTGATCGTCTCTTAGAACTTCCATTAGCTTTAATCGGTATCACACTTGCAACAGTTGCCTTAGCAAGATTAAGTAATTATCATGCTCAAAAAGATACTAAAAACTTTTTATTAACAATTAATAAAGCTCTTTTATTTGCCTTAATTCTTGGCTTTCCAGCCTGTTTTGGTCTTATATTTTTATCTCAAGAACTTATTATTACCCTTTTTCAATATGATGAATTTGATTTGATTTCTGCTAAAAAAACAGCTTTAAGCCTTCAAGCATATGGCTCTGGGTTAATGGCATTTATTCTAATTAAAATATTTGCTCCAGTTTTTCTTTCTATGGGAGATACTAAAACACCTGTTAAAGCAGGTATTGTTGCGATGACTTCAAATATAGTATTAAATTTAATTCTGGTTCAATATTTTGGTCATGTTGGATTGGCAGTTGCTACATCAATTTCAGCTCTTATTAATGCAGCATTATTATATTTTTTCTTAGTTAAACAATCTATTTATAAATTCAATAATGCTTTTTATAAAATGCTGATTAAAGTTCTTTTTGCAACGATTATAATGGCACTTTATATTTTTTATTTTGAATCAAATATTAATTTATATACTGATTCATCTATGATTGAGAGGGCCTTTTTAGTATCTAAAACGATTCTTATTTCGGCATTAATTTACTTTGCATCATTATTTATATTAGGAGTTAGGTTGAAAAAATTATGAATTTAATTAATTGCATAAAATTAAAGAAAAAATTAGAGGGCTTAGAGCGAGCCCCATATCCTGGAGAACTAGGAAAAAAAATACTTAATTCAGTCTCAAAAGAAGCTTGGCAAATGTGGCTAGATCACCAAACTATGCTAATTAATGAGAATAATCTAAATTTATTTGAAGAATCATCTCAAAAATACTTAAAAGAACAAATGGATAAATATTTCTTTTCTGATGATGATATTGATCAAATTCAGGGTTATGTTCCAAAATAATCATGGAATGTTTTAAGTATTATGGCTAATTTATTTATTATTGCTGCCCCCTCAGGTTGTGGAAAAACATCTTTAGTTAAAGCACTATTAAAAAATTCTAGTAATCTATGTGTATCTGTATCACATACAACCCGTAAATCAAGGCCTGATGAGGTTAATGGAATAAATTATCACTTCGTATCAGTCAATAAATTCAAAGAAATGATAAATAAAAATGCTTTTGTTGAGCATGCAGAGGTTTTTGAAAATCTTTATGGTAGTTCTAGACAATTAATTAATGATAGCCTTGAAAATAATAAAGACGTGATTTTAGAAATTGATTGGCAAGGTGCCCGTCAAGTTAAGCTTAATATGCCAAAAGTAACTAGCATATTTATACTGCCACCATCGAAAGATGTACTGCTGATGAGGCTTCAAGGTCGAGGTCAAGATGACAGACAAACAATCATGAAGAGAATGTCAGATGCTAAGAATCAAATGAGTCATTTTGATGAATTTGATTATTTAGTAATTAATGATAATTTTGATGTGGCACTCTCAAACCTTGAATCAATTATAGGTCAATCAAATAAAGACTTTAAACATCAAGATTTCTCTTTGGAAGTTCAGTCAATAAAACATAAAAATCTACTTAAAAAATTGATATAACTGATTTTTTTGGTATAATTTAACCCTCAATTATCTTATGAAGAGAATTTATGAGTGAATTTGCGTTATCCATTAAGAATACAGCTAGAGATCTGGAGGTACAAAAGTACCCGCCAATCCTTACCCCAGAACAAGAATATGAGTTAGCTATTGAGCTCTATGAAAATGAGAGCTTAATTGCAGCAAAAAAACTTGTATTAGCTCATATGCGCTTTGTTGCTTTTATTGCTCATGGATATAAAGGCTATGGACTTGAACAAGCTGATTTAATTCAAGAAGGTACAATTGGTTTAATGAAGGCAGTTAAGCGATTTAATCCTCATAAAAAGGTTAGGTTGTCCTCTTTTGCTGTGTACTGGATTCGTGCTGAAATTCATGAATATATATTTAAAAATTGGAAAATTGTTAAAGTTGCAACAACGAAGGCACAGAGAAAACTATTTTTTAAGTTAAAGCAAGCAAAATCAAACATATTTCAATCACTAACTAGTGAACAAGCTCAGGTAATTGCTGCTGATTTAGGGGTTAGAGAAAAAGATGTTATTGAAATGGAATCAAGACTCCAGTTAAATGATATAGCTTTTGAAGTTAATGATGATGAAGATGTATATACACCAGAGCAATATCTTGCTGATCCTGGCAAAACGCCTGAACAATTAGTAATTAATAATAAAAATCAAGAAGACCAACATAACAAGCTTTATCAAGCTCTCTCATCCTTAGATGAAAGAAGTATCGATATTTTACAATCTAGGTACTTGAAAGAAGAAAAGTTGACCCTACATACATTAGCAGACAAGTATGGTGTTTCTGCTGAAAGGGTTCGTCAACTTGAAAACAAAGCTATCAAAAAGCTTAAAGAACGTCTAGAAGGTTAAACCCTTTAACGACAAATTTATTTTCCAAAATTAGGAGAGAAAATGGAAATCCGTCCCTTACACGATCGTGTTATCGTTCGAAGAGTAGAAGAAAAGAAAACAACAGCTAGTGGCTTAATTATTCCTGATTCATCAACTGAAAAACCTTCTAGAGGTGAAGTAGTTGCTGCAGGTAATGGCAGAGTTAGCGCCCAAGGTGATTTAATTCCATTGGATGTGAAAGTTGGCGATACAGTAATGTTCGGCCAATATTCAGGTGCTGAAATCACAGTTGGAGAGGAAAAACTTCTTGTGATGAGCGAAGATGAAATTGTTGCAGTAATTGAAGAATAAAGGAGATATATAATGTCAGCAAAAGACGTAAAGTTTAGCTCAGAAGCTAGAGATTTAATGATGTCAGGTGTTAACACACTTGCAAATGCAGTTAAGGTTACTCTGGGTCCAAAGGGAAGAAATGTAGTTATTGATAAATCATTTGGAGCACCATCTATTACAAAAGATGGTGTATCGGTTGCACAAGAAATTGAGCTCGAAGGCAAGTTTGAAAATATGGGTGCTCAAATGGTTAAGGAAGTAGCTTCAAAAACAAATGATATAGCTGGTGATGGAACAACTACTGCTACAGTATTAGCTCAATCTCTTATATCTGAAGGTGTTAAATCAGTTGCAGCAGGTATGAATCCGATGGATTTAAAAAGAGGCATTGATAAGGCAACAGAAGTTGTTGTTGCAGCCTTACAAAAATCATCTCAGCCTTGTAAGAATAGTGATGCAATTGCCCAAGTTGGAACAATCTCTGCAAATTCAGACACATCTGTTGGCGCAATAATTGCCGAAGCAATGGAAAAGGTTGGAAAAGAAGGTGTAATTACAGTTGAGGAAGGCTCTACCCTTGAAAATGAACTTGATGTGGTAGAAGGTATGCAGTTTGATAGAGGTTACCTTTCTCCCTATTTTATTAATAATCAGGAGTCTATGACTTCAGATTTAGAGCATCCTTTTATACTTCTCCATGATGCAAAAATTGCAAATATCCGTGACTTACTTCCAGCACTTGAAGCTGTTCAAAAAGCTGGAAAACCTTTATTAATTATTGCTGAAGATATTGAAGGTGAGGCATTAGCAACATTAGTTGTTAACAACATGCGCGGAATAGTTAAAGTTGCGGCTGTTAAAGCACCGGGTTTTGGTGATCGCCGTAAAGCTATATTGGAAGATATTGCTGTCCTTACTGGAGCTACTGTAATCTCAGAAGAAGTCGGTCTTTCATTAGAAGCAATTACTGAAGAACATCTAGGAACTGCAAAACGTATTGAAATTGGTAAAGATAATACTACTGTTATTGATGGTGCTGGTGCTAAAAAGAATATTACTGCTCGCATTGGTCAAATCAAAACACAGATTGATGCTACTAGTTCAGACTATGATAAAGAAAAACTTCAAGAGCGTTTAGCTAAGCTATCTGGTGGTGTTGCAGTAATTAAAGTTGGTGCAGCAACTGAAGTTGAAATGAAAGAGAAAAAAGACCGTGTAGATGATGCACTTCATGCGACTCGTGCAGCGGTTGAAGAAGGTGTTGTTCCTGGAGGTGGTGTTGCATTTGTTCGCGCTATTTCTTCACTAAATTCACTTAAGGGTGATAATAGTGATCAGGATGTTGGTATTAGCATTTGTAAACGTGCTCTAGAGGAGCCTTTAAGACAAATAGTTTCTAACGGTGGTGGTGAAGCGTCAGTCGTTTTAAATGAAGTCCTTAAGGGTAAAGGAAACTTTGGATACAATGCGGCAAGTGAAGAGTATGGTGATATGCTTAAGATGGGTATTTTAGATCCAACTAAAGTAACTCGCGCAGCCCTTCAACATGCAGCAAGTATTTCAGGTCTCATGATAACAACTGAAGCCATGGTTACCGATATGCCTCAAGATTCTGGACCAGCTATGCCTGATATGGGTGGTATGGGTGGTGGAATGCCTGGCATGATGTAAAACTAAGTATATTTCAAAAAAAAGCCCCATTTTTTGGGGTTTTTTTTTGGTATGATTATTGGCTATTATTTCCTACTCAAACTATGTCTAATTACGACGCCTCCTCAATTGAAGTTTTAACTGGTCTAGAGCCTGTAAAGAAACGCCCAGGCATGTATACAGATACCGAAAACCCTAATCATCTTGCTCAAGAAGTTATAGATAATAGTGTCGATGAGGCGGTATCAGGTTACGCCACTCAGATTAATGTCACTCTTCATAAAGATGGCTCAATGTCAGTTGAGGATAATGGAAGAGGTATCCCAATAGATATTCATCCAAAAGAAGGGACTCCTGCTGTTGAAGTTATTCTGACGAAACTTCATGCAGGTGGTAAATTTTCTAATGACTCCTATCAGTTTTCAGGAGGACTCCATGGTGTAGGGATATCAGTAGTCAATGCTCTGTCAAGTTCCATTGAGATTTGGATTAAAAGAGAAGCAAAGCTGTACTATATGAAGTTTGAATCAAGTATCAAAGTTGATGAACTTAAAGAAATTGGTGAGGTTGGAAAACGTAATACGGGTACCTTAATTAAATTTGTTCCTGATCCTCAATATTTTGATTCTAATAAATTTTCTATTAGTAGACTTCGACACAACCTAAGATCAAAGGCTGTTCTTTGCCCAGGTCTAGAGGTAAACTTTGAAAATGAAATAGATGAAACGGTAGATAAATGGATCTTTAAAGAAGGCATAAAAGATTACCTTCAAGCTTCTCTTGATGGACTCGAATGTATTCCAATGATACCTTTTGTTATTTCATTTAAATCAAAAGAAGAGCAACTTGATTGCGCATTAACTTGGACTGAAAATACCAGCAATATAACTGCAGAAAGTTTTGTTAATTTAATTCCTACGATTGGAGGTGGAACCCATGTTAACGGCCTTAGATCAGGTCTTACTGATGCACTTAAAGAATTCTGTGAATTTAGAAGTCTTATCCCAAAAAATATTAAATTAACTCCTGATGATGTATGGCAAAAAATTGCTTTTGTACTCTCAATCAAGATACTTGACCCACAATTTTCTGGTCAAACCAAGGAGAGACTCTCATCAAGAGAATGTGCTTCGTTTGTGTCAGGTGTAGTAAAAGACTCTTTTAGTTTATGGCTTAACCAGCATACTGATATTGCTGAAAAGATTGCTGAATTAGCAATTCTTAATGCCCAATCAAGACTTAAGACAGCAAAGAAAGTAATTCGTAAAAAAATTGTTAGTGGTCCTGCCCTTCCAGGAAAGCTATCTGACTGCACCAGTGTTGATCTAGATCAAACTGAGGTCTTTTTAGTTGAAGGAGATTCTGCTGGTGGCTCGGCAAAACAAGCAAGGGATAAAGAATATCAAGCAATCCTCCCACTTCGAGGCAAAATCCTTAACACTTGGGAAGTAGATTCATCTCAGGTTTTAGCTTCTAATGAAATACACGATATAAGTGTTGCAATTGGCTTAGAGCCAGATAATAATGATCTCTCAGGTCTCAGGTATGGAAAAATTTGTATCTTAGCAGATGCTGATTCAGATGGACTTCATATTGCTACTCTTATTTGTGCTTTATTCGTCAAACACTTCCCTAAGTTAGTTCGTTCTGGACACGTCTATGTGGCGATGCCCCCTCTCTATAGAATTGACGCTGGAAAACAAGTTTTTTATGCTTTAGATGATAAAGAGAAGGAGGCTTTTGAAGCTAAGCTTCTAAAAGAAAATAAGCGTCAAAAAATTCAAGTACAAAGATTTAAAGGATTAGGTGAAATGAATCCAAAGCAACTTAGAGAGACTACTATGCAGCCCGATACGAGAAGATTAATTCAGCTTACTCTTGATCACCCTCTTCAAGTTTCTGAAACTATGGATATGCTTCTTTCTAAAAAAAGAGCATCTGATAGAAAGTCATGGTTAGAAACTAAAGGTAATCTTGCTAATGTCTAAATTGTATTTTTAGTGAACTAATAAATATTTAAAATTTAATTATATTGGCTCTTTTTGAAGCTAAAATATAAACTTTTAACTTATAAGGATTTAACTCAAAATGAGTATTGAAGATAGAGTACGTAAAGTTGTAAGTGAGCAATTAGATGTTAGTGGTGAAATTGACAATAATGCTTCCTTTATAGATGACTTAGGGGCTGATTCGTTAGATACTGTTGAGCTAGTTATGTCTCTTGAGGAAGAGTTTGATTGTGAAATTGCTGATGAGGAAGCTGAAAATATTACTACAGTTCAACAGGCTATTGACTATATCAACGCAAATACTTAAATTCTTATAAAAATAAAAATTATGTAGGCGCTTACTTTTAAAAAAGTAAGCGCTTTTTTTTTATATAAAATATATTTCTAAATCATCATTAAAATATTACTAATAAATTATATTTTTTCGTAATTAAAAAGATCTTATATGAGTAAAAGAAGAGTAGTAATAACCGGACTGGGAATTGTTTGCCCCGTAGGAAACAATGTTAATGATTCTTGGGCCAATATTATCAATGGTGTATCTGGTATTTCACTGTTAGAAAACCTTGATACCTCAATGCAAACTGTTAAGTTTGGAGGAGCTGTAAAAGAATTTGATGTTTCTCAATATCTAACTCCTAAGGAAGCCAAAAAAATGGATATTTTTATCCATTATGGAATGGCTGCTGGCATCCAAGCATTTGAAGATAGTGGTATTGAAGTCACAGATTCTAATTCAGAGAAAATTGGAGTTGCAATTGGTGCTGGTATTGGTGGGTTAACAACTATAGAAAAAACGGCTGATCTTTTTAGAGAAAAAGGTCCAAAGAGAATATCACCATTTTTTGTACCCTCTTCTATTATCAATATGGTATCAGGCAATATGTCCATTAAATATGGCTTAAAAGGCCCAAATTTTGCCATTGTCACAGCTTGTACTACAGGAACACATAACATTGGGGATGCTTCAAGAATCATTGAATATGGAGATGCTGATGTAATGATTGCTGGTGGCACCGAAATGTCAACAACTAACTGTGGATTAGGAGGCTTTGCAGCAGCTAGAGCTCTATCAACCAGAAATAATGATCCCAAAACAGCTTCAAGACCTTGGGATATTGATAGAGATGGCTTTGTTCTAGGTGATGGTGCAGGAGTTGTAGTGCTAGAAGAATATGAACATGCAAAAAAACGTGGTGCTCATATTTATGGTGAACTTTCAGGTTATGGAATGAGCAGTGATGCCTATCATATGACACTTCCATCTCAGGGTGGAGAAGGTGCCGCAAGATGTATGAAAAACGCAATGAATAATGCAGGTATTAATTCTGGACAGCTAGATTATATCAATGCTCATGGAACCTCTACACCTGCTGGAGATATTGCCGAAACAGATGCTGCTAAATTAGCGCTTGGCTATCACTCCAAAAATATAGTTATGAGCTCTACTAAATCAATGACTGGGCACCTTCTAGGTGCTGCAGGTGGTATAGAGGCAGTATTCTCAACACTTGCAATTAGAGATCAAATAGCACCTCCAACAATAAATATTTTTAATCAGGATCCAGATTGTGATTTAGATTATGCTGCTAATGAGTCAAGAGAAATGAAGATTAATCATGTAATTTCAAATTCTTTTGGATTTGGGGGTACAAACGGTTCTATCGTTATCTCAAAGATAGACTAAGAGACCTTTAGTCATCCTCTAGTATTATTGCAGAAGCATCTACTATCTCATTATCTGAGATTAACCCTCGTCCTAATTTGTAAATTCTAAGTGCTCCATTAGTAACACTATTTAGAGCCTCTTTTTTATGAATTATTAATTGCCAACTATGATCATCTGTCTTGAACGTAAAAGCACCGCCAATAATTGCTAAGGCAAGAATTGCGCCTAATAAATACTTTATCATTTATTTTTACCATTAATCATAATTAAATCGTATTGTACCAAGTTTTTATTACTTTAATTGTATTCCAGAGGCCTTTAACAAGCCATCTATTTTTGGCCTACTTCCTCTAAATTTTATATATTGCTGCATAAAATCAAGACTACCCCCTACCTCTAAAATACACTCTCGAAATTCGTTAGCAGTTTTAGAGCCAATTCCACCATTATTCCTGACGTGTTCATAAGCATCTGCAGCTAATACCTCTGCCCATTTATAACTAAAATATCCAGCAGCATAGCCGCCACTAAAAATATGAGAAAAAGAGTTCAGAAAACGATTCTCATTTACTACTGGAATTAGAGAAGTCTTTTCCCTAACTTTATCAAGAATTTTATAAGTATTATCTAATGAGATATGCGTGTTGATGTCCCATAGTGAAAACTCGCACTGGCGAAGCATTTGAAGACCTGATTGAAAATTTTTTGAATCAGTTAGCTTTTTAAATAAATTATCAGGTAATTTCTCATGAGTTTCCCAGTGGCCTGAAATTAAATCAATCACACCCCTTTCATAACAAAAATTTTCCATGTACTGACTTGGTAGTTCAACACCATCCCATGGAACACCACTAATACCTGCTGCACATGGAAACCTTACTTTAGTCAATAAATGATGAAGTGCATGTCCAAACTCATGAAAAATTGTGACTATCTCATCAAAATCAAAAAGCGCTGGTTTTCCTTCATTTGGTGAATTTAAATTACAAACTACAAAGGCAACTGGCAATGCATCATTGTATAACCCTTGAAAATCTGACATCCAGGCTCCACCTCGTTTATTTTCTCTGGCATAAACATCAAGATAAATACGCCCTATTGGTCCATCCTTGCTTTCAATCTTAATAACTCTAACATCAGGATGGTAAGACTCCTCATTTATCTCTTCAAGATTAATTCCATAAAGACTCTCAATAGTTGAAAAAAGACCATTAAATACACTTTTTTCAGGGAAAAATGGTTTTAAATCAGAGCTCTTAAAATCAAATATTTTTTGTTTAAGTTTCTCTGAATAAAACATTAAATCCCAAGGCTTTAAAGGGTGTCCAGCAAAAGCTTCCAATTCATTTAGTTCATTTTTTGCTTGAGGCAATGATAATTTAATAAGATTCTCCAAAAAATCAATAACCATTTGTGGCGACTCTACCATCTTTGATTGGACTGAATACTCTGCATAATTTGATAAACCTAATAATTTTGCCATCTCAAAACGTAGTTCTAAGATTTCATTCATTACTGTTTGGTTGTCAAATTTCTTTGGAGTAATGCCAACATCTGAAGCTCTAGAAATATAAGCAAGGTATACCTCCTCTCTAAGACTTCTATTTTCAGCATAAGTCATAAGATCAATATAAACTGGGATTTGCAGATTTAAAACATACTTTTCACTATCTTTAATTTTTAATAACTCATCTTTCCCATAGCCCTTAAGATCATCCAAAGAAACAATTTTTTTCCAAGAATTAGTTGCTTGAAGAACATTCTTTGAAAACTGATTACTCAGAATACTTAGTTGTTCTTGAATGGCCTTATACCTTTCTGAAGCTTTACCTTCTAGTCCAACTCCAGAAAGTTCAAAACCCCTGATTGTCTCTTTAACAATATGCTTTTGCTGATTATTTAGATTTACATTATTTAGGCCTTTTATAGCCATATAAAGAGGCTTATTAGCACCAATCTCACTGTAGTAATTTGAAATAATTGGTAGGGTTTTCTCATATTGCTCATTAAATGACTCAGAAAAAATTACCGCATTAAGGTGTGAGTTGACACTCATCTCCCTTCCCAAAAAATGCTCTGATTCATCCAATATACCCATTACACTCTCCCAGTCATTACCCTTACTTGCTTGTGAAGATTTTATTAAAGCATCTTTTGTTAACTGAGAAATATTGTGAACAATATTTTCAGGTTTAAAATTTGGAGTCTGAGTATTTTTCATATTTCAATAATCCTGTCGGCCATTAATTATCACTTCATAACCAGCCTCTTCAGGCTCATCATCAATCATTTCTGGAGGGAAGCCAGCCCCTAAAACCTCTACGTTTGCCATCTCTTCAAGTCTTTTAATAATATTTGAAGAAAATTCTCGAGGTCCATATCTTTTTTCACCGTCTTTAAAAATATCCACAATCAAGGGGGCCATTTCTAAATCTAAACCTTGTCGCTTAGCAAGCTCATGAAATATCCCTATATCTTTAGAAACTAAATCCATCGTAAAGCTTATATCCCTACTCCCATTAAGAATAACTTGCGACTCGGTTTCATGTACAAATGAATTTCCTGAGGAGGCTTTAATCGCCTCATAGGTAACATTCATATCCATACCAAGAGATTTCATGGTCGTTAAAGCTTCAGCAATTGAAACTAAATTTACAGTTGCTAAATAATTCGTCATAACTTTAAGCTTTGAGGCGGTCCCAAGAACGCCTGTATGGAGAACTCGGCGTCCCATAGTCGTCAAAATTGGCAATACCATATCAAAGGCCTCTCTTGTGCACCCAGCAAAAATTGAAATATTTCCTGTATCTGCTCTATGACAACCACCAGAAACTGGACAATCAATAGCTAAAGCGCCAGCCTTTTTAACTAAAGCACCAATTCGTCTAATTTCAGCCTCATCTGTTGTGCTCATTTCTAGCCATATCTTACCTTTACTTAGTCCCTCTAGAACACCATTAGTTGATTCCATTACCTCTGAACATGCTTTAGGTGAAGGTAGACAAGTAATAATTACGTCACAATTTTCAGCCATTTCTTTAGGAGAATTTTCACTCTTTGCACCTCTCTTTACAAAATCACTAACCAAATTCTTATCTAAATCTATGACTGTAAGATCAATGCCATTTCTTAATAAACTTCCAGCAAGTTTACTTCCTGCATTACCTAAACCTATAAAACCAACTTTCATTTATAACTCCTATAGAATTAATTTAATCATCTTCACCATAATAAGGATTAGAGTCCATCGAAAGATGGAGTTTTTTTCCAGTATATGGTGAATTAGACTCTAAAACTTTAAGATTAAGCTCAATACCTAAACCAGGCTTGTTTGATGTAATAATATTGCCATTTTTACAATTTAAAGGATCCATTAAAACTTCCGAATGAAATCCATCCCAAGTTTTAATACTCTCCATAATTAGGAAGTTAGGTGAAGCTGTAGCAAGCTGAATGCTTGCAGCAGCTCCAACTGGACCATTATATAAGTGAGGAGCAATTTGACAATAAAACACTTCTGCAATACTGGCTATTTTTTTTGCTTCCAAAATACCACCAACACGCCCTAAATTCATTTGTATTATTGAGGCAGAATTATTTTTTAAGACATCAAAGAATTCATACTTAGTTGTCAACCTTTCACCTGTTGCAACTGGAATGCTAGTATTTTTAGCAACCTCAGCCATAGCACCTGACTGGCCTGGTGGAACTGGCTCCTCGAACCAAAGGGGGTCAAACTGCTCAAGTCTTTTTGCTAGGCGGATGGCAGATGCTGGACTTAACTGTCCATGAGTTCCAATAAGGATATCGCATTTATTTCCTACAGCTTCTCTAATTTTCCTGCAATAATTCTCACAATGGTCTAATCGACTCATTGATATTTGATGGCCAGAGTAGATAGAATAAGGACCTGCAGGATCAAATTTAATAGCACTAAAACCTTGCTCCATAAATTTAACAGCCGACTCGACCCCAAGTTCTGAATCTTCATAATCTAGAGTTCCATTTGCATCCTCTGGATACAAATAAGTATAAGAGCGCAACTTATGATGAACTTTCCCACCTATAAGCTCATAAATTGGCTTATCTGCAGCTTTTCCAATTACATCCCAACAAGCCATCTCAAGACCACTTAAAATACCCATCATCGTTAAATCTGGTCTTTGAGTAAACCCACTCGAAAAACACTCTCTAAAAAAACGCTCAACATGATGAGGGTCATGACCTTTTAAGTATCGTTCAAAAACGTCTATAGTTGCTTTAGTGACAATCTCAGGATGAAATAATCCAGCATAGATTTCACCAATACCAATAATTCCACATTTAGTTTCAATGCTGACAAATATCCAGTACATCCCTCCTAAATGTGGTTTAGGCGTTGCTACGATATAAGTTTTTAATTTGGCTACTTTCATTAGAAAAAAGTTTAAGTTATAACGATATTTTTATACATATTTAAAAAAAAATGCAAACAAATTTTCAACTGATTTATACATTTCAAGTAAGAGATCTTTTAGGATCAGTCAATCGCTGAGTTTTTTTCCAACTTGGATCAATCCAAACATCATTATTCATTGCCTTAAGAGGGGTTTTACCAAGCACAACATCAGCCATTTTCTCTGCTAACATTATTGTAGGGCCATTAAGATTACCATTAGGAATAGTTGGAAATATGGAAGAATCAATTACTCTTAAACTCTGGATGCCGTTAACTCGACCCTCATTATCAACAACCGTCATTGTGTCTTCTAGATCACCCATTTTGCAAGAACATGATGGGTGGTAAGCACTTTCAACATTAGCCCTAACCCAAGCATCTATCTCATCATCACTATTAATGTTATCTCCAGGATTAGCTTCCCCAGCATTGAATTCGTCAAGTGAAGGTTGATTTAATATCTCCCTTGTTAGGCGAATACAATCACGCCAGTCCTGAATATCTTGCTTGTCTTCTAAATAATTAAATAATATTGTTGGTTTCGCTTCAGCTTCCGAGGAATTAATTTTGATACTACCCCTACTATTAACTTTATTTACGCCAGCATGGACCTGATAACCATGGCCACTCATTGCAGCATTACCGTCATACCTCATAGCAGCTGGTAGAAAATGATACTGAATATTAGGCCACTCTAATCCTACACGAGACCTTATAAAACCACAAGATTCGAAGTGATTAGTTGCACCTAGCCCAGTTTTTGATAAGACCCATTGAATACCAATTAATCCTTTACTAAATAAATTTAATTTACTATTAAGGGTAATTGGCTTCTTACAATGATATTGAAAATAAACCTCTAAGTGGTCTTGAAGATTCTCTCCAACACCTGGTAAATGATGCTTCACCTCAACGCCAGCACTTTGCAAAACTTCTTTTGGGCCTATTCCTGATAATTGAAGGAGCTGAGGTGAACCAATGGAGCCAGCACAAAGTATGACTTCTTTACTAGCATTTAATTTCTGAGTTTTACCATTTACTTTGTATTCGACACCTCTTGCAACTTTGTTTTTTAAAAGCACCCTTTGGACTAGAACTCCACTTAATATCTTAAGGTTAGACCTATTCTTTGCTGGCTTAATATAAGCATTTGAGGTTGAAGAACGAACACCATTACCAACTGTCATATGCATTGGTCCAAAACCCTCTTGTTGTTTACCGTTGTAGTCACTTGTTTTAGGATAGCCAGCATCCTGTCCAGCTTCAATAAAAGCCTTATATAGCGGATTAAGCTTCATATTATTTCCATTAGAGGTAGCAACTGGTCCGTTGCCACCTCGATAATCATCCTCACCCTTATACCAAGTTTCTGAGCGCTTGAAGTAAGGCAAACAGTCTTTGTAAGACCAGCCAGCTGCGCCCTTTTCTTCCCACTGATCAAAGTCACGAGCGTGGCCACGAACATAAACCATTCCATTAATTGACGAAGACCCTCCCATTACCTTTCCTCTAGGACAATGCATCTTTCTGTTATCTAAGTATGGCTCAGGCTCTGTATGAAACTGCCATGCATACTTTTCAGTATTCATTGGGTAAGATAAGGCTGTAGGCATCTGAATCATAATATTTTTATCACTTCCTCCAGTCTCTAGAAGTACAACTTGATACTCTCCAGACTCAGATAAGCGATTAGCTAGAACGCAACCTGCTGAACCAGCTCCTACAATAATATAATCAATATCTTTATTCATATTTAATATGGACTATCAATATTATCTAAGCGCACAAAAACACTTTTAATTTGAGTATAACTCTTTAAAGTTTCAGGCCCATTTTCACGCCCTATTCCAGATTCTTTATAACCTCCAACCGGCATTTCTGCAGGAGAGTCGCCCCAACTGTTAATCCAACAAATACCGGCCTCTAGTTGATTGATAACTCGGTGAGCACGATTGATGTTTTTAGTAAATACGCCTGCAGCTAATCCAAACTTAGTGTTGTTTGCTCTTCTAATAACTTCATCTTCATTATCAAAACTTAAAACTGACATTACTGGGCCAAAAATTTCATCAATTACATGCTCAGAGTCATCTTTACAATCTGCAAAAATTGTTGGTTCAACAAAAAAACCATTCTCTGTTTCCTTGGAATTATGTCGGCTTCCACCAACGATAAGTCGTGCACCTGATTCTCTAGCTTTATCAATATATATCATGACCTTATCAAGTTGTTTAGAACTAATTAATGCGCCCATTTGTGTATCTATATTCATAGGGTCACCAAGCTTTATTTTTTTACTACGTATGGCAGCTTTTTTTAAAAATTGATCATAAATCTTTGAATGAACATAAACTCGAGTGCCATTGGTACAAACTTCTCCTTGCGTATAAAAATTAGCCAATAATGCTCCTGATACAGCATTATCTATATCAGCATCTTCAAAAATAATAAGTGGAGATTTACCACCAAGCTCTAAAGTAACCTCTTTAAGAGTTCCTGAAGCGTCTGTCATTACCTTCTTCCCAGTACTACTTTCTCCAGTAAAAGAAACCTTAGCAACCCTAGGATGTCTCGTTAATAACTGCCCAACTCGGAAATCTCCTTGCACCACGTTAAATACTCCAGGTGGCATTCCAGCCTCTGTATATATTTCTGCTAGCTTTATAACACTCAAGGGAGTCTCCTCAGAAGGCTTAAAAACCATCGAGTTACCAGCTGCTAAACAGGCTGCAGATTTCCAGCAAGCAATTTGTATAGGGTAGTTCCAAGCTCCAATTCCTACGCAAACTCCAAGGGGTTCTCTTTTTGACATATAAAAAGTATTAGAATCTAAATCCTGCTGAGTTCCTTGAAGAGCAGGAACCAGTCCAGCGTAATATTCAATTACGTCTGCACCTGAGTGAATATCTACAGAATTGGCTTCTTGAAGGGGTTTTCCAGAGTCAATAACCTCTAAAGCGGCTATCTCATTATTCCTTTCTCGGAGCAAAGCAACTGCTTTTAATAGTATCCTGCCCCTTTCTACAGCTGTCATAGAGCTCCATACTTTGAAACCTTTTTCTGCAGACTGGATAGCTTTTTCAACATCATGTTCACTTGCCTGATCAACATGGGCAATAACTTTACCATTAGCAGGATTTATGGTTTCAAATGATTCACCAGAGCTAGATTCGTAACAAGCTCCATGAATGTATAGATGTTCTTTCATATGTTTAGACAGGAATCAAATTTAAAAACTAAAAAAACTATGATACATATTCTTAGTTCTAAATATCAGGGCATAGCAATATTTTTTAACTGGCCTTTAAGAAGTTTTAATAGTATTATTTTTTGGTCATCATTAAATCGACTTATTGGCCCTGATATAACTATAGCACCTACAAATTTATTGCTATTTGATATAACCGGAACTGCTAGCGCAAAAAGTGCAGCATTATGTTCATTTATTGAGAGGTAATAACCCTTATCTCTAATTTCTTTATAAAAACCCTGGAGATCATTTTTACGTTTACCGTATGCCAAAATAATTCGCCCAGAAGCACCTCGATTAAGCTCTAATCGAGAACCCTGTTCTATGTTGTGTCTAATCTCATCTCTTGAATGAGCTCTATAAAGACAAATACGCTTATTTTCCTCTTCAACAAAGAAGGATGCTGTCTCTCCTGACATGTCCCTTATTTGGTCAACAATTGGACGGATTTGCTCTAAATGATTACTTTGCGTATAAATAGCACTTAAATATAGCGCCTGAGTACCAACAACATATTCTTTATTTTTAAGGCGAGAAACGTACCCATATTCTTCTAATGTTGAGAGAATTCTATAAGTTGTAGATAAATTGAAGTTAAGAAGTTCACAAATCTCTTTAATTGAGTATTGAGTTTTATCTAATGAAAATATCGATAAGATTTGCAAACACTTTTCTATTGCATTGTAATTTTTATCAACTGATATAGATTTCATTTAATTTCACAATATGAAAAAATAATATTATATAGTGAAACTAATTATTTGAAAAAAAAATTATTGGTATTATTAAAAATAAAGTTTAATCAGAAAAATATGATAATTTTAATTGGAGAAAATAAATGAACAGAGAAGAGCAAGTAAAAGCATTAGAAAAAGATTGGAAAAAGAATCCTAGATGGGCAAATGTTAAGAGAACTTACTCTGCAGAAGATGTTGTTCGATTAAGGGGCTCTGTTCAGCCTGAATGCACATATGCTCGAAGAGGTGCTGAAAAATTATGGGATCTGGTTAATGGATCATCTAAAAAAGGCTATGTAAACTGTATGGGAGCAATTACAGCTGGTCAAGCTATGCAGCAAGCAAAGGCTGGTATTGAGGCAATCTACTTATCAGGATGGCAAGTTGCAGCTGATGGTAATACCTCTGAAACAATGTATCCAGATCAATCCCTTTATGCTTATGACTCGGTTCCAACAATGGTTAGAAGAATTAATAATACATTTAAAAGAGCTGATGAAATACAATGGGCACAGGGTACTAACGAAGAAGATAGCAAATATATTGATTATTTTTTACCAATCGTAGCAGATGCTGAAGCTGGATTTGGTGGCGTTTTGAATTCTTTTGAATTAATGAAAAATATGATTATGAATGGGGCAGCTGGGGCTCACTTTGAAGACCAATTAGCAGCTGTAAAAAAATGTGGCCATATGGGTGGTAAGGTCTTAGTGCCTACTCAAGAGGCTATTCAAAAACTTACTTCTGCTCGTTTAGCAGCTGATGTGATGGGCGTTCCTACTCTTCTATTAGCCAGAACAGATTCTGAAGCTGCAAACTTACTTACCTCTGATGTTGATCCTTATGATGCGCCCTTTATAACTGGAAAAAGAACTGTAGAGGGCTTTTATGTAGTCAAAAATGGACTTGAGCAATCTATATCTCGAGGTCTTGCATATGCTCCATATGCCGACTTAGTATGGTGTGAAACTGGTAAACCTGATCTTGGTTTTGCCAAAGAATTTGCAGATGCTGTTCTTGCTGAGAATCCAAACCAACTTCTAGCCTATAACTGCTCACCATCATTTAACTGGAAAAAACATCTAAATGAAACTGAAATTGCCTCATTCCAAGAGAAAATCTCTGAAATGGGTTATAAGTATCAATTCATCACTTTAGCTGGTATCCATAATATGTGGTATAACATGTTTGACCTTGCTTATGAATATGCGCAAGGTGAGGGTATGAAGCATTATGTTAATAAAGTCCAAGAACCTGAATTTGATGCTGCTAAAAAAGGGTACACTTTTGCCTCGCATCAACAAGAAGTTGGGGCTGGGTACTTTGATGATGTTACAACTGTAATTCAAGGAGGCGAATCTTCAGTAACTGCCTTAAAAGGATCTACTGAGGAAGAGCAGTTTAATTAGAAAGTAAACTGCTAAAAAATATATAACTAGCCTTTTAAGGCTGGTTTTCTTAGTTAATTTATTCTTATGGCAAATAACACATCTCAAAAAACCTCATCTATGATTGCCAAGAAAATTCTTAGTGGTTTCGAGCAGCACTATCAAAATATTAAAAGTGCCTCAATTGAAGCAAAAAGATGCTTCGAAGAAAAAGAATGGATGAAGATAGAGAGTGACTCAAAGTTAAGACTCAATTTCTATGATGAACAGGTAGATGTTTTTTGTAAAAACCTTTCTTCTGAGCTAAAAAAGAAAACTCTTTATGGTGCAAAGGATGAATATAACGAACCAACCCATATAGAAAAATTTGATTCAGAATTCTGGAAGAAAACGAAACTTATGTATATTGAGCTTATTACTGACCATAGGCAGCCAGAGCTTGCGGAAACTTTTTATAATTCAGTTTTTTGTAGGATTTTTTCAAGAAGCTTCTATAACAATCAATTTATTTTTACGAAACCATGTGTCTCACTCAATTATATTGATATGGACGAACCTGTAATTGACAGCTACTTTGTAGAAGATAAGCAACTTAAAAACGCTTTCAAAAGCATTCTTCATAGCTATAGCTTTAATTGTCAACTTGGCAATCTTGATGAGGATATTAAGCGACTTGAAGAACAGTTATTTATGCAAATACCTAGATTAAGTTCTGAGGTCTTTGAAATTCAAGTAATTAGTACTCCTTTTATAAGGGGTAAATGTGCCTACATTGCTGGAAAAATCGTTTCACAACTTCACTCAGACACGCCCATCTTAATTGCTTTATTAAATGATGATAAAAAAGGCCTTTATGTTGATAGCCTTTTAACTGATCGAGGTAGTATATCAATTGTCTTTAGTTTTTCAAGATCTTACTTCTTTATCACTACTGACTATCCGTCAGCTATCGTTGAGTTTCTAAAAGAACTTCTTCCAGGAAAAACTAGAGCTGTTCTATATAGCGCTATAGGACTTCACAAACAAGGAAAAACCCTTCTCTATAGACATTTCTTAAAGTACTCAAAAGTTACTAGTGAAAAACTAATCATTGCACCAGGCATCAAAGGCATGGTCATGTCGGTTTTTACATTCCCAATGTACCCTTATGTTTTTAAAATTATTAATGATAAATTTGCCCCACCTAAAATGGGTACAAAAGAGATGGTCAAGGACCGATACTACTTTGTTAAAAATCATGTAAGGGTTGGCAGACTGGCTGATACTTGGGAATTTTCAAATGTTGCCTTTCCTATTAAAGACATTGATGATGCCCTCTTAACCGAATTAAAGAAAAAGGCTGAATCAAATATAGAGATTGAGGGTGACCTTCTGATTATTAAACACATGTACATAGAAAATAAAATGACACCTCTTAACATGTACCTTGAGACAGCTAATAAAGAACAACAAGCTCATATTATTCAAGACTATGGAAAAGCAATTGATGAACTAATTAATTCAAATATATTTCCGGGTGATATGCTGACTAAAAACTTTGGGGTAACTCGTCAAAATAGAGTGGTTTTTTATGATTATGATGAGATAACATTAATGAGTACTCCAGTATTTAAAAAAATTCCTAAATCAAGATCTTATGAAGAAGAAATGGCTTCTGAGCCTTGGTATTATGTTGGCCAAAATGATGTTTTTCCAGAAGAGTTCAAATACTTTATGCTGCCAAATAAATTTATGAAAAAAACCTTTAATAACCAATATAAGAAGCTTCTTGATGCAGATTATTGGATCTCTATTCAAGAAAAAATTCAGGAAAATGGCGTTATGGATTACTACCCATATGGCTCAGAGAAGCGTATGTGTGAAATTTATGGTGAAACCAATGACTAGATCAACTAGTGATATATCAGATAGGCTTTATCCAGAGGTTCAGTATTTGGATTCCATGTTTAAAAGCTATGGCTCAAAAATTAGCTTTTCAGGTCGAATTGTTACCATTGAATGCTTTGAAGATAACTCTCTTGTTGAAGAGGCTCTTAAAACCAGTGGAAATGGCTCAGTACTAGTTATAGATGCAGGTGGTTCAATGAATTGTGCAATATTAGGTGATAAGAGGATAGCTGATGCAATTCAAAATGAGTGGCAAGGAATTATTGTTAATGGAGCTATTAGAGATTCAGCAATAATAAATAAAATGTCAATAGGAATTAGAGCTCTTGGAACCTTCCCACGTAAAAGCATCAAAAAAGGTGTTGGGAAAAATAATGTAATTGTTAGTTTTTCAAATGTAAAATTTATACCAAATCAATATTTATACGCCGACGAAGACGGTGTAATTATTACTAAAACTAAGGTAGATTTATGAGTAAAGGTAAACATAATTTTTCTAATATATGTGTTGAAAGCTCCCTATTTGATTTCATTGATAAAGAGGCTTGTAATGGTCTAGATATTAAAGCAATAGAATTTTTTAAGTCACTATCAGATGTTATAAATGAACTACAAAAAGATAATATTGATTTACTAAAAAAGCGAGATGATTTTCAATCTCAGATTGATAAATGGCATATTGAAAATAAACGCATTAACCCTGCTGCTTACAAAGCCTTTCTAACTGACATTGGATACATTACTTCAAAGCCTGAAAAATTTTCAATCAAGGTTGATGATGTTGATCCTGAAATTTCTCAAATTGCTGGACCCCAATTAGTTGTTCCAATAACGAATCAAAGGTTTGTTCTTAATGCTGTAAATGCTAGATGGGGAAGCCTATTTGACTCATTATATGGTACAAATGTAATCCCAAATAAAGGTAGTATGAGCACCTCGTTTGCCCATAACCTTCACAGAGTAAATAAAACAGCAGAACTTGCATGTGACTTTCTTGATGAGATAGCCCCTCTAAAGAGTGCGTCTTATAGACAGATAACATCACAAGTTAAATACACTGGAGCTCTAATTTTTAATTTAAATGATGGGGAGGTAACTTCACTAATTAATCCTGAACAATATAGAGGATTAGGTGAAGATGGAAGTATCTTACTCAAGAATAATAATCTTCATATTGAAATAGTTTGTGATCAGGAAAAAAGCCTACATAAAAGTGGAATTTTTGATGTTATATTAGAGTCTGCAATTACCACGATTGTTGATTTTGAGGACTCAGCATCTACAGTTTCTGATGATGAAAAGATTCATGCCTACAGAAATTATCTTGGTTTAATGAAGGGAGACTTAAATACTGAATTTATCAAGGGTGGTGAAACCTTAACTCGATCTTTGAATCCAGATAAAAGATACAAAGACTCTAGTGGCAAAATATTTTGCCTCTCAGGAACAAGTCTTACTTTAGTTCGTAATGTGGGTATTCATATGTTTAGCCAACTTGTAACTAATAAAGATGGTACTTCGGTTCCCGAAGGTATTCTGGATGCAATGATTACTTCTTTAATTGCACTTCATGATTTAAAGATTAAGGGTAATTCAAAGAAAGGCAGTTTTTATATTGTAAAGCCAAAACTTCATGGACCTGAAGAGGTAAGATTTACTATGAAATTATTTTCCCTTGTAGAGAAGGCTCTCTCATTAAAGGAAAATACTTTAAAAATTGGTGTAATGGATGAAGAGAGGAGAACCTCTATAAACTTAATGTCATGCATTCATGAAGCAAAAAATCGTATTATTTTTATCAACACTGGATTCTTAGACCGAACTGGGGATGAAATTCACACCTCAATGATGGCTGGTGCAATGAGATGTAAAAATCTCATAAAAGAGGAGGCATGGTATTCAGCCTATGAACCTAATAATGTTAATACTGGGCTTAATTGTGGTCTATTTAAAAAAGCACAAATAGGTAAAGGAATGTGGGCTCAACCTGATCAAATGCGTGAGATGCTTGATTCTAAAATGGTTCACCTAGAGGCAGGTGCAAATTGCTCCTGGGTTCCTTCACCAACTGCTGCAACACTTCATGCGACTCATTATCATCGTTTTGATGTTTTTAAATGTCAAAAGGAGTTTCTTTTAAAGCCACAAGAGGTTAATCAAGACGATCTCCTTGTCATACCTTTTCTAAAGCTTCCAGAACAAATGTCAGAAGATAAAATTATTCATGAGATTAATAATAATGCTCAAAGTATTTTAGGTTACGTTGTAAAGTGGATTAATAATGGAATTGGTTGCTCTAAAGTTCAAGATATAAATCATATTGGCCTTATGGAAGATAGGGCTACACTCAGAATTTCCTCACAACATATGGCCAACTGGCTTCATCATAAAATATGCTCAAAAGAACAGGTTAATAAAGCTTTTCAAGACATGGCTTTAGTTGTGGATGATCAAAATAAGCATGATAGAAATTACATTCCTCTTGCACCCAAATATGATAGCTTTGCCTATCAAGCATCCCTTGCTTTAGCATTTGAAGGAATGACTCAACCTAATGGCTATACAGAAGAAATTTTAATAAAATACAGACGGAAGTTTCTAGAATCTTAGCCTCTAAAAGAACCATCTGAAAGGAGATAGTCTAATTCCTCCATAGTACTCATTCGTCCTAAGATTTCATTCCTATGAGGGAATCGACCAAACTTTTTAACAATATTGCGGTGGTGAACAGAAAAATCTAAATTAAAGTTATATTTTTCAAAAAGATAGACTTGTAGATTTTGATGGTCTAAATTTTCACTATGCATAAGTGGCATAAAAAGAAAGAGTTGCTCAACCTCATTACTAAGCTCTTCATCAAATCCATTATTGATAGCATTCAATGCCACCTCAATACCCATACTTTCTGTTTTAAAGGCTTTAGCATAGCCTCTAAACATATTTAAGGGAAACTGATCAAAAATGATTATAAGCGCTAATGAACCCTCTGCACTATCTTGCCAATCATTTAGCTCACCAGAAGCCGCTCTGTCCCAAATATCTTCATATTTTTCCCTGATTTCATTATCTATTTCTAGGGTCGAAGCAAACCAATATTGCTTGCTTTTTTCAGAAAACCAATATTCAAGAATATCGTCAGGTGTTATAGACTTATTATTCATAAAGTATTATAAAAAAATTCTTCAGAACAGAATAATACCACTCTGAAGAATTTAACTTTTCTTATCTATGCTTTGAAGCATTTACATCATAATCTTTATACTTATCTAAATGACGAACTGGCTTACTCAAGGCATCCTTTCTAAATGGATCACCCAGTTCTCGAGTACACATTATTTCAATAACTGTTGTTTTTCTCTCATTCATTTGCATGTCAATAGCTTTTTTCAAGGCAGGCCCAACATCTTCTAATTTATCGACACGAATTCCTTCAGCACCCATCGACTCTGCAATATTAACAAAGTGCTGGTCAGTAAGCTCAGCCGCAACAAAGCGTCTGTCATAAAAATCCACTTGGTTTTTCTTTTCAGCACCCCAATGGCGATTATGAAATACAACTGCTGTAACAGGAATATCATGGCGAACACATGTCATCGTTTCCACCATACTCATTGCCCAAGCACCATCACCAGCATAAGAAACTGCAGGTCTATGTTGTGCAGCAGCTTTAGCACCAATAATTGTAGGGAATGCGTAGCCACAATTTCCAAAACTCATTGCAGCAAAGAAGCTTCGAGGCTTTTCAAAACGAAGATAACTATTAGCAACTGAATTAATATTACCAATGTCAGTGGAAACCATTACATCTTCCGGCATTGCTTTTTCAAGCTCACGCAGAACCTGCCTAGGATGAAGCCACCCTTCTTCTTTATCCGCAAGCATATCCATACTATATGAATCAGTTTCATGAATCCATTCATCAAGCTCTAACTCCCAAACAGCTTTTTCATCAGCAATAGTAGTTGCTCTGTCTGCTTTAGATGAATCACAGTTTAAGGTTGTAGATGCTAATTTTTCACATAGTACCTCTGCTACCGCTTTTGCATCTCCACAAATACCAACATTTATTGGTTTAACAAGACCAAGCATCTTATGATCTGCATCGATTTGAATAATTTGAGCATCTTTTGGCCAGTAGTCCATGCCATGTTGCGGTAATGTACCAAAAGGACCTAAACGAGTTCCAAGAGCAATTACAACATCTGCTTTAGATATTAATTTCATTGCAGCCTTTGATCCTTGGTAGCCTAAAGGACCACACCATAGATCATGACTTGCAGGAAAGGAATCGTTATGAAGGTAACTATTAACAACTGGAGCACCAAGACGCTCAGCTAATGCTGCGCACTCTTGCACACCATCAGCCATAACAACTCCACCCCCAGAAACAATTACTGGAAATTTGGCTTTAGCAATTAAAGCAACTGCTTCATTTAATGTATCCTCACCACCTGAACCGCGATCAATGCGTCGGGGAGTAGGAATAGTGAATTCACCATCCGCATAAAAATAATCTCTTGGAATATTAAGTTGAGTAGGGGCCATTTCACTCATTGCTCTATCAAAGCATCGACCTGTAAATTCTGCCATCCTCATTGGGTTGACAACATGTCCTTGATATTTTGTAAATTCTTGAAACATTGGTAGTTGATTAGCTTCTTGAAAACCACCTAATCCCATACCCATTGTGCCTGCTTCTGGTGTGACAATAACTACTGGACTATGAGCCCAATATGCAGCTGCAATAGCAGTTACGCAGTTAGATATACCAGGTCCATTTTGACCAATTACGACACCATGTCGACCGCTTACTCTTGAGTAGCCATCTGCCATATGTGCAGCACCTTGTTCATGGACTACAGGTATAAACCTTATACCAGCAGGTTCAAAGATATCCATTGCATCCATAAATGCAGAACCCATGATACCAAAGATATCTGTTACATCATTAGCAGCCATTGTTTCAACAAAAGCCTCACTCGAAGTCATTTTTGCCATTTTTTCTACTCTCCTATTTAATATTATTTATTAAGCATATCTAAAGCGGGAACATAATCATAGCCTAAGTCTTGAGCTACTTCTTGGCATGTTACTTTGCCACTATGTACATTTAATCCAGCTCTTAGATGCTCGTCATCCAATAAGGCTTGCTTAACTCCTTTATTTGCAATACTTAGACCAAACGGTAAAGTAACATTATTTAGAGCGTAAGTTGATGTTTTTGGAACGCCTCCAGGCATATTAGCAACGCAATAATGAACTACATCATCAACGACATAAGTTGGTTCAGCATGAGTTGTAGCTTTAGACGTTTCAAAGCACCCACCCTGATCGATTGCAACATCAACAATAACTGAACCTGGCTTCATAGCTTTTATCATCTCTATTGAAACTAGTTTTGGTGCCTCTGCTCCTGGAATCAATACTCCACCAATAACCAAATCAGCTTGTAATACATACTCCTCAACTGAACTTTTGGTTGAGAATACAGTATTTGTACTACGACCAAATTGTTGCCAATGTTGCTCAAGGGTATCAGGATTATTATCTAGGACCCACACATCTGCTCCCATACCAACTGCCATATGTGCAGCATGAGCACCAACAACACCTCCACCCAAAATAACTACATTTAATGGATCAACTCCTGGAACACCTCCAAGAAGCGCTCCCATTCCACCATTTGGTTGTTCTAAAAAATGCGCACCTGCTTGAACAGCCATTCTTCCAGCAACTTTTGACATTGGTGCTAATAAAGGCAGTCCACCCCTTGGAGATGTAACCGTCTCATAAGCAATACAAATCGCACCACTTTCTACCAGTCCTTTTGTTTGTTCAGGATCTGGAGCAAGATGAAGATATGTGTAAAGAATTTGACCCTCTCTTAACATTGCAATTTCTTCAGCCTGAGGTTCCTTTACTTTAACAATCATTTCAGAGTTATCGAAAACCTCTTTTGCTGTTGTCATTATCTCAGCACCACTATTTGAATACTCATCGTCACTTGCACCAATTCCAATACCTGCATTGGTTTGAACTAGGACCTTATGACCGTGACTTACAAACTCCTTTACACTTCTTGGTGTAAGGCCAACTCTATATTCATGGTTTTTAATTTCTTTTGGAACTCCAATTATCATTTTATTTTTTCCTTTATTAATTTTTCAAATTTATAGTTTAGCTTTTTTGACTATTTTGATAGTTAGTAATACCTGTCCTTAACTTATCAATGATTTCATCAATATGTTTTTCTTCACAGATAAATTGAGGGGCAATAATTAAACAGTCTCCTGTAGCCTTAAAGTTGACGCCAGCCTCATAGCATGCTTTAAAGCATTCAAGTCCAGCTTTTCCAGGTTTAGTATTTAATTTCATGTCTATACCACCCATCATCCCATAACCTCTAATATTCTCTACTGACTCCAAATCTTGCAGTGAAAATAGGCCTTTTTGGAAATAAGGGGATAAATTTTTTGCTCTATTAAAAATATCATCTTTTTCAAAAATATCTTGAACAGCAAGAGCAGCAGCAACCGCCACTGGTGCAGCAGAATAGGTGTAACCATGAAATAATTCAACAGCTCCCTCTGCTGATGCATCCATTACCGCGTCATAGATTGAATCACTGCATGCAACCACACCCATTGGAACAACGCCATTAGTAGTGGCTTTTGCCATAGTCATAATATCTGGAGTAACCCCAAATTCATCTGCAGCAAATTTAGATCCTGTTCTTCCCCAGCCCGTAATGACTTCATCAAAAATTAGAAGAATTCCGTGTTCATCACAAATCGCCCTTAATTTTTCCAAATAACCTTTTGGTGGAACCAAGGTGCCAGTTGATCCTGCAATAGGCTCAACAATACAAGCAGCGATATTTTCCCCACCAAAATTTGCGCATATAGCCTCTAAATCATTAGCTAAATAATCTCCAGTTTCTGGCTGTCCACTAATAAACTTATGCTCAGGAAGATGAGTGTGGCTAATATGTTGGACTCCAGGCATAAGAATACTTGCAAATGTTTTAACGTTATTAACCATACCACCAACTGAAATACAACCAATATTCATTCCGTGATAGCTTCTTTCTCTACCAACAAATCTGAATCTCTCAGCATTACCTTTTGCTCGGTGATAAGCAATAGCAATTTTAATTGCTGTCTCTACAGCTGTAGAACCACAAATCGTAAAAAACATTTTGTTTAAGTTACCAGGCGTATGCTTCGAAATTTTAGTCGCTAAGTCAAATGATCCACTCCAACCTTGCTGAAAAGGCTGAGCGTAATCTAAAGTTTCTAATTGTTTTGTTACAGCCTCGGTAATTTCTCTTCTACCATGTCCAAGAGGATTACAAAAAAGACCAGAACTAGCGTCAATTTGGGTTTTTCCATGATGAGTTTTCAAATACATCCCCTTTGCCTCTGAAATTAACCTAGGGTTAGCTTTGAAATCTCTATTAGATGTAAATGGCATCCAATGTTCATTGAATGAATTAGGGATTAATGATGTATTACCTGATTTCATTTTTTACTCCTATATATAGTTAGATACAGCCAATTTTTTTATAAATTGCCAGCAATTCACAAGAATGAATTGTAAAATATAAGTAGTCCTAAATTAAGATATATATAGAACCAGCAAACTTACAATTAATAGGCCAGCAAAATGAACGAAATGTGGAATCAATTTTTTTCCCTAAGGCATGATAAGCCTCGTACGCTTCAGTTGCAAATCCGTCAACAATTAATTGATGCAATAACAAATGGTTTGATTGGACCAAATGAACCATTACCATCATCAAGGAATCTTGCTAAAGCCCTTAATGTAGCAAGAAATACTGTATTAGCGGCCTATAAAGAGCTTGAATTTGATGGTTATATTACTCCTCAAGAAAGAAGAGGTTACTTCGTAAATGAGCAATTCTATGAAAATTTTACAGATAGCAGCGAGGATCAACTTAAAAACATTACTACACCAGTGTGGCTTGATAGCTTAATTACAAAAAAACCATCTATTAAAACTAATATTCGTAATCCTGAGAATTGGCAAAGTCTTCCATATTCTTTTACAATTGGGCAGTTAGATAAAAGCCTTATTCCTTATTATGAGTGGCGGGAAGTGGTTAGACACTCTTCAACTCTTCCTGAAATACAAAAATGGAATATTGATCATGTTGATAAAGATGATCCCTCATTAATAAAGCAAATTCAATCTAAAGTTCTTCCTAAAAGAGGTATTTGGGCTAATAAAGATCAAATTTTGATTACCTCAGGTAGTCAGAATGCAATCTATATTATTGCCAGTCTTTTGGCAAAACAAGGGACAGTTATTGGTATGGAAAACCCTGGATATCCTGATGTAAGAAATATTTTTAGTTTTCGAACTGACAATATTGTTCCCATTGGAATAGATCAAGATGGGATTATTGTTGATGAAATTAAACCTGAAATTGATATTATTTTTACGACTCCAAGTCATCAATATCCAACAGGAGTAACTATGAGTATGGATAGAAGAAATAAACTTCTAGCTATTGCTAAAGAAAATCAAATGGTAATTATTGAAGATGACTATGAAGCAGAGGTCAATTTTTTAAGAAAACCCAACCCATCTTTGAAAAGTCTTGATAAAGATAACAATGTTATCTATGTTGGAAGCTTTTCAAAAGCATTTGCACCAGGCCTTAGGTTAGGATATATGGTTGCACCAGAAAGTTTTGTTAAAGAAGCAAGAGCTCTAAGGCGGTTAATGATAAGACATATACCAGCAAATAATCAACGCTCAGTTGCTTTATTTATTGGACTAGGTCATTATCATAATATGTTTACAAAAATCCAAAAAACTAACAAAGAAAGGTGGGGGTTAATTAATGAAAAAATTAATCAGGAACCCCTTCTATCTGCCACTCCCACCCTTGGTGGCTCAACTTTTTGGGTCAAGATTCCAGAATCAATTGATACTGAAAAACTTTGTCAAAAACTTCTAGAAAAAGGGGTTGCTGTCAGACCTGGTAATGCATCTTTTGCAGAGAAAAAGTCACCAGCAAATTATTTACACCTTGGATATTCTGCTATTGATACTAATAAGATAAATAAAGGTATAGATATTATCGTAAAAGAAATTAAAGCGATGATGCATTAAAGTATCTTTAAAAATTTATATGAAAAAATTACTCTTAAAATTTTTATTAGTTTCTAGCCTCATGGGTATATCTTTTATAGGAGCTGATGAATCAAATCTAAATATTTATGAAGATCAGCAGTCTGATCCTTTTGTAAGATACATTGATGTTCAGAATTTAAGACTATATTCATTAGATGAAGTTTCTAATAAGTTTCTAAAAAATGTAGCAAAAACGTATCTACTAATGTTAAAAACTAATAGTCAAATAGATCCAGAAATGAGGGGTGAATATTTAAAAATTACTAAAAATAACTATGTTTATCAAAGAATTGGCCTAGAAGGAACAGATTATTATGAAAAAAAATTTAATACTAGTTTTAACAACTTACCTCAATCAAGGATAGTTGAGAATGGTCCTTTCAGAGAGAATATTACTGACTATATTTGGGAATACAGGCGAGAAAATATAAAATCAGAGCAAATAACTGAAGTTATTGAACACTTACTCCATACTATAACTAATGTAGCTTTTTCAATTCAATACTCAGATTGGGATTGGAGAAACCCCTCTTCCATGATTAACCTCGCTACACAAGAAGCAATTGATAAAGGAATTTTTAATATTTCAGGCTATAAAGAGATTCTTGATAGAGGCGATGAGGATGGTTTTAATAAGGCTATTACAACAGAGTTTGCATATTGGTTAATTGCTGTTGAGTGGGGCCTAGGAGATTTCATAGGAATCCCAAATGATGAGTTTAGAATTGGTAATCGTAAAGAAATTTCTGAAAAGCTTCCACTTGGACATAGAATGTATAAATGCTATGTTGAAAAAATCTTAAGCCCACCTGATTTAAAAAGTCTTCTATCAATTTTTCCAACAAATGGAAAGACTAATAATCAAGATTTGACTAATAAAATTGAAGATTATAACTGTGACCAAAATATAAACCTCAATCAAGAAATAAACTTAAATATTAATGAAAATATAAGCCTCAATCAAGAAATCAACTTAAATATTGAAGAAACATGTAATCGCCAAATCAAAGGGTTTTGGAAAGATTATTTAGAGCTAAATAAAAGTGAGTTTAATTCTAGAGGGTATTTATTTATAGTAGAAGGTGAGGATGGCAGATGCGAATATGGAGTAGGTATTAATAAAAATGATGCCTTTATAGATTGTACAAAATGGAAAGAAGAAAATAATATAATCGGAAAATGTATGCCATATGCGAAAGATGGTAAAGTTCTATTGGATAAGCACTCAAATAATGATGAGGCTAAACAGACAAATAATGGTGAGGCTAAACTAACTAGTAATATACTTAAGGGTAAAGAATCAAAAAACTTAAGTAGCTGGGAATGTATGAGAGGAAGCTTTGATAAATTTGTCGAAGTATATGGGGTTTATGTTGTGGGCTCACCTGGAGCACCTATGTACAAAGTTATGCATACTGCTGGAGTATTAGCACAATATTTAGATAATGATGAGAACGGTCTGCCAGATGATCCTAGAGTTGTATCTTATCTTTCAAATAATAACTATATTGTGCCAGTTTGGAGTGTTAGTGATAGAGAAAATTTTTGGGAAAATGCAAGAGGTAGCTATTGTGAAGATAATATTGGTATGGCTGCAAGTATGTATTATGATGAAGACCAGTGGGCCATAGGTGGTATTCAAAAAACTGGTCAATGGGATACAAATCTAGAAGAGGTATGGCACGTTGTTTCTGCAGGATGGTATGAAGTTTATCCAAAATATTTTGGCAATAAGGAATCTATGCTTCATAAAGCAATGGATAAAGCTCGGGGTGGTAAGTTTGAAGAGGTTCCGTCAAAATACCCAAAAAGTGCCTGGTACACCTATAATGACAAGGGTTGCAGTTATGAATGTCAAGCGCATGAATATTTTTACTGGATTTTGATGGCTAATATTAATGCTCTTAATTTATCCTACACTGACAAATGTTCGCCAAATGATGAATGGAATATCTGCAATAGATTTGATCTTAAGAAAAAGGATATCTTAGCATATGAATTATTGAATAATTATGATTTTATATTTCCTACCAAAATACCAAATGGTGAATACAAGCCTAATATAATTAATGTTTACTGATTAAGAAAATCTTTTTGATATATGTGAAACAAATACTTATTTTTATAATACTATTATTAAGCCTAATTTCTAATTTTGCTATTTAAAGGGTCATACATTGGTTTTAAAGATGCATTAGCTTTTTCAATCACACCCTCAACCTCAATGGTATATTCAGCATTTAAAATATCCTCATGACTCTCATTAGGCAGACATGTAACATAACCAAGACCAACTGCACCTCCTAACGTATGGCTATAGGTGCCACTTGTTAAATGACCTACAATCTCACCATTTTTTAAGATAGGCTCATTATGGTAGAGCATAGACCCAGGATTACTAAGTAGAAATTGCATTACCCGCATTTCATAGCCAGAAGCCTTTTTTTTAATAACAGACTCATATCCTATGAAATTACCAAATTTTGAAGGATTCTTATCGACTTTAACTGCGAACCCAAGTCCTGCATCAATGACGTGATCTTCATCAGTAATGTCATGTCCAAAGTGTCTATATGCTTTTTCAATTCGACAACTATCAACAGTATGCATCCCAATCTGTCTTAAAGAAAACTCCTCACCTTTTGAATCAATTAGCTCAGCTACATAACTTGAAAACTCAATTGGAAAGTATAACTCCCAGCCTAATTCACCAACATATGTTATTCGGTGTGCACGTACATTTGCCATACCAACCTCAATATTGCGAACATTTGCAAAAGGGAAGCTTTCGTTACTCATATCAGTATCTGTAAGAGATTGTAGTAAATCTCTCGAATTTGGCCCCATAATGGCGATACAGCCCTCAGCACTAGTTGCATCAAATAGTGAACAATTGGCCCCTTCAGGCAAATTCTTTTTAAGCCAATGCATATCTCGATTCAAACACATTGTGCCACTGACTATTAAATAATCATCAACTTCAAGACGAGTAACTGTTACGTCAGCTTCAATACCGCCTTTCCGATTAAGCCACTGCGTATAAACCATTTTACCGACATCAACATCAACATCATTTGCACAGATCATCTGCATAAAGTCCATAGCATCAGAACCTTTGACTCGAATTTTTGCATATGACGACATTTCATACATACCAACAGTCTCTCTGATTGCTTGCTGCTCTAATCTATGAAAATCAAACCAATTTTGCCTTCCCCAGGAATATTCATACTTAGCCTCAACCTTTCCAATCAAATCCTTTGGAACAAACCAATTAGGCCTCTCCCAGCCAGCAACCTCACCAAAACAAGCACCACGCTCTTTGAAAAACTCATACAAAGGAGTTTTTCTTAATCCTCGTGCTGTTTCGTATTGATGGTATGGAAAATGATTTTCATAAAGATAGCCTAAAGTTTCAGTAACTCTATTTGCTAAGTAAATTTTATTATTTTGAAATGGCTCATTTCTTCGTATATCTACATCCCATAAATCACAGGGAGGTTCTTTTCCTTCAATCCATTCAGCTAAATACTTACCAGCTCCACCTGCAGCCTGAATTCCAATGGAATTAAATCCAGCCGCTACAAAGAAATTACCTAATTCAGGCGACTCTCCTATTTGAAAATTATCGTCTGGAGTAAAACTTTCAGGTCCATTAAATAGAGTCTCAATTCCTAAACTCTCCATAACTGGCACACGGTTCATTGCAAGCTCTAGATAAGGCATACAGTGATCTAAATCATCTTGTATTTGGTCAAAACAAAAATCTTCTGGTATTCCATTTTGCGCCCATGGTTTTGCGTTTGGCTCAAATAGCCCAACAAGTATTTTTCCAGCATCCTCTTTATAATATGCCGACTCATCTGGAACTCTTACTACGGGCATATCTCCCATATTTGGAACGGCTGAAGTTAGGAAGTAAAAGTGCTCACAAGCATGAAGAGGGACTGAAACACCAGCCATTTTGCCAACCTCTCTTGCCCACATTCCACCGCAGTTTACTACAGCATCAGATTGTATGTCACCATACTCAGTTTGAACTCCTACAGCTTTTCCATCTTTTTTAAGTATTCCAGTAACCTTAACGTCTTCAAAAATCTTAGCACCATTATTTTTAGCTCCTTTAGCAAGAGCCATGGCTACGTTTGCTGGATCAGCCTTGCCATCCTTAGGAATCCACGCCCCACCAACAACATCATCAAGCTTAAAAAGATCAATCTTATCCCTTAACTCATCAGTAGTTAATATCTGGACATCAACTCCATGAACTTTAGCAAGTGATGCGTTGCGCTTGTATTCAGTTAACCTTTCTTGGTTAGTTGCAAGGCTTATAGAGCCAGTTCGGCGATAACCAGTAGCCATTCCTGTTTCAGCTTCTAATGTTTCGTAAAGGTTTCCAGAGTATTTAACCATTTGAGTAAGATTAAGCGAGGAGCGCATCTGCCCTACAAGTCCTGCTGCATGCCATGTGGTTCCAGATGTTAGCTTTTTACGCTCCAGAAGAACTACATCTGTGTAACCAAGTTTTGCGAGATGATAAGCAACTGAGCAACCTACTACTCCTCCACCAATAATTACAGCTTGAGCATTTTTAGGTAATATTACTGACATGGGCTAACCTTAAATAAAGAAGGAAAAAACAGAATTATAAAGCTATTTTCCCTTCCATGGTACAAGATAATTTTCTGAAATTCTCATAAGAATATCGATTGCATAACCAATAACACCAATCAGTACAATTCCCATTATTACAAGGTCGGTCATCTGGAACTTTGAGGCGGTGATAATCATCATTCCAGCACCTTTCTGAGCCGCTACAAGTTCAGCTGCTACTACTGTGCCCCAACAAACCCCCATAGAGACTCTTGCACCTGTAAATATTTCAGGCAAACTGTTTGGAACAATAACAAGCCTCATAATTTGCCACTTAGAGGCGCCTAGTGAATATGCGGCATGAATTTTTGCAATATTCACCCCTGAAACTCCGGCTCTAGCAGAAATAGTCATAATCCAAAGCGAAGCTAAGAATAGTAAAATAATCTTTCCTTGTTCACCAATACCAAACCAAATAATAACTAATGGAATTAGAGCAAGTGGAGGTACTGGTCTCATAAATTCTACAATAGGATCAAACCATCCACGAAACCAGCCAGAAAGGCCCATTGCGTATCCTAAAGGTATACCTATTAGAGCGCCAGCGAAAAAACCAACAACAACTCTAAGGAGTGACCAGCCTAAATGCTCAAATAAACTGAAATTTTTATACCCTTCTGAGGCAATCTTTGTTAGCCTTGACCAGACAGCTTCTGGGGAAGGTAGCCATACTGGCTGCATCTGCCAGCCTTTATATGGAGTAAGACTCAAAGTTCCTTTAGCGGTCATATAAACGCGGGCATTATCAATAAAGAGTTCACTACTAGGTGAAATAGGCTCTCCATTTATAGCAATAACTTTGTATTTTTTATCTTTACCACCTAAATCATTTTTCTGTACTTTAATTAAGGCACTTCTGTATGTAATAATTTGAGCAGTATCATTAAGTGCAAAACCTAATCCTGGCTCAATATCTAATTTATCAGGTATTTCTCCAGTCTGAACATCATAGACCGTTACAGTAACATTTGCATCATCAGTCTCACCTGAAGCGTTCATTGCTGTGTACTCAAAAGAAAATTCACCAATAAATGGCCCAGGAACATGGATTGGAGTTAACTTAGAACCTGTAAATGATCCCCAAATAGCAAATATTGCTATTATTGAAATTATTGAGGCTGCTCTATTTGGTGTAACAGCACTCTCGTCACCAAATGTTACAGTCTTAAGACTCGTAAAATCATCTCGTGGCTTTGTCATTGAACCAACTACTTTAACAATATAAAAAGCAGCTATGAAAATAATAATATAGATAATTAATATAGTCATTAATTTTCGTCCATCCTACCCATAATTTCTTCTTCCATTTCCCAAATAATGGATAGAATTTCATCACGTGTTTCTGTATAACCTTCTGATTTTTTGACCTCACGCAGATCCATATTGACTCCCATTTCTGCGAATGGTAGTTTGTATTCTTTATAAACCCTACCTGGTCTTGGCGCTAGAACCAATAATCTTTCCCCAAGAAGAACCGCCTCTTCAACTGAGTGAGTAATCAATACTATAGTTTTTCCTGTTTCCTTCCAAAGCTTTAAAACTAAACCCTGCATTTTTTCACGAGTCAAGGCGTCTAATGCACCTAAAGGCTCGTCCATTAAAATAACATCAGGTTCATTTGCAAGACACCTGGCCAGAGCAACTCTTTGCTGCATACCTCCAGATAATTCATATACTGCCTTATCCTCAAATTCAGCAAGACCAACCACATCTAATAAATGTTTAACTTTTTCATTTTGTTCTGATTTTGGCATTCCTTTCATTCGTGGACCAAAAGCAACATTCTCTCGAACATTCATCCATTCAAATAATGCCCCTTGTTGAAATACCATACCTCGCTCTGCACCTGGACCCTGGACAGTATTTTCATTAAGTATAACTTTGCCTTCTGTTGGAGCTAAAAAACCAGCAATGATATTTAATAAAGTTGTTTTCCCACATCCTGATGGACCGAGTACTGTAATAATTTGACCTTCTTCTATTTCTAATGAAACATCTTTTAGAGCTTGAACTGAGGAGCCATTCTTCAAGTCAAAGCGCATTGAGATATTTTCAATTGATAAACCTTTCAAACTTAACTCCGATTTTTTTTTCATTAAAAAGGTGGCACACTATGTGCGCCACCTTAAGTCTAACTAATACCTTCTTATTAAACTTTTTAATAAGTCTAATAAAATAGTATTTATTGAGCTGCTAATCCATTAAGACCATCAGTATTGATTGCATTTGTGTATGAACCACGAGCACTTGGAATGCTTCCAGCCTCAACAAATACATCTGCTACACCTTTAAGGAAAGCTTCGCCAGAACCACCAAGCCAGCTATCACCTAATTGTGAACTAACTGAAGGGAAAACGAATGTAGACATTGTTTCAGCAGTTGCCGCTTCATCCATACCAGCATCTTTAGCAATATGAGGAATCATTAGTGAATGGAATCCACCTGAGTTCCACATTGCATTTGCAGCAGCAGTAACACCTAAGAATGTCTGAAGTACTTCAGCATTTTCATCAGCAAAACCTGCTGGAACTGATGTTACGTCCCAAACAAGGATACCTAGAGCAGTCTTTTCTGCACCTGTTAAAAGAACATTACCATGATCTAATGCACGACGTAATGATCCACCCCATCCACAGAACATATCAATACTTCCTTGTGCTAAGGCAGCTGAACCTTCTGGTGGAGCCATATCAACTACTTGCATTGAGTCAACAGAAACACCAAAATGAGCCATCTGCTTTAAGAATCCAAAGTGAGCAGCAGTTCCTAAAGGAACAGAAACTTTCTTACCAGCTAATTCTGATGCATTACTTGCATCAATTTCAAGACCTGAAGCTACAACACAGTTATCGTTGTCAGCATAGCTTACTGCTACGTCAACAATTTGTATATCTTGGCCTGTAGAAGCGGCAACGATAAATGGTGGAACACCTTGACTAACTGAAATATGAATATCTCCAGAAGCCATTGCTGCTGACATTGCAGTACCAGTACCGAAAGCTTTCCAGTTGACTTTCATACCTAAAGCTTCATCATACGCACCAATTTGCTTTGCATATTCAAACGGCATTGGCCATTCTTCAAAATAAGCAACATTTAACTCATCTAGAGCCATAACGTTTACAGTAGCGATAGCACTGACAAGCGTTGCTCCAATTTTTTTATAAATACTTTTCATTATTTCTCCTTTATATAGACATTAAACTTCAAAACAGTTAAAAAAACGTTTTAAAAAAAACAGTTAATTAAAAACTGATTTTTTAAAATTACATTTAAATTTTTGAAACTGAAATGAGATATTACCATGAAAAAAAAATGAAATATCTCATTTTGATAAAATCAGTTTAATTTAATATAATGCTTAATTGAAATAAACTCAATTAAATAGATTTTTATAATGATAAAAAAATATTTTTTTTTAGAGATTATTTTTTATATCTCAGAAGATCTAAGTTCTTGAGATATCTTATCAAGAGAAGTATTTATTAACTTATAAGCACCATCAGCACCATAAAGTTTAGTTAGTTCAACTGCCTCATTAATCACGACTTTATAGGGCACCTCTAACTGAAACTTTAACTCATAGACCCCTAAATATAAAACAGCTCGTTCAGTTGGTCCTAGCTCATTGAGATCCCTATTTAATGATGGCTCAATAATCTCATCAAGTAATGAAATGTTTTTAGGAATATTTAGAATCAGGTTTGAAAAGAACGCTTTAGATATTTTGCCTTCTTTTTGATTTAGAAATTGTTGCTCAATTTGAGTAATTTCTCCACCAGAGGTTAGCCACTGGTATAAAGCTTGAACTACTCTGGCACGCGAACGTTGTTTTGGAGTCACAGCTCTTCAAGTAAATTTATCATTCTAATAGTGCACTCAGCTGCTTCAGCACCTTTATTCTCAGAGTTAGCACCTGATCTTGCAATAGCCTGCTCAACCGTATCAACGGTTAAAACACCAAAAGCAATTGGAATTTCTGATTCTAATGAAACTCTAGAAATACCTTTCACACATTCGCCAGCTACGAATTCAAAATGTGGTGTTCCTCCCCTTATAACGGCTCCCAATGCGACTATTCCATCATATTTTCCAGTCATAGCAGCCTTTTTAAGAGCTAAGGGTATCTCAAAAGCACCAGGTACATATAAAAGATCAATATCCGTTTCATCAGCCCCATGCTTTAATAATAATTCTTTAGCACCACTAATTAAATGATCAACTACGAATGAATTGAAACGAGCTGCAACAAGCGCAAACTTTTTGTTATTGATAGTTAAATCACCTTCAATAGTTTTCAATTAAATTACTCCTTTATATTTATATATTCAGAAATGGTTATGCCAAATCCCTCTAAGCCAGGCCATTTTCTTGGTTTGCCCAGTGACTTCATAGTTCTTACTCCCAAGTCTGAAAGTATTTGAGCACCAATTCCAAAGGTTTTTCCATCATCATAGTTGATGTCAGCCTTATTATTAATGTTCTCAAGGATAGCCTGATTATCTTGTTTACGTAAAAGTAAAAAAACTCCATTCTCCACATCAGAAATCATTTCAAGTGCACTATTGATGCTAAAACCATTCTGAACCTCATTTAATACATCCCTAAAAATATTTTCCATATGAACTCTAACATGAGGCTCATTAGATTCATTCAATACACCCTTAACTAAAGCAATATGAATATCATTATGAATTGTATCAAGGTATGAATAAAGCCTAAATTTACCATATTTAGTTTCAAAAGGTCTCTGGCTTATTCTTTCAACTGTCTTTTCGTTTTCGACCCTATAGTGAATTAGGTCGGCAATATTTCCAACCTTAATTTTATGTTTTTTTCCAAATTTTTCTAAATCAGAACTTCTAGCCATTGAGCCATCATCATTGAGAATTTCTACGATTACAGAGGCTGGCTCAAAGCCAGCTAAACGAGCTAAGTCACATCCAGCTTCAGTATGCCCTGCACGGATTAAAACACCCCCCTGTTGAGCCATTAATGGAAAGACATGCCCTGGTTGAACTATATCAATTGGTTTTGCATTTTTAGCAACTGCATCTAAAATAGTTTTAGCTCTATCAGAGGCTGAAATTCCAGTAGTAACTCCAGATGCTGCCTCAATAGATACAGTAAAGTTTGTAGAATGAAGATCACTATTCTGAGAAACCATCAAAGGAAGGCTCAACTGCTGGCAACGCTCTTGAGTCAAAGTTAAACAGATTAAACCACGGCCATGAGTTGCCATAAAATTAATATCTTCTTTGGTAACCTTTTCAGCAGCAATTAATAAATCGCCTTCGTTTTCTCGACCCTCATCATCCATAAGAATGATCATCTTGCCTTTTTTATAATCCTCTAGAATTGCTTCAATTGACGCTTTCATAAATATTTATTTTTTTAATAATTAAGTTATAGCTAAAGACTTTAACTCACTCAGAAGATCTATGGCTAATTAATTGCTCAATATGCCTGGCAATTATATCTATCTCTATGTTGACCATTGAGTTTTCAGTCAAATCATCAAAGGTTGTCTCTGACCAGGTGTGAGGAATTATATTTACATCAAAAATATTATTCTTAACTTCATTCACAGTTAAGCTCACACCATTAATGCAAATTGCCCCCTTCTTAGCAATATACTTTGTAAGATCATTTTTGACCTTAATTTTTAAGCGATTACTAACTCCTTCCTTCCTTAACGAGATTAACTCCCCTACCCCATCAATATGACCACTTACTATATGTCCATCAATTCCTTGGTTAAGTCGCAAAGATTTTTCTAAGTTAACATTTTGTCCTTTTTTTAACTCTGAAAAAGTAGTGCAGTTTAATGTTTCTTGGGAGACATCAGAAATAAAAGAATTTACTTTAAGTTTAGTAACAGTTAAGCAAACCCCATTAACAGCAATACTATCTCCAATTGAACAGTCTGAAAGGTCCAGGCTATTTGAATTTATTTCCAAAATAATACCTTTTTCAGATACGTGTAAATCTTTTACGCTTCCTTTAGATTGAATTATTCCTGTAAACATTTATAAAATTTAGTTTTAATTTTGTTTGAATATAATCATTAAGTTATTTAACCACTTAATGCAAGTTAATGTAATCAATAGATTTCATGCTAGCCATTAGTTAAATTCAAACTTGGGTTAATAAGTAATCTTCATAATTACCAGAATAATAGTGCGCACCATCCTCTTTAAGCTCTATTACCTTTGTAGATAGGGAAGAAACAAACTCCCTATCATGGCTAACGAATATCAATGTACCCTCATAGTTATCAAGAGCTAGATTCAATGCTTCTATTGACTCCATATCCAAATGGTTTGTTGGTTCATCCATTAACAAAATATTTGGCTTTTGAAGCATTAATCTTCCAAATATCATTCTTCCTTTTTCACCACCAGAGAGAGACTTAACAGACTTTTTAACATCTTCTTTACCAAAAAGCATCTTTCCCAAGACAGATCTCATTGCCTGAATATCATCTTTTTCATTTTTATATTGAGTCATCCAATCTAAAACATTCATTTCTTCTTCAAATTCTTTACTATTATCTTGTGCATAGTAGCCAATATTGGCATTTTCACTCCATTTTGTTTTTCCACCATCAGCATCAAATTCACCAAGTAAAGTCTTAAGTAAGGTTGTTTTACCAATTCCATTTTGACCAATAATAGCAACTCTTTGGCCTTTCTCAATTATTAAGTTAATATCATTAAGAACTTGCTCTTTATCAAAACTTTTGCTGAGATTTTGAACCTCTAAGATATTCCTAAATAACTCTTTATTTTGATTAAAAATGATATATGGACTGATACGAGATGAAGGTTTAATATCATCTAGCTCAATTTTATCAAGCTGCTTAAGACGAGAAGTTGCTTGTTTTGACTTCGATGCATTAGCTGAGAATCTAGATACAAAATGCTTCAAATCTTTAATTTTTTCTTCCTTTTTAGCGTTATCTGCACGCATCCTTTCTTGAATGGCTGTTGCTGCAATCATAAAATCATCATAGCTTCCAGGAAAGACATTTAAAGCCCCATAATCAAGATCTGCCATATGAGTGCAGACACCATTTAAGAAATGCCGGTCATGAGAAATAATCACCATCGTTGATTTTCTAGAACTCAAAACACCCTCAAGCCAGCGAATTGAATTAATATCTAAGTTATTTGTAGGCTCATCAAGCAAAAGCACATCTGGATCTGAAAATAAAGCTTGAGCTAGCAAAACTCTTAATTTCCAACCTGGAGCAATTTCACTCATCAATCCGTAATGCTGATCTAAGGGGATATCAAGGCCTAATAATAATTCGCTAGCTGAAGATTCTGCAGAGTAACCATCCATTTCAGCAAACTCCATTTCAAGCTCTGCAACTTTAATACCATCATCTTCAGACATTTCAGCTAGACCATAAATACGATCTCTCTCTTCTTTTATCTTCCATAATGCCTTATGACCCATTATTACAGCATCTACAACTCTATAGTCTTCAAATGCAAACTGGTCTTGTGACAGAATACCAAGCCTTTGACCCTCACCAACCATAACAGAGCCATTAGAAGGCTTCAACTCTCCTGTCATAATTTTCATCAAAGTAGACTTTCCACAACCGTTAGCACCGATTAAACCGTAACGATTTCCATTTTGAAACTTAACAGAGATATTTTCAAAAAGGGGTTTTTCACCAAATTGCATAGTTATATTAGCAAGAGAAATCATAGTTTTGTCTTAATTTTTAAAATAAAATATTATCCCATATTGACTTCCAAGTAGCTTAGTTTTTATGCTTCTTGATATCAAGTAAAACTAATAAATATTAAGTATAAAATATAATCAAGATGCGATTAAATTCAACTATGAGAACTCAGCAGATGCCAGATAAGTCTCTATTATCTGTAATCTTGGCACTATTAATTTTTGGTTGGATTATGTCTTTCTCAGCTTCACTCTCTTATTTTTCTAGTTATTCTTTCTTTGCAAAGCAGACCCTCTTTATTTTAATGGGTCTTTCCTCAGGTCTAATAATTCTTAATACACCAATCTCAGTTCTTCAAAAATACTCAATCCCTTTATTTATATTAACCTTAATATTACTAATGGTTGTTTTTCTTCCAAGCCCAATTGGGCATGAAGTAAAAGGCTCAACCCGCTGGATTAATTTTGTTTATTTTAAGTTTCAACCCTCAGAATTAATGAAACTATCAATGGTTTTATTTATGGCTGGTTTTTTAATTCGTCAAGAGAAAGACATTAGAAAACCTTGGATTGGCTTTATAAAAACAATTGCTATTATAGGTATTACTGGTCTTTTAATACTCCTTGAAACGGATATTGGAGCGACTCTTATTATAGCATTGACTGCAATGGCAATGCTTTATGCAGCTGGCTCATACATTAAACAATTAACTATTGTTACAACAGCACTATTTTTATTAATGGCAATTATTGCCTCTCTCATTCCAAATAGAGTTGAAAGATTTATGTCTTTTTGGACAGATGATTTCTGGAATGATGCGAACCCAAAACTTGATCAAACAAAAGCCGCTTTAGTTGGCATTGCAAGGGGAGACTGGTTTGGAACAGGTCTAGGTGGCAGTATTCAAAAATTTAAAGCTTTACCCGAAAGACATACAGATATGATATTTGCAGTAATTGGTGAAGAGCTTGGCTTTATTGGGATGTTATTTGTTCTTCTATCATTTCTATATATTCTTTTAAAGGGATTTGCAATTGCAAAAACAGCTCTTCAAAAAGGAAGAAACTACAGTTCTTATGTTGTATTTGGAATTTGCACATGGTTCTCAATGCAAATTACTGTCAATATTGGTATGAATCTTGGTTTACTCCCTCCAAAAGGCTTTACACTGCCACTTCTCAGCTATGGAGGAACTTCAATGATCTTTGCAATTATCTCACTAGCAATTATCTTAAGAGTAGATATGGAAAATAGAACTAAATATTTCAAACAAAAAGAATATGTCTAAGAAAGTTTTAATTATGGCAGGTGGAACTGGAGGCCATATTTTTCCAGCTCTTGCTATCGCAAAAGAATTAAAAGCTCGTGGAGTTACTATTGAGTGGCTTGGTGGTACAAACGGTCTTGAAAAATCATTAGTTCCTAAGCATGGTTATAAGCTTCACAGTGTCTACACAAGTGGATTAAGAGGTAAAAGTGTAATAACAATATTAAAGGCTGTTTTCTTTCTAGGATTAGGACTACTCCAAACTATCTTAGTATTTATTAAATTCCGACCTAATAAGGTTATAGGAATGGGTGGATATGTTTCTGGCATAGGAGGATTGCTTGCTAAATTGCTATTCATTCCATTAATTATTCATGAACAAAATACTATCCCTGGGACTACAAATAGATTGTTAAGCAAGCTTGCCAACAAATCCTTTCAAGCCTTTGAAAATACCTTTGATATAAAAATAAAAGCTTCAACAGTTGGTAACCCCTTGCTTTTTAGACCAATATCAAAAAAAACTCCTGAATTAGTTCAAAAAATACTTATATTAGGAGGCTCACTTGGTGCCCAAAAAATCAATGAGACAATTACTAAAATTAATACTCCATTAAGTATCTGGCATCAAACAGGTGCAAAACACTTTGATAATGTTAAAGCTTCATACAATACTGATTTACATCTAGATCTCAAAATTGAACCCTTTATTGAAGATATGGCTAAAGCATATGCTTGGGCGGATATTGTAATTTGTCGTGCTGGAGCGATGACTATTTCAGAGTTAATTGCTTCAAAAACTATAGCAATTCTAATTCCTTTTCCGTATGCTGTTGATGATCACCAAACAATCAATGCGCAATATCTTTCAAAAAATGGTGCAGGAATACTTATAAAAGAGGATGATTTAAGTGCAGATTTGATTGATATGGAATTGAACAGGTTAAGCCCTGAAAAACTTCAAGAAATTACTACGAAGTTAGAGTTACTTTCAGTTCTAAGTCCTGAAATAATAATCGCTGATTATCTTTTCGATTAATCCCAAGTCGCTTAAAAAGAAGTAAATCATTTGCTGCTGTTGGATTATCAGTAGTTAATAGTTGTTCTCCATAGAAAATAGAGTTTGCACCGGCAAAGAAGCACAAAGCCTGCATTCCTTCACCCATCTCAAGTCGGCCAGCTGATAACCTTACTACTGAATTTGGCATTAAAATTCTTGCTACTGCTATTGTTCTTACAAATTCACTTTCACTTGGAGGTTTAACATTTTCAAAAGGTGTTCCAGGAATAGGGACTAATAAGTTAATTGGCACACTATCAGGATGTTTTTCAAGATTAGCTAAAGACTGAAGCATAGAGGCCCTATCAACCTCTGTTTCCCCCATACCTAAAATTCCTCCACTACAAACATTGATATCAGCATTTTTAACTGCCTCTAAGGTATCTAACCTGTCTTGAAAGTGTCTTGTAGAAACTACATTTGAGTAGTGCTCCTTAGAAGTATCTATATTATGATTGTAATAATCCAAACCAGCCTCTTTTAACGTAGATGCTTGCTTAGGAGTCAGCATACCAAGAGTAACACATGTTTCCATACCCATCGCCTTAACACCCTGAATCATAGGGATAACCTTATCAAGACTCTTATCTGTAGGGTTTCTCCAAGCAGCCCCCATACAAAATCTAGAAGCACCTTTATCTTTAGCAATTTGGGCTTTTTTTAAAACCTGCTCAATCTCCATTAAACTTTCACGCTCAAGACCAGTATCATACTTAGAGCTTTGGGAGCAATAAGAGCAGTCTTCTGGACAAGCACCTGTCTTGATATTTAATAGAGAACTAACCTGGACTTGGTTAGGATCAAAAACCTCTCTATGGATACTATGAGCTTTAAATAAGAGATCATTAAAAGGCATTTCAAATAACGCCCTTATTTCATCTAATTTCCAATCGTTTTTAATTTCAAACATTTGAATTTATTAATAAGACATAAATTAAATTTTACCGCATACTTATGGAACAAAAAGTACAAAAAAAAGGCCGCATATCATGCAGCCTTTTTAAGTTCATATTAAAACATTAACAACTATAGTACAAATCAAACTCTAGAGGTTGTGGTGATGCTCTCATAGCAGTCACTTCCTCCATCTTAAGATTAATAAATGAATCTATAACTTCATCAGTAAAGACTCCACCTTGCTTTAAAAAATCACGATCATTATCCAATGCTTCTAAAGCTAAATGCAGCATAGCTGCAACCTTAGGAATTGAACCATCACTGTCTTCATAAAGGTCTTGATCAGAAGGCTCACCAGGATGAATTTTGTTTTTAATACCATCAAGGCCCGCCATTAATAATGCTGAGAAAGCAAGATAAGGATTACAAGTTGAATCAGGAAAACGAACCTCAATACGTCGCCCTTTAGGGTTTTTAACAAAAGGAATCCTAATTGCGGCTGAGCGATTCTTTGCTGAATAAGCAAGCATTTCAGGTGCTTCAAACCCAGGAACTAAACGCTTATATGAATTTGTAGAAGGGTTTGTAAATGCATTCAATGCTTTTGCATGTTTTATAATTCCACCAATATAGTAAAGTGCCATCTCACTTAAGTTGCCATATCCGTCACCATCGAATAAGTTAACGCCATCTTTTGCAATAGACATATGGACATGCATACCATTACCATTGTCAACAGCAATTGGTTTTGGCATAAATGTTGCTGTCTTTCCATATAGATGAGCAACGTTATGAACGCAATACTTTAAAATTTGAGTTTCATCAGCCTTCTTGACTAGGGTATTGAATAAAGCACCAATCTCACACTGCCCAGCTGTTCCAACCTCATGGTGGTGAACCTCAGTAGTAACACCCATTTCTTCAATAGCTAAACACATTTGGGAGCGAAGATCATGCAATGAATCAACTGGTGGAACTGGAAAGTAACCACCCTTAACTTTAGGACGATGACCTTTATTTCCACCTTCCATATCCACTCCAGAATTCCAAGCAGCCTCTTCAGAATTAATTTCATAGAATGCCTTACCCATTCCATGACCTGTATCCCACTTGACACTGTCAAACACAAAAAATTCAGGCTCGTTTCCAAAATAAGCTGTATCTCCAACACCTGAAGATTTCATAAACTCTTCAGCACGTTGTGCGATAGAACGAGGATCCTTAACATAGCCTTTTAAGGTACTTGGTTCAATAATATTACAACGAATGTTTAAAGTTACTTCTTCTGTGAAAGGATCAAGTACAGCAGTTTCTGTATCAGGTGATAAAATCATATCAGAATCATTAATCGTTTTCCAACCTGAAATAGATGAACCATCAAACATTTGGCCATCCTCAAGTTTTTCAACATCAATCGTGTGAGCTGGAACACTAACGTGTTGCTCTTTACCTATAGTATCAGTGAAGCGAAAATCTATAAATTTAACATCTTGATCTTCGATCATTTTTATTACATCTTTTGCAGACATAGTTATTCTCCTAAATATAAATAGAATAAAAAAATTGACAGGCTTTGTCAGGAGGTCTGCGTCGTTGCAAACGATAATATTGACTCTTGAAGAGATCAACATAGGATCTTACAGAGGTAGATTATATCCTAACTCCATTAGAGTTTCATTAAAAATTATTCAACTAAGGTTGAGTTTTAATTAATCCAATCTCTAGGCTTTAAAAAATAACTTGTTAAACGCTCCTCTTCACTTCCAGGGAGGACTTTAAATTTATAATGCCATTGAACTTTTGGAGGAAGTGACATTAAGATTGATTCTGTTCTACCACCGCTCTGAAGCCCAAATAAAGTCCCCCTATCTTGTAATAAATTGAATTCAACGTAGCGTCCCCTGCGATAAAGCTGAAAGTCTCTGTGATTTTCACTAAAAGAAGTTCCAATTCTCTTTTTAACAATTGGTATGTAAGCCTGAATAAAGTGATTCCCAATACTTTTCATAAAGTCAAAACATTTTTCAAAACCACCGCTATTTAAATCATCAAAAAATAAGCCCCCAATACCTCTTTGCTCGTCCCTATGAGTCAAATAAAAATAATCATCACAGCTTTTTTTATATTTTGGATAAATATCCTCTCCAAATGGGGCACAGGCTTTTTTTGCAATTTGATGCCAATGGATTGCATCTTCATCAAAGCCATAATAAGGTGTAAGATCAAAACCCCCTCCAAACCACCAAATTGGATCCTTTCCAACCTCTTCAGCAATAAAAAAACGAACATTAGCATGAGCAGTTGGTACATATGGGTTTTGAGGGTGCATTACTAATGAAATACCAAGCGCAGTATACCTCCTTCCCTCAAGCTCAGGTCTTGTTGCAGTGGCAGATTTAGGCATTTTATCACCATGTATAATTGAAAAGTTAACGCCACCTTTTTCAAAAACGTTTCCATCAGTAATAATACTGGTAACGCCATCACCCCTTTTGTCAGCCCTTGCCCACTTGTCAATTTCAAACAATGATTTACCATCAATTTGCTCAATTTCAGAACAAATTTCTTTTTGAAGCCCTAATAAATATTTTTCAACTTGATTAATCATTATCTAATCTGTTCGCCTGTAAGTATATTTATAATTCTTGAGGGCTCTGAATTATACTTATTTGGGGGCAAGGCAAATCCCAGGTCATCATTAAAATATGACTTTAACTCATGCAAAGAGGTTGCCGCTTGCTCCCCCTGAATATTAGCACTTGAAGAAATTAAAGCAGATTTAGTATTCTCACAGAAATATGTAATTAAAGGGTCAGTTGTCAACCTAACAGCTAAAAGTTCATTATCACCAAATATCAGGTCTGGAGTTTTTTGAGATTTAGGAACAAGATAAGTTGTTGGTTTTTTGTTGGTTTTAGTGAGTTTTTGAAACATCTCACTATCTTCATTTAAATCAATATAAGGCATCAAATAACTCACATCAGAAGCAAGCAATATAAACCCTTTTTTTTCATCTCTTTTTTTTAAATTTATCATTTTCTGAATTGCATTTAAATTATTAGCAAGGCACCCAAGGCCATATATAGTATCAGTTGGATGAGCTATAACCCCAGTCTTGAGATACTTAAGAGCTAATTTAATATCTTTAGTTATTTTCATTTTTTAGCTCTAGGATGAAACTCATCATAGACTTTTGATAGTTCTAAAAAATCTAAATGAGTATAAACCTGAGTACTTTTGATGCTTTTATGACCTAAAAACTCTTGGACTGTTCTTAAATCATGGCTTGATTGAAGAAAATGAGTTGCAGCTGCATGTCTCAGCATATGGGGGTGTACATTAATTACCACACCAACTTCATAGGCTCTTTTTTTCACAATATTTTGAACAGATCTAGTACTTATCCTTAATTCATTTTTATTTAAAAACAAAGCATCAGAATTACCTCCCTGTCTTCTTGAAAGGTAATCCTGAAGAAGCCTTAGGGCAGATTTACCCACAGGAGTAAAACGAGCTTTATTTCCTTTACCCACAACTCGAACAAAGCCTTCGTTTAAATCAAAATCTTTGATATTAATCCCAACCAATTCTGAGACTCTTAAGCCACAGGAATATAATAACTCGACCATTAATACTGCTCGTAACTCAGAAAAAAGCCCAGTTTTTAAAGTCATCATATTTGTAAGATCATCAAAATCAATTGTTTTAGGAAGTAATTGATCAATTTTTGGTGCTTTAATAGCAATTGCAGGATTTATTAAAACTTCTGATTTTTTTATCATAAAGGAAAAGAGTCCTCTTATAGAAGATAAATATCTTCTTATTGACTTCCCAGAGGCCCCAGAGTGTCTTAGACCCATAACAAACAAATTTACATTTTCAGTTGTAATTTGACCCCAATTTGAAATGCCTTTATCCATCATAAAAGATAGGAATTTTAATAAATCTCTCTCATATGCCTCAATAGTATTAGTAGCGTAGTTTTTTTCAATAGTCAAGAAAATAATAAACTCTTCAATTTGCTTAACTAATATTTCACCTTGATACTTGATTTTCTGTTGTTTGACCATATGTTTATATTTTACATTTAAACGATTAAGGATTTTAGATGAGTCAAAAACAAACGCACGAATTTCAAACTGAAGTATCACAGCTTCTCGATTTAATGATTCACTCTTTATATTCTAATAAAGAGATATTTTTAAGAGAGCTAGTCTCAAATGCCTCTGATGCAATTGATAAACTTAAGTTTGAATCTTTATCAAACGATAAACTTATAGAAGTAAAGGAAGAGCCAAGCATTCATATTGATATCGATAAAGATGCAGGAACAATTACTATAAGAGATAACGGCATAGGAATGACTCAAGAAGAGGTCATGGAAAATATTGGAACTATTGCTAACTCAGGTACTAAAAAATACTTAAAAAGCTTAGATAAAGTCCAAACTCAGGACTCTAATCTTATTGGACAATTTGGTGTGGGATTTTATTCTGCTTTTATAGTTTCAAATACCGTCACACTCTTAAGTAGAAAGGCAGGTGATAACAAGGCTAATGGAACAAAATGGGTATCAAAGGGTAAGGGAGACTACTCAATTGAAACTGTTGAATTAGATGATTATGGAACAACAATTATTCTTGATGTCAAGAAGGCAGAAAGTGAGTTTGTTGACGACTATCGTATTCGTGGAATTGTTTCAAAATACTCTGATCATATTACTGTACCAATTCTTATGATAAAACAATCTGAAGAAGATAAAGATGTTATAGAGTATGAAAAAATAAATGAAGCAACAGCATTCTGGATGAAGGATAAAAAAGAACTATCTCAAAGTGATTATGATGAGTTTTATAAATCTTTGACCTATGACTTTGAAGGCCCATTAACTCAAATTCATAATAGAGTAGAGGGCAAGCTTGAATACTCTTCACTATTATTTATTCCAAAAAAAGCGCCATTTGATATGTGGGAGCCAAAAAGAAAAAGTGGTGTCAAACTCTATGCCAAAAGAGTTTTTATAATGGAAGGCAACGAAGAATTACTTCCACAATACCTTCGCTTTATTAAGGGTGTAATTGATACAGCTGACTTGTCTTTAAATGTCTCAAGAGAGATTCTTCAAGGTAGCAAGGTTGTGGATACAATCAAAAAAGCTTCTGTCAAACGAATCCTATCAGAATTAGATAAGATGTCAAAAAATAAACCTGAAGACTATTCGTTATTCTGGAAAGAGTTTGGAATGGTTATAAAGGAAGGGGTAGTAGAGGACTCCGCAAATAAAGACAAAATCTCAAATCTTTTACGATTTACTTCAACCTCAACTGAAAACTCAGATCAAACGGTTTCACTCCAAGACTATATTGGCCGAATGAAGGAAGATCAAAAAAATATATATTATGTAACTGCAGACACTTACGATTCAGCCAAGGGGTCACCTCATCTTGAAATTTTTAAACAAAAAGATATTGAGGTTCTTCTTCTCTCAGATAGAGTTGATGAGTGGTTAGTAGCCAACTTTGGTGATTTTGAAGAATACTCACTTAAATCAATCGCTAAGGGAGATCTTGAGGACCTTGACACTAAAGAAGATAAGAAAAAGAAGGAAAAAACAGTTAAGGATTATGAAAGTGTTATTTCTAAGGCTCAAAAGATTCTTGAAAATCAAGTTAAAGAAGTTAAAGTTTCTAGTCGATTAAGTGAATCCCCTTCATGTCTTGTAGCAGATGAAAATGAGTTGGGTGGAAATATGGAACGTATTATGAAATCACTCGGTCAAGATATTCCTGATACTAAGCCTATACTTGAGATTAATCCAAATCATCCACTTGTAAAGAAACTTAAGACAAAAATTGATAAAGACATAGTTAAAGTGTTATTTGATCAAGCAGTTCTCAGTGAGGGTGGCCAAATTAAAGAGCCTGCTGAGTTTGTTAAGCGCATGAATAAGCTAATGCTTGCAAAGTAAAACCTTAAAAAAAGCCCGAAATTCGGGCTTTTTACATTTTATTAATCTAATTTGTTAAAGGGATTAATTTTATTAAGGATGCCTCTTAAGATTGCAACCTCTTCCTTTTCGAGACTACTCCTCGCGAAAAGCCTACGAAGCCTTCTCATCAATAAGCTTTTTGGTTTTTTATTATCAAAATATTCTAAATGATCAAGGGCTTGTTCAAGATGCTTATAAAAGCTATCTTGGTCATCAAAACTAGCGAGTTCATTTCCAGAATTATCAAATTTATCCTTAACAGAACTTACATAGTTTTGATAAGCAAAAACTTGAATAGCTGATGCTACATTTAGTGAAAAATATTCAGGGTTTCCAGGAATTGTCATTAGAATTGAGCATAAATCTAACTCTTCATTTGTAAGACCAGAATTTTCTGTACCAAATATGATTGCGACCTCTTGGCCTTCTTTTGAAGTTATTGCCTGAATTTCCTTACAAGTATCAATTACATCTAACTGCCTCCATTTAATATTTCGTTGACGAGCACTTGCACCAATAACTAAGTGGACCCCCTCTAAAGCCTCTTCTAAGGATTTACATATAATTGAATTAGATAAAACATCATCAGCACCACTAGCTCGTGCAGTTGCCACTGCAGAAGGGTAATTACTAGGATTAATTAAATAAAGACGACTTAAAGACATATTTTTCATTGCCCTAGCTGCTGCACCAATATTACCTGGCTCAGTAGTACTTACCATGACAATCCTCACTTTATTAAAATTCGTCAAGGTATAATTCGTTGCTTTACTTATTTGGCTCATTAAACATGCATCCTACCGTTAATATTGCAGTTCGAGCTGCTCGTGCAGCTGGTGATGTTATCCTAAGGTATCACAACCAAGTCGACTTGTTGACCATAGAGAATAAGTCTATCAATGACTTTGTCTCAGAGGTTGATAAAACTGCTGAAAAAGCCATTATAAACGAGATTAAAAAAGCCTTCCCAAAACATTCGATTTTAGCTGAAGAGAGTGGAGAGATATTAGGTGACAATAATTTTCAATGGATTATTGATCCTTTAGATGGTACTACTAATTATTTACATGGATTTCCTCAATACGCTGTTTCCATTGCCCTGCTTGAAAACCAAATCCCAACGCATGCTGTTATTTATGATCCTTTTAAAGAGGAACTCTTTACTGCATCAAAGGGTGAAGGCGCTTATTTAAATGATGAAAGAATTAGGGTAACTATGTCAAATGGACTTGAAGACACTCTAATTGGGACTGGCTTTCCATTCAAACATCCTCAACATCTTGACTGTTATCTAGAAACCTTTAAAGCAATCCATCCACATGTATCTGGAATTCGAAGAGCAGGAGCAGCTGCACTAGATCTAGCTTATTTAGCTGCTGGTCGCTTAGATGGATTTTGGGAGATTGGTTTAAACAAGTGGGATATGGCTGCAGGAGCTTTACTTGTTAAGGAGGCAGGAGGCTTTATTGGTGACTTTTCAGGAAGGGATCAATACATGGAAACTGGTAATGTTGTTGCTGGGAATGCTGATGTCTTCAAAGTACTTTTAAAAAAAATACACCCTCACCTCAGCGAAGACCTTCAGCGATAAGAACGCTAGTCAATTGAAAGTTGCTCGCCATTAATCCTTTCTGCTTCTTTTGATAACAGATATACAATTACAGAGCTCTTTTCTTCAGGTTTTGGCAAAGTCGACGCATCTTCTGCTGGATAAGCAGTTCTCCTCATTTCTGTTCTCATTTTTCCAGGATTGATTGTATTAACTTTAATTTTCGTTTTCTCAAGCTCTTCAGAAAGAGTCATAGCGAGACCTTCTAACCCAAATTTACTAACACTATAGGCTCCCCAATATGCTCTCGCTTTTCTACCTACTGAAGAGGATAAAAAGAGAATTCTGGCATCATCTGACTTCTTCAAAGCAGGGATAAGAAACTGAGTTAACATAAACGGAGCAGATAAATTTATTTGAAGAGTTGAATACCAAAGTTTAATATCATATTGATCAATAGGCATTTGCGTACCAAGAATAGCAGCATTATGAATAAGACCATCAAGTCTATTAAATTTCTCAATAATATTATCTTGCAATTCTTGGTAATTTTCAGGCGAAGCACCTTCAAGATCTAGTGGGTAAAGTATGGGCTCCTTATAGCCAGCATCAACAACTGCATCATAGGCATACTCAAGTGAACTCAAATCTCTACCCAGCATAATAACGGTAGCACCTGCCTTTGCAAGATCCATTGAAATTGCAAGACCAAAACCTTTGTTTGCACCAGTAACTAAAATAACCTTACTGTTTAGTTCATTTTGCTTAACTTTATAATTTTTTGGAAGTTTCATTCACTGATATCTTTATTAGACTTTACACCAAGTGCCTTTAATTTTTCAGCACGTCCAATTAAATTACCTGGACCTGTTTGCAGTTTTTTTCTAGCATCAGAAAAGCCCTCTTTAGTCTTATCTAGCTGACTTTCAATCTTATCTAAATCACTAAAAAAACCAGCAAGCTTGTCATACATTTTTCCTGCTTGACGAGCAATTTCATCAGCATTTTTGTTTTGTTTATCTGTTTGCCACATAAAATTCACCGTCTTTAAACTCATACTAAGCATTGAAGGTGAAACTAACATAATATTCTTCTTTAAAGCATCATCAAACAAGCTATGTTTATGCTGAAGAGCTAACAAAAGAGCGCCTTCAATTGGTATAAAGACAAAAATAAAATCAAGACTTCTGACACCCTCAAGATTTTCATATTCTTTTATACTTATATTCTTAATTTGATTATCTATAGACGCAATATGCTTCTTTAAAGCTTCTTCATTAGTTTGATCAGCAACATAATCAACATAATCTTTAAGCGATACTTTTGAATCTATAACAACATCCTTTCCTTCTGGTAAATGAAGAATTACATCAGGTTTAAACTTCTCTCCAGTTTCGCTTTTATATTGTTTTTGTAAATCAAATTCAATACCCTCTTGGAATCCATAACTTGATAATAGTGAGCTTAAAATTTCTTCTCCCCAATCTCCTTGAAGTTTATTGTCATAGGTTAGGGCATTTGTAAGATTTTGAGCTGATTGCTGGGTTTCACGATTTGCCTCATGTAATGATTTAATTTGTTCTTTTAATGACGTTCTTTCTTCAATTTGTTCTTTAGTAATAGTTTCAATTCTATCTCTAAAGCCTTTTAGTTGAGTTTGAAGAGGAGTCAATAAATCTGAATTATCAATCTTAAGTTTATCTCTATCATTTTTCAAAATATCAGATGCTAAAGCTTTAAAGTCATGATTTACCTGACTTTTAAGTTGATCTACAAATTTAGATTTCTCTACAAAACTTTTTTCTTTTTCTTCAAGAGTTGCTTTTAGTTGAATATTTTCTTCTCTGGAGTTGAGTAATTTTTTGTTAAATACATAGAAGGATATAAATGCACCAATTACAAGGGACAATAAGCCAATAAGAATATTCATGTAACTCTCCAAGCTTTATGAATCTTACGTATTTTAAGTAATATAGGGCTCATTAATGAAATAGCTGAATTTATCCTTAATAATCTTAGTAAAATTTTAGTTAGAATCACAACTAAATTATAACGTTAACCCATTACTATAACTATGCTGTTTTTAAGATCTTTATTGTACTTTATTGGCTCAATAATAAGCCTCATTGTTATAACTTTGTGTGGGTTATTTCTTGTAATTTTGCCTTATAGTTATAGACAAAAATTTCTTTCGAATTGGGCTATTTTTTGTATATGGTGGTTAAAAATTAGCCTAAATATTACTACTGATGTAAAGGGTAGTGAAAATATTAATTCATCTCCCAGTGTTATTATTTCTAATCATCAATCAACCTGGGAAACATTGGCTTTTCAGACCATATTTCCAGCTCATACTTGGGTGTTAAAACAAGAACTTTTATGGTTACCTGTGTTTGGCTGGAGTCTTGCTCTTCTAAAGCCTATTGTAATAAATCGAGGAGATAAATTAAATGCCATTAAAAAAGTAATTAAACAAGGTTCTGAGAGATTAAGTCAAGGTATTTCTGTTGTGGTTTTTCCTGAAGGAACCAGGCAAACATATAAACATTTAGGAGATTATCAAAATGGTGCTGCAGCTATTGCCAAGAAGTCTGGTCATGATATTATCCCTGTCTATCATAATGCAGGTAAATTTTGGCCAAAAGGAAGCTTTATTAAAAAACCTGGAGTAATAACAGTTGTTATTGGCAAGGCTATTTCTAGTTCATCTTTGACTTCTTCAGAGTTAACAAAAGAGGTTAGGAATTGGACACTTGAGCAAGAAAAAAAACTACTTTAAGTTTTCTTTGAATTAAAAATATGACAAAAAAGTTCAGCAGTTTTCTGAGTATCATAAAGTGCCGAATGCGCTTGCGTATTGTCCCACTCAATACCCACCTTAGCTACAGCTTTAGCTAGGACTGTTTCACCACAGTATAGAGCTGATAAGCTAACTGTATCCAAAGTAGAAAATTGATGGAAAGGGCTCTTAAGATTTATTCTATCTGTTGCAGCTTTAACAAATCCTAAGTCAAAAAATGCATTATGCCCAACAAGAATTGACCTTGTGCATTCCTCATTTTTGAGATATTCATTAATACAGCTAAAAATTTCACTAAATGCCTCTCTCTCACTAACAGCAAGACGAAATGGACTGTCAACGTCAATGCCATTAAACTTAAGTGCTGATGACTCTATATTTGAGCCTATAAAAGGTTTTATATGGAAATGAAGGGTTTTCTTTGGTTCTAATAAATACTGATCATCAAGGCCAATAATAATAATACAAATTTCTAATAGAGCATCTTTGGATTCATCAAAGCCACCAGTTTCAACATCTACCACTACTGGGAGGTAACCTCGAATTCTGTCTTTAAGCTTCATTAATGTTTATTTAATAAAATAATTTACAAACAATTCTTATTTAAAACTCTTTAAATAAATAACTGATTTTCTTTGATTATCATAACTCTTTTGTCGAATCAATGGGAGTGAGATTAATTCTGCTTTAGTAAATCCATATCTAAGAAAAAATCTACCTCCAAATTTTGAGAGAGCAAATATATAGGATAATTTCATATTTTTTGATTTTTTAATCAAAGCCTCCATAAGCTTTGAAGATGTTCCAGTGTTATGAAAAGACTTCTTAACTGCAAGAGCATAAATTTCTCCAGCATTCTCAGGCTTATAAAATTTTAGTCCTGCACAAGCAATAATTTGACCACCCTCTTCTAGAACCACAAAATCATTTATTACTTGATTGAGATCCTCATAACTCCTATTTAGCAACTTACCATCTTCAACAAATGGTTGCATCAATTCAAATATTTGTGAGACTTTACTCAATTTATAGCCTTAAATTGCTTATAGAACCGGCCTATTTTAGTCTAAAATTTGTATTTTTTGCTTATTTAAATTGGATGTCAAATACAAGAAAATTTTCCTCAGCTGTTGTAGATGGATATGAGAGAGCTGCATCAAGAGCTATGCTTTACCCAGTCGGCTTTAAGAAAGAAGACTTTAAAAAACCGCAAGTAGGCATTGCATCAACCTGGTCCATGGTTACCCCTTGTAATATGCACATTAATGACTTAGCTGATCAAGCTGAGATTGGCGTCAATTCTGCTGGTGGAAAAGCTGTAATATTTAATACAATTACTATTTCAGATGGAATATCAATGGGCTCTGAGGGGATGAAGTACTCCTTAGTCTCTAGAGAAGTTATTGCTGATTCAATTGAAACTGTCGTTGCTTGTCAAGGGTTTGATGGAGTCGTAGCTATTGGTGGTTGTGATAAAAACATGCCAGGATGCGTTATGGGTCTTGCAAGACTAAATCGTCCATCTGTATTTGTTTATGGAGGAACCATTCAACCTGGTAAAAACCATACTGATGTTGTTAGTGTGTTTGAAGCTGTTGGTAAAAGAGCAAATAATGATATTAGTGATATTGAATTAGAACAAATTGAATCAACTGCAATTCCAGGTCCTGGTTCTTGTGGTGGAATGTACACTGCAAATACAATGGCTTCAGCAATTGAAGCTCTTGGAATGAGTCTTCCTAACTCTTCATCTCAAGATGCCATATCCGATGATAAAAATAGTGACTCATCAAGAGCTGGTGAAGCTGTATTAAATCTATTAAATAACGACATTAAGCCAAGCGATATTATGACTAAAGAGGCCTTTGAAAATGCTATTACCTTAATCATCACGCTTGGTGGCTCAACAAATGCAGTTCTGCATCTAATTGCAATGGCTGATGCCATAAATGTTGACTTAACAATTGATGATTTCACTCGTATTGGTGCTAATGTTCCTGTTCTTGCTGATCTTAAGCCCTCAGGTAAGTATATGATGAGTGAGCTTGTTCAAATAGGAGGTACCCTTCCATTAATGAAGATGCTCCTTGATGCTGGTATGCTTCACGGTGAGTGTATTACTGTGACTGGTAAAACCTTAGCAGAGAATTTACAAGATGTTAAGCCCTATGCAGATAGTCAAGAAATCATCATGTCATTAGATAATCCAATCAAAAAGGATTCTCACTTAAGAATTTTACGAGGTAACCTTGCCTCTGAAGGTGCTGTAGCAAAAATAACTGGAAAGGAAGGGCTGACTTTCCAAGGAAAGGCTAAAACTTTTGCTTGTGAGGAAGATGCACTTCAGGCAGTATTAAATGATCAAATAATTGAGGGTGATGTAATTGTTATTCGTTACGAGGGACCAAAAGGAGGGCCAGGAATGAGAGAGATGCTTGCCCCAACCTCAGCAGTTATGGGTAAAGGCCTTGGTGGAAAAGTCGCACTAATTACTGATGGAAGATTCTCTGGTGGAACTCATGGCTTTGTTGTTGGTCATATTACACCAGAAGCTTACACTGGCGGTGCTCTAGCAATAATTGAAGATGGTGATGAAATTTTGATTGATGCTGAAAATAATCGCCTTGAACTTCTTGTAGATGATTCAATTATTGAAAATAGATTATCAAAATGGAAGCAACCCTCTCCTAGATACACTAAGGGTGTCTTAGCTAAGTATGCAAAGCTAGCCCAATCTGCATCACGCGGCGCAATTACTGAATAAAAAAAAATTAACCAAAGTCAGGTATAAAATCGATTTTCCGGTCATCAAGATTAACAGAAGCAACCTTAACTTTTATCATATCTCCTAGGCGATAAATTTTTCCACCTCTTTGACCTTTTAACTGATGGTGTACATCATCAAAAATAAAATAGTCATCCTTAAGGTCTCTAATTGATACTAGGCCCTCAACATAAACTTCTGAAAGTTCAACAAAGAGTCCAAAACCAGCCACTCCAGAAATAACTCCATGGAAGTTTTCTCCCACTTTATCTCTCATATATTCACACTTCAGCCACTGCTCTACATCTCTAGATGCATCATCTGCTCGCCTTTCGGTCATAGAGAGGTGGGTGCCAAATTCAATCATTTTTCCAGATGGCTCTCTAGATGTAGTATTCAGGACTCTTTTTATAGCACGATGCACTAGTAAGTCTGGATAACGCCTTATTGGAGATGTAAAGTGGGCATAATCCTCAAATGCTAAGCCAAAATGACCCTCATTAACTGGAGTATAAGTCGCCTGCTTCATTGTTCTAAGAACTACTGTTTTAATAATATTTTCATCATCTCGACCTTTTGCTTGTTTTAGAACTTTAGCAAAGTTTCTAGATTCTGGCTCTATACCACCCTCCAAGGTCAGCCCTATAGCTGTGAGAAATTTTTGAGTTAACTCAACCTTTTCAGCTGTTGGTTTAGGGTGTGATCTATAAAGGAAGTCTTCATTATTTTTTTGCAAGAATTTTGCAGCAGCTTGATTTGCCATTAACATGCATTCCTCAATAAGACGGTGGGCATCATTTCTTGAGCTAGCTACAATATCTTTTATCTTGCCCTTATTATCAAATAGAATTTGGCTTTCAATCCTATCAAAATCCATGACGCCACGTTTTTGTCTGGAAATTCTTAGGGTTTTATATAATCCATACAGGAAGTCAATGTTGTCAGTAACATTAGAAAACGTCATTCTAAGGGGACTCTTTTTATCCTCAAGCATCTCATTTACCTGAGTATAGGTAAGACGAGCATGCGAAAGCATTACTGCAGAGTAAAATTTATAATCTAAAAGTTCACCCAATGGATCGATATACATTTCACAAACCATTGAGAGTCTTTCTACTTTAGGGTTTAGAGAGCATAAACCATTTGAAATTGCTTCGGGAAGCATTGGGACAACTCGATGAGGAAAATAAACTGAGTTTCCCCGCTCATGGGATTCACTATCAAGCTCAGAGCCTTCTTTAACATAATGAGAGACATCTGCAATTGCTACTAATAATTTCCAGCCATTTTTAGTTGGTTCAGCATATACAGCATCATCAAAATCTCTTGAATCTTCACCATCAATTGTAATAAGCTCAAGTTTTGTAATATCAATTCTATTTTTTTTATCTTTTGGAATGACTTTAGTTGGTAATTGAGCAGACTCTTTAAGTGCTTTTTCAGAAAAAACTGCAGGTATTTGATGTCGATATATAGCTGAATCAACCTCAACTCCTTCATCAAGGTAATTGCCAATAATTGATGAGATCTTTCCTTTGGCATCTGAATCAATAGTTGGAGATGATAGCATCTCAACAACAACTACTTGATTATCAAGACAACCATCTATTAACTCAGTAATTTCAATATTATGCTTTATGCGTCTATCATCTACGACTACATAAGGTTTTTTACCATCCAAATGAAGCCTCCCCACAAGAGTTTTTACAGTCTCTAAAACCTCAACTATTTCAGCGTCTAATTTTTTATTTAGAAGGCGGACTCTAATCTTATCTCCATGAAAAACAAGTTTCATTTGTTGAGAAGTAAGCCTTAAATCTTTACCACCCTTATCAAGAGCGACAAATCCAAAGCCTTTTGGATTAGCAATAACTGTTCCTGTCAAAAGACCACGATTTGAAAATGGCCTATAGACACCACTCTTATTACAACTAAGCTGCTTGTCTCTAACCATAGCTCGTAGACGCCTCTCAAAGGCTTTTTTTTGCTCATCTGCTAAAGCTAATAGGTCAAAAAGCTGGCGCTTACTTCTTGGTTTTTCTTGAATAAAACTTAAAATATGTTCGCGAGATGGAATCGGGCTCTCATATTTTTCCGCTTCACGATCATAGTGAGGGTCAGACATAATGTGCTAAGTATAAAGTATGCTTAGAAATATTAATAACTAATCAAAGGGATTTTGAAGAATTAAAGTCTCATCTCTGTCTGGACCAGTGGATAAAATATCAACTGGAAGTTGGCTTAGCTCTTCAATTTTTCTTATATAGTTTTGAGCCTCTAAGGGCAGCCCTTCAAAAGAATGAGTTCCAATTGTAGAACATTTCCAGCCAGGCATCTCAATGTATATTGGCTTTGACTGGGCATACCCTTCAGCTGAGAATGGAGGTATTGAAGTTCTTTGTCCATTAATTTCATAGGCAACACATATCTTAATTAAATCGAGCTCATCTAAGACATCAAGTTTGGTCAAGCAAATCCCACTAACAGCATTGAGTTTAAAAGATCTGTTCAAGATAACTAAATCTAACCAACCACACCTTCTTTGCCTACCCGTAGTTGCACCAAATTCATGACCCCTTGCACAAAGCTCTCTTCCAATAGGATCGCCCTCATCAGAAGTAATATCATAGTCAAGCTCGGTTGGGAATGGACCCCCACCAACTCTCGTAGTGTATGCTTTTACAATACCTAAAACATAATCTATATCCCTCACCCCTACTCCAGATCCTGTAACTGCACCACCAGAAGTTGTGTTTGAAGAGGTTACAAAAGGATATGTACCTTGATCTATATCTAGTAATGCTCCTTGAGCACCCTCAAATAGGATATTTTCATCATTTTCCATTAATTGATGTAACTTATCGGCAACATCAATAATCATTGGTTTAATGATACTTGCTTGATTTAGAGTCTCATCTAAAACTTGTTGATAATCTACCGTAGGCTGCTTATAATAATTTTCTAAACTGAAGTTATGATAATCAACAACCTCTTTAAGTTTTTGTGCAAAAAGCTTTTCATCTAATAAATCTGCCACTCTTAGGCCTCTTCGAGCAACCTTGTCCTCATAAGCTGGTCCAATACCATTACCTGTAGTCCCTATAGCTGCTTTACCTCTATGAATCTCTCGGGCTATATCTAGCTCAATGTGATATGGAAGTATTAATGGGCATCCTGGACTTATTTTTAATCTCGATTTAACATCTACTCCTGAACTTTCAAGTTCAGCCATTTCCTTTAAAAGAGCTGTCATAGATAAAACGACTCCATGACCAATCAAACATTGAACATTATTTCTAAGAATTCCTGAAGGGATTAGATGTAAAACCGTTTTCTTACCATCTATAACTAGAGTATGACCAGCATTATGACCACCTTGAAATCGAACTACGGAACTTGCTTTATCTGTAATTAAATCAACTATTTTGCCTTTACCCTCATCACCCCATTGAGTGCCTATTATTACGACATTTTTTCCCATCTTTGTCCCTGAATATTAATTAAGAATTAAGTTGTTGTTGAATTAAGAATTTTAGGTCAAAAGAAAAACCTGTAGCATCTCTTGGAGATCCAAATGATTCACTTAAACTGTTATACCTTCCACCTTGTGCTAACGCTTTTGAAAAGCTTGAATGGTAAGCTGCAAAAACAAGTCCATTATGGTATTCATATGCCTTTACCTCACCAAGATCAAACATTAAATTGAGATTACTATCTTTAAAAGACTGATGGAGTCTTTCTAAATTAGTTATTGCACTTATAATTTCTGGAAACTCCTCAAAAAGCTTTAATGCCTGATCTAGAACTCCTTGCTCACCATCAAGTGAAATTAATGAGCGAAATTTATCTGCATGATTAACCTCATTATTAGAAAAAAAGTCAGTAAGGTCAGGAACTGATTTGCGTCTAAAGATATCCCTTAAAGTTGCTATATTTTGATTATTGAGTTCTGCATATTCACAAAGTCCATTAAATATAGCGGTATTTCCAAAACTGAGTGTTATATCTTTTACGCCCAATAAAGCTAGGGATGCCAACATCAGTTCAATTATTTCTATATCAGCATCTATAGCTTTATTTCCATAAAGCTCAGCACCTGCTTGTATAGGTGAACGAGAAGCATAAAAATCATCTGCTTTAGTTTGAAGTATTGAATTAATATAACAATATCTATTGCCTTTTTTTGCTATTGAACGCTTTGAGTCAATTCTAGCAATTTGAGGGGTTATATCTGAGTGAACTCCTAGCATTTGACCACTCACTGAGTCAAGAAATTTAAAGGTCTTCTGGTCGATTGACTTAGAATTTATAATTAATGATTCAGCATATTCAATCATGGGTGGAACAACTAATTCATAGTTCCACCCTTGATATAAATCTAATAGACCTCTTCTTGAATTTTCGTAAGCAAGAGCCTGTTCACCAGTGAGCTCATCTATGCCCTCAGGTAACTGCCAATTACTCATTACCTATATTTATTCCGATGGGTTAAAGTAACGGAAGAATTCAGAGTCAGGGTTAAGTATTAAGATATCACCTTGTTGACTAAAAGACTTTTTATATGACTCTAAAGAACGATAAAAAGAATAAAAATCTACATCTTGACTGTAAGCCTCAGCATAATTACTCGCTGAGATGGCATCTCCATTACCTCGGATTTTTTCTGAATCTCTATAGGCATCAGCTAAGATGATAGTTCTCTCTTTATCTGCAAAAGCCTGTATTTTCTCTGCTTCCTCTGCACCTTCTGAACGGAATTTATTAGCAATACTTTTTCTTTCTGTCTCCATTCGACTATAGACTGAATTTCTGACTTCCTGAGCTAGCTCAATTCGTTTAATACGAACATCTACAACCTCAATACCGAATTCATCTTCAGCAATTTTTTTAAGCTTACTCTTTACACTAGCCATAATTGCTTCACGCTCTTCTGAAACCACTTCAATGATAGTTCTCTTTGAAAACTCAGTTCTTAGTGCATCCTGATTATTCTGAGCAAGCCTTAAGTTAGCAGATGACATAGCTCCACCCGTTGATATGTAAAACTTTTCAGTATCAACAATGCGCCATTTAACGAATGAATCTACAATAACGTTTTTCTTTTCAACAGTTAAAAAAGACTCTGAGGCGGAATCAAGGGTCTGAATGCGCTTATCAAATGAGACTACATTGTTTACAAAAGGTGTTTTAAATTTAAGTCCTGGACTATCTTCAACTGCAACTATTTCACCAAGTCTTAATTTAATAGCAACCTGTGTTTCATTAACAGTATATAAACTTGAAGTTAGTAAGATCAATCCCAATACAGCTAATACAATAATTATTTTTTTCATTATCTATTCTCCCTTGATCTTAAGACACTTCCATCAGAGCTTTGTCCAGATGGAGTTTGATTATAAGTACTTGTATTTGAGGCAGGTCTTGAAACCCTATTAGAATTAATTAACTGATCAATTGGCAAATACATAAGAGAATTAGAGTTTGAATCAACAATAACTTTATTAGTGTCGCTTAGAACATCCTCTAGAGTTTCTCTATATAACCTCTCTTTAGTAACACCAGGAGCCTTTGTGTACTCAGTTAAGATTTGAGTAAAACGATAAGCTTCACCTTCAGACTTTGAAACTACTTCTGATTTATAGGCTTCAGCTTCAGCAATAAGCCTCTGACTTGCACCACGAGCCTTCGGAACAATATCATTTGCATAAGCTCGAGCTTCATTAATATATCTTTGTTCATCTTCCCTAGCCTTTACAACATCATCAAAGGCAGCTTTAAGTTGGACTGGTGGCTGAGCATCCTGCATTGTAACTGCAGTAATCATTAATCCAGTGTTGTATTCATTAAGAAGAGCTTGAGAAGCACTTTTAACTTCAAGCGCAACCTGTTCACGACCAGTAGTTAAAACATGGTCCATTGTATTATCTCCTACAACTTGTCTGATAACACTTTGCACAACATGACTCAGAGTAAGTTCAGGTTGAAATACATTGAATAAGAATGCTTGAGCATCAGCAACTTTATATTGAACTGCCAACTTAACGTCAACCATATTCTCATCCTTAGTTAGCATTAATGATTCTGAGCTTACACCACCACTATATGAATTTTGAACATTTCTAAAACCAATTTCTGCAGAACGAATCTGTTCCACATTTATTTTGTATACTGATTCTACAGGATATGGAATATGCCAGTGTGGTCCCTGAGTTGTAGACTCTTGGAAAGCTCCAAATCTTAAGACCACACCTCTTTCAGCAGGGTCTACGATATAAATACCTGTCAAAAGCCAGACTATTATGGCAAGAATTACTAAGTACTTTAAACTTCCTTTAGCAGCTTTACTTGTTCCAGCACCCCCAGAAGATTTACCACCAAATGTAGAGTTAAACTTATTTTTAAAATCCTTTATAACCTCATCAAGCTCAGGAGGTGTTTGATTATTATTATCGTTCCAAGCCATTTCAGCTCCATTTTGTTTGTTATTCACTTAAATTCCTTATTAAATTAAATCAAAACTAAAAATATAGATATGGTCAAAGCAAAGAAAAACAAGCTTTGATGATAATCTATATTAAATTTAAGAAGCCCCATAAAACCTTCAGGTACAAAAAAGATTACTTACTTAAGTTTTTTTACCAAAACCAAAGAATATTTTACCCAATATAAATTTATTTAGAGTCGTATTTATCTAATGATAAGTTTAATTATCTGGGTATTTTTATGTTGATAAATAATGATAAAATGATGTTTTTTTTAAAATAGTAATTTTCATGAAAAAATACTTAGTTATTCTTTTGTTATTAAGTATCTCTTCTGCCAATGCCGAAGGCATTCAATTAAGCTGTATTCCAAATGAACCAGTCTGCCAAAACTGCTCTAATTTCCAAACTCTTTTTCCCCTTGAGGAATTCTCAACAAATAATGAAAATCTTGATATAGAAGCAGATGAGAGTGAAATACTAGATGGAACATATCTTCTTAACGGAGATGTTGAAATAAACTCTGAAAGTCTTTATCTTGCAGCTGATAATGTTGAGGTATCTACAGTAAATGATTCAATATTAGCAACTGGAAATATTAGATTCCAAGATGAAGCTTACCTAATAACTAGTGACTTATTATCGGCAACTAGAGATGAAGATGAAAATCTAGTAACAACGGCAACAAATGCAAATTATCAAGACTATATTACAGGGCTTGGTGGTGCAAATGGTAATACCGAAAGTATTTATAAAACATCAAGCAACGTTCTTCTTACAAATACAACATACAGCCTATGCCCTGTTAATGAAAATGATTGGTTAATTGAAGCAGATCAAATTAATCTTAACATTGATAAAAATAGAGGAATTGCTAATAATGCAATAATCAAATTTTATGGTGTGCCCATTTTTTATGCTCCTAAATATAGCTGGGTAATTTCTGGAAGAGGGTCAGGCTTCTTAACTCCAAGTTACTCATCATATGATGAGAATGGGGCAACTGAAAACTCTTCTAGTCTCAGAGTGCCTTTATACTTTAACATAGCGCCTGATCGTGACTTGCTACTTGCTTTAACTGTGATGTCAAGCAGAGGATTAACTTATGAAGGTAAATATCGCAAGTTGATTGCACCAAAAATCTCTCCTGATCATGAAGATTCGATTTGGTCAATTGAGACAAAATATCTTCCAGAAGATAAAATTACTAAACTTAAAAGATGGTTAATTAACTTCTCTGAGGAAATGGATATTAATCATAAAACACATTTAAGTGCCCAATATTTCAGAGTATCTGATGCACAATACTTTAATGAAATTGCCCGAATAAGTAGCAATGATAAAACACTTAAGTCTTTTTTAAAGTTATCTTTTAAGGATGCAGATGAACGCTTATCTTTAGAAATTTTAACTGAAGATGATCAAGTCATTAATGCTGGCGTTCCTGTCTATTCCAGAGCACTCGAAGGCTCAATCTCTAAAACTTTTACCATTGACAATAACCAGTCTGAAAAAAATAAGTTAATTAAAAATAAATTAAAAGTTGAAGATTGGAAGTACCCCAACATAACTATATCAACAAACTTTGTGAGCACAAAATTTGCCCATGACCTCAGCACTAAAGAGTCCGGCACAAGAACTAATGGAAACCTCAGTATTTCAAGGCCTTTTGCTATTAAATATCCAGTTATTACGCCAAATGCAAACATTAATCTTACTAAATACTCGCTCAAAAACAGTCCTAATATTAACCGAACGATCTTTGGATCAGGATTAAATATTGACTTCACGACTAATAAGCCTAACAGTATTTTTGGTTATGAAGTAAATCACCGCATTTCTCCTTTGATTACATATAATTACCGCGCTAAAAAAGTTCAAGGAAACATACCGATTTTCGATACCGAGGATAAATACACTGATATTATTTCCTTTGCTGACCTTACCTCTGGTGAGAGATACTCCGGCCTTGATAGGATTACCAATGCCAACGACTTCACTTTGAGTCTTGAGTCGAGCTATAGAAAGATTGATGCATTAGATGACGACAAAGATCTCTTAAATATGAAAATTGCGCAAAGCTTTTATACTGATGATGAAGTTGTTAGTGACACTTCTAATACTAACTATGAAACTAGGAGATCATACTCTGATATTGCAGCCTCAATTGATACCTCACTAGGTAAATATACTATAAGTAATTCTGCTCAATTCGATCCTAAAAAATTTAAGATTACTAGAAGTTTAAATAGCATAACTTATAAATCAAATGATAAAAAGTTTATAACTTTAAGCTTAAGTGACGAGGGTACAGTTGAAACAGAGAAGCTATATGGCTCTTATCCTATAACTGACTCTATTCACTTTTTTGGTGGGCTTGATAAAACTACCTCCACAGGTATTACTAATTCAGAAACTACTGGTCTAGCTTATGAATCTTGTTGCTGGGCGTTTAGGGTTGCTCACTTCAAAGCACATAATGGCGGCACAAATTATAATTACAGTACTGGCTTTGAATTAGTTCTTAAAGGCCTTGGGTCAACTGCATCTCCACTCAAGCGAAAAATAGAAAACAACATTCCAGGATATTCAGCCAAACTTAGATAATGACAAGGGTTATTGCTCTTTTTTTTCTTTTTTTGAATATATCTGCTGTAAATGCAAATAATAGTCTTATTGCGATAGTTAATAATAAAGCTATTTCATATAAATCAATTGAAAATAAAATTATTGACTCTAAATCTTCTGAGGAAAAAATTTTAATTATAAAAGAACATATTGATATTCTTCTTCAGCTTGAAAAGGCTAAAGAGTTTCAGGTAAGTGCCTTGCAAAAAGATGTTGATTTGACATTACAAGATATTGCAAATAATAATCATATTACTATAGATCAGCTTCGCTCATATCCTGATTTTTTTTTAATAGAAAAAGAAGTTTATGAAAAAATATCTATTCTTAACTTACAAAGATTTATTACTAAAGATTTAGTAATTTCTCCTGAGGAAATTTTCATTCAATGTTCAAAGAAAAATTCTGAAAAAGACTTAAAACAAATCAAAATAGCTCAGATTATCATCTCAGAATTAGATAATAAAATTACTAACGACAAAGAGAAAGAAGTCGAAATTAAATCTTTTTTAAATAAGATCTCTAATCATATTAGCAAGGGGGCCTCTTTTGAGACTTTTGCAAAACTTCACTCTCAACATCCTAGTTATTTAAATGGGGGAGTTACAGACTGGCTTACAGTTAATACTCAAACTATGAAAATCTTAGCTGAACTTAAAGAAAATAAAGTTTCAAAAATCTATTTAACAGATTTTGGTTATGCAATTGCAATCAAGATTGATGAGAGATTTATAAGTAGTAAACTAGGAAAGTGTGAAGAAGAGTTAATATATGTTAATGCTGAAGAATTTTATTTTAATTGGGTTAGCAGTCTTAGAGAAAATGCTTTCATTAAAATCTATGAAGAAAAACTTTAAAAATATTCTTATTATTTATGTCTAAATCATTAAAAATATTTGGCTTTCATTCACTTGAAAGTATTTTAAAATCATCTCCCGAACTAGTCTTAAAAGTATTCATTCAAATTGGAAGGGATGATAAGCGAGTTTTAAGCTTATTAGATGATCTTGCTCTACAAAAAATAAGTATTTTAAAGGTTGATAAGAATAAACTTGATCAATTATCAAATGGTGAAACTCATCAAGGCGTTATGTCTGAGATTATCATGCCAACATTTCCTGGAGAGAAAATCTTAATTGAATCTATTAAAAATTCTTCAAAAAAACCCTTGATACTTATTCTTGACTCTATTCAAGACCCTCGAAACTTAGGCGCTTGTCTAAGAAGTGCAAATGCGGCTGGTGTTGATTTTGTTATAATCAACAAAGACGGATCTGCGCCAATAAATTCATTAGTCTATAAAGCCTCTACTGGAGCTATAAACAGCCTTCAAATTTTTCTAGTAACTAATATAGTGAGAACTATTAAAGCCATCCAAAAAGAAGGTCTTTGGGTTATTGGACTTGATGGTAACGCAAAAACCACAATATATGATGTAAATCTTGTTGACTCAATCGCCATAGTAATGGGTTCAGAAGGAAAGGGAATTAGACAATTAATTAAAAAAACATGCGATCAGCTTGTAATTATCCCAATGTCAGGAAATATCGAAAGCCTTAATGTATCTGTAGCTACTGGTATTGCACTTTTTGAGAGTATGAGGCAGAGAAAAACTAGTTGAAAAATATTAGAACTTTCATGTAAAATATTTTCGCTTTAGAATTTAGATAATGGAAAACAATAATCAGCTTCCTAAGGTTATTAAATTATTTAACTTTGCAAAGAAAGAGAGAAGCTTAGGGGGAGTATATAAAATTTCTTCGCTTCCTAGAATAAGTGAAATTGCTAGGAATAAGGAAGATAACGTTAAGGTTGATTTATCATTTTATTTAGAAAATAATAAAACACCATGCATAAAGGGGATAATTAATTTAAATATTATTTTAGATTGTCAGCGCTGCTTAGAAGCACTTCCAATAGAATTAAAGGTTGATTTTAAATTAGCATTTGTCAGGCATGAGCAGCAAGCTGAAGGATTAGATTCTAGTTATGAGTTATATGTAACCAAAGAGGAAGAAGAAGAATTATTAACTATCGATATAATTACTGATGAAATTCTTTTATCAATCCCAATGGCGCCCTCTCATGACTTTAATTGCAATCTAATAATAAATAAAGATGAAGTAGTAGAAGAAAATAGAGAAAACCCTTTTATTATTTTAAAAAATATTAAAATAGCCAATGATGGCAAGGAGTAAGAAATGGCAGTTCAAAAAAGTAGAAAAACACCTTCAAAAAGAGGTATGCGTCGATCTCATAATGCATTAAAAAATCCTGCATTATCTGAAGACCAAGAAACAGGTGAAACTCATCTAAGGCATCATATTACTGCTGATGGATACTATCGTGGTAAGCAGGTTATTAAGTCAGCTCCTGAAGAAATTGAAGAAGTAGAAGGCTAGGTTAGACTAATGTCTATAAAGGTATCAATAGATGCCTCTGGTGGTGATTTTGGTTTTCCTGTTACCGTCAATGCAAGTATTAAAGCATTAAACTCGTTTAATGATCTTTATATCAATCTAGTTGGTGATGAAAAAAAAATCACCTTACATCTTAATAAAAGTAATTTAAATCAATCTTTATTGAATCGAATAGATGTGACTCATTCTACTGAAGTTATTCATATGGATGATTCAGCTTCAACTGCGTTAAGACATAAAAAAGATTCTTCTATGCGGGTTGCAATTAATCTAGTTAAAAATGGTAAGGCAGATGCATGTGTTAGTGCTGGAAATACAGGAGCCCTAATGTCGATATCAAGATTTGTTCTAAAAACAATTGATGGTGTGGATCGTCCTGCAATTATGTCAGCTGTTCCAACTCTCACTGGGCCAACACACGTTCTTGATTTGGGTGCGAATGTTGACTCAAAACCAGAAACCTTGCTTCAATTTGCAATCATGGGTTCTATTGCAGTTCAAAATACTGAAAAAATTGATAATCCAAGTGTTGGCTTATTAAATGTTGGAACAGAAGAACTAAAGGGCAATGATAAAAGTCAAGAAACTGCTGAACTTCTAAAAAAATCCTCTCTCAATTATATTGGTTTTGTTGAAGGCGATGATATTTATAAAGGCAAAGTAGATGTTATTGTTTGTGATGGCTTTGAGGGTAATATTGCTTTAAAAGCAAGCGAAGGTGTTGCTCATATGTTTTCTCACTTCATTAAGAAATCCTTCACTAAAAATTTATACACAAAATTTGTTGCGCTTATTGCTAAACCTGTCATGAATGATTTTAAGTCCAGAGTTGATCCTGGAAAATACAATGGTGCAAGCTTACTTGGCTTAAAAGGTGTAGTTGTTAAGAGTCATGGTAATGCAGACATTGATTCTTTTTTTCAGGCAATAAGGGAAGCCTATCTTGAGGCACATGCTAAAATTACAGATAAGATTTCAGTTCAATTAACTCGTGAATTAGAACAACATAAATAAATTATTATCTAATGAAAAATTTTGCAAGAATTATAGGAACTGGTAGTTATTTACCAGCCAAAATAGTCACTAATTTCGATTTAGAAAAAACACTGGACACTTCTGATGAGTGGATAAGCTCTAGGACAGGCATCAAAGAGAGACGGATAGTAACAAATGAAAGCACTTGTGACCTCGCATTTGAGGCTAGTAAAAAAGCCCTAGAAATGGCAGAAATTAGTGCTACTGAAATTGATATTATCATTCTTGCAACAACTACTCCGGATAAGATTTTCCCTGCAACAGCAACAATACTTCAGCATCAACTTGGTGCTACTTGTCCAGCTTTTGACATGCAAGCTGTTTGTGCTGGGTTTGTTTTTGCACTTCAAACTGCTCAGCAATATATTGAGAATGGTACTGCAAAAAATATACTCGTTGTTGGTAGTGAAATTATGTCAAAAATTGTAGATTGGAGCGATCGCTCTACAGCAATAATATTTGGTGATGGTGCTGGTGCAGTTGTTCTTAGTGCAGATAGTACTTCAGGAATAATGCACTCAAAACTTTATAGTGATGGTTCCCACTTATCTTCACTTCATGTAAATAACAATAGAATTAATGAAATAGGTACTATTGAAATGGCTGGAAACGAAGTTTATAAGATTGCAGTTAAAAGGCTGGCTGATCTCGCAGAAGAAACTTTAAAAAATTGTAGTATGACTTCAGACGATCTAACATGGATGATTCCTCATCAAGCCAATATTAGAATCATTAGTGCTGTTGCAAAAAGAATATCTTTACCAATGAGTAAAGTAATTCTAACACTTGAAAAGCATGGAAATACCTCCGCAGCATCTATACCTTTGGCATTGGATGTTGGAGTAAGGGATGGTAGAATTAAAAAAGGGGATAAATTACTTTTTGAAGGAATTGGGGGTGGCTTCAGTTGGGGTAGTATTCTTGTTGAATACTAAAGATTAAAAAGAACGTTGCATTAATTTTTTCGTTAAATCTTTTAACTGCTCTTCATTGACACTTAATTTAGATATTTCTTCAAGAGCCTCTTTGTAAAGCTTTTTATATATTTTAATTGACTCATCTAAACCCAAAATAGATGGATATGAAGGCTTTCTCTTTATAGCATCCGAATTTTGTCGTTTTCCCAAAATATCTACAGAAGTTGTTATATCTAATACATCGTCTTGAACCTGATAAGCAAGCCCAATCTTGCTTGCAAAATTGGATAGTATTATTGAATCTTCTTGTCTTATATTAGGATTTAAAAGAACACCGAAATTAACTGCACAATTTATCAGTGCCCCAGTTTTCTTTTTGTGCATGCTGTTGAGTAACAATATATCAACATCCTTGGATACTATTGACAAATCAATTGATTGGCCATCAGCCATTTCATAAGAGGATATTGCTAATAAATTTAACAAACTAACTTTAACATCCGAGTCTAGTAATTCATCACTAGATATTACTTTAAAAGCTAGAGCTTGTAATGCGTCTCCTGCTAATATAGCTTGAGCCTCACCAAATACCTTATGTGATGATGGTTGATTATGCCTAATATCATCATCATCCATTGCGGGTAAATCATCATGAATAAGAGAATAAATATGAATTAATTCAATCGCACAGGCACTTTTATCAACTTTTTCAAGCTTAATGCCAAACAAGCTAGCTATGGTGTAAGTGAGTATTGGTCTAAAGCGTTTTCCACCTGCTAAAACACTATATTTCATGATACTTCCAAGATCACTTTTGGAAGACTCTTCAATGAAATTTGAACTCAGATGGAGCTCGAGTTGATTATTAATCCGCTCTCGATAAATATCAAGAATCTCCAAATGACTTTTCTTCATTGTAATTATCTTGTTCAGTTAGGATATTTATACGTTGTTCAGCGTCCATTAATGCAGTATGGCATTTTCTATGAATCTTCACACCCTCTTCAAAATTTTTAAGCGAATCTTCAAGACTTAACTCCCCAGATTCCATCTTACTAATAATATTTTCGAGCTCCAGTAAACCCTTATTAAAATTAAATTTATCTGACATTTTTTCTCCTCAACTTCATACTTTATTCAAAATAGAATCCATCCAAGAACTTGGTAATATTCTACCTAAGAAAGCAAATAATTTTGTTGGAAAGGTTACTCGATAATGAATTTTGGGCGAATTAGATTCTAAAGCATGAATAGTAGCCTTTAAAACTGCTTTAGCAGGTAACGTATATTTTGCATTTTTTTTTGAATTCAACCTTCTAATCATTACTTTATATTGCTCTTTGAAGTTACTATTAGTTATATCTACATTTTCTTTAAAGGCTAAAAATGCATTTTCCCTAAACTTTGACTCAATAGGGCCAGGTTGTATTAGAGATAATTTAATATAAGTATCTTTTAATTCTAATCTTAAAGTATTTACTAATCCCTCAATTGCAAACTTTGAGGCAACATATGACCCCCTAAAAGGCATTGCAACAAAACCTAATACTGAACTAATATATATAATTCTCCCTTTATTTTCTTTCCTCATTTTAGGTAAGACTAAATTAGTTAACTCATGCCATCCAAAAACATTAGCTTGGAATTGTTTCTCAAGAGCTTCACGTGAGATATCCTCAAGGGCACCAGCTTGTCCATAAGCACCATTATTAATTAAAGCATAAAGATTCTCTGTTTGATTAAAAAGAGACATAATTGCGGCTTTTATAGAGCTTGATGAGGATAAATCTAATAATAATGCATCAAAACCTAATTTTCTTAACTCTTTAACATCTTCTTGGTTCCTGGCACTTGCAAATACTCGATAGCCTTTTGATTGAAGCCCATGAGCAATACATAGTCCTATTCCACTAGAACAACCAGTAATTAATACAGATTTTATTTTTGAAGATTTGTCCAAAACTTAGCCCTTTTTTTTAATTCAGGATTAATACTCTCTGAACGCAATAATAAAAAATCGTAAGCCATTCGAAATCTTGGATGATTAAGTAGTTCATTTGCTTTGTTATCATTACAATTTTCTAATTGCTTTTGCATCAACCAAATATCTTTGACACGTTGAGAAAGCCATTTAGGCATCATTATTTGTTGAATCTGCTTTCTAATAACTTCTTCTGAGGCAATAACCATTAGCTCGATCTGAGTTTTATTTTTAATACTTAGGGAGGATAAACATTTTTTTTGGGCATCCCAAAGAAAAACAGCAAATAAAAAAGCTGGGGTTACAGAATCCCCCCTTTTGATTCTTTTTGAGGTATTAATTAAAGTACTATTAATAAACAGGCTATCTTCAGTTTGAGAAAATAAAAAATTAAATAATTCAAACTTTAAAAGTTCTTTATAAACTCCAATAGAGTTCTCATTATGAAACAATTTTATTACTTCTTCATATAGCCTGGCTGGAGGGATATTTTTTAGTAAATAAGCATTACTATTAATGTTTTTTGAAATTTCAGGATTAAGGTCTGCCTCTAATTTAACTTTAAAACGAATCGCTCTAATCATTCTTACAGGATCCTCTTCAAAACGCTCAGATGCTCTACCTATTATGTTAATTTGGGAAGCCTTTAGGTCCTCAAGACCATTAACATAATCAATAACTTGAAATTTCACAACATCATAATAAAGTGCATTAACAGTAAAGTCTCGTCGAAATACATCATCTTTTAATGAGCCATAAAAATTATCTCTAATAACTTGACCTTTATTTGATGTTTTTACTTTTCCAGCTCGAAAAGTAGCAACCTCAATATACTTTCTTGCAGAGAACATAATATGGACCAGCTTAAAGCGTCTTCCAATTATTCTTGAGCGCTTAAATACTTTATGAATTTGCTCAGGGGTTGCACTAGTAGCAATATCGAAGTCTTTTGGTTTGAGGCCTAATAATAAATCTCTAATACAACCACCGACTAAATATGCCTCGTAGCCATTTTTTACTAAAGTTTTAACTACTTTTAAAGCATCTTTATCAATTAATTTTTTATCAAATTTAACACTTTGACGAAATGGAATCATAAAGTAACTAAATCTCTTGGGGTCCAACCGTTTTGACGATGCTCGCATTCGACATTGGTGTAGACTCCACCACGGACATTAAAAACTGCCTTTAATCTTATAAATCGAGGGTCAAGAACATCTACTAAATCATCTAAAATTTTATTAGTAACAGCTTCATGAAAAGCGCCTTCATTACGATAAGACCAAAAGTAATTTTTTAAAGCTTTAAGTTCAACACAACGCTTATCAGCAATATATTCAATAAAAATATCCGCAAAATCTGGCTGTCCAGTTAAAGGACACAGGCAGGTGAATTCTGATGTATCTATTCGTATTACAAAGTCTCTATCAGTATTGGGATTATCAAAAACCTCTAAAATCTTACTTGGGGAACTAGACATGGCCTTTATCTTTATTATTAAAAGTAGTTATTTTATCAATAATTGGGAGAACTTTTCCCTCTCTAAACTGAGAAAATATTATTAAGAATATAGCTAACAATATATGAATACTCCACAAGCCTATAAATGGATTTAATTCATTATTTTCAATAGATGTTTTAGCGATTAAAAGTCCATTGTTATACAACATAAAAAAAACTAAGCCAATTAAAATATTTATACCCTTTCCAGTTCTTGGCGAGGACCTACCTAAATAAACACCCAATATAGATAGAATTAAAACTGAAATTGGCTGGGAAAATCTCCACTGAACTTCTGCATTAGCTAATGGCCCACCTTCCTTAATTAATTCGAGAGTAGACTTTTCTTCAATTTCAGAAAAGTCAGAAATTGATTTCTGAACTTCTCCAGAAACTATCTCTAAGTCATATAATTCAAATTCAAGTATATTGATATTATCACTTCCAGGCAAACCTTGATACCTAACCCCATCCTTTAATCGAAGATATATACTTTTACTGATGTTATCTACATATTTTGTAGCCTTAGATGCTAAAACTATTATTGTATTTTCATTATCAATTGCATAAATAAAAATCTCTTCCATATTTTGTTCATTGGCAGCATTAATATTTTCTGACTCAGATGCATAAAAAACAATATCTCCATTCTTGAAAGATTCAAATTTTCCTTCGGAAATAAATGAAAACTCTGAAGCATTTATAGTTTTGTCTTCTTCAATACTTTTTTGTTGTTTTGCCCAAGGAACTGCAAAAATACTTAAAATTAAAACAATGACAAATGAAAAAACAATTATTGGTTGTATCAACGAGATAAAGTTTTTATCTCCAATTCCTATTGAATTCATTACTACAGCTTCAGAGTTTTTATACAACTGAGATATTGAGATAATAATTGATAAAAATAAAGATAAAGTAAGTATTATTGGAATATCCCTAAGCATATTTAAACCTACTAATGGCATTAGTTCTTGAATGGGAATTCCATGTTGAACACTTTCTTGAACCGTTAATACATATTGATTACCAAATACTATTAGTGCAATAATAAAAGTAATACCAAAAAAGAAAATGATTAAATTTCGAATTAAATATTTCGAAATTAAGGTGTTTTGAAAATTAAAAATCTTATGAAGCATTACGATAATTATAAAATAGCTTCATTATTAAGTGAAGTATTACTTCTTTTGCTTCATAGAGTCAAAGAATTCATCATTGGTCTTAGAAAAACGCAACCTCTCTATTAAAAATTCAGCAGCCTCAACTGTATCCATAGGATGGAGAATTTTTCTTAAAATCCACATTTTTTGAAGTTCTTGTTCATCAGTAATTAACTCTTCACGTCTAGTGCCTGAAGCATTAATATTAATAGCAGGAAAAATTCTTTTTTCTGAAAGTCGACGCTCAAGATGTAATTCCATATTTCCAGTACCCTTAAATTCTTGGTAAATAACTTCGTCCATTTTAGATCCAGTATCTACTAATGCAGTTGCAATTATAGTAATACTCCCGCCATTTTCAATATTTCTTGCTGCACCAAAAAAACGCTTTGGTCTTTGTAAAGCATTTGCATCAACACCACCTGTCAAAACCTTTCCTGACGATGGAGCAACGGTGTTATATGCTCTTGCTAGACGAGTAATTGAATCAAGTAAAATAATTACATCCTTGCCTTGCTCTGCTCGTCTTTTCGCTTTTTGAATAACAATTTCAGCAACCTGGACATGTCTTTTAGCTGGCTCATCAAAAGTTGAAGAAATAACCTCTCCACGAACAGTTCTTTCCATCTCAGTAACTTCTTCTGGTCGCTCATCAATAAGCAGAACTATTAATTCACATTCGGGATGGTTAACTGCAATTGATGATGCAATATTTTGCATGATCATTGTCTTACCCGCTTTTGGAGGAGCCACCAATAGACCTCTCTGACCTTTTCCAAAAGGTGCCACTAAATCAATAACTCTTGCAGTAATATCTTCAGTACCGCCATTTCCAAGCTCTAATTTGAGTCTTTGATCAGGGTGAAGTGGAGTAAGAGAAGAAAAAGGAATACGATTTCTGATATTTTCAGGTGAATCTTCATTAACTTCTGAAACTTTAATTAAAGCAAAATATTTTTCACCTTTTTTAGGGGCTCTAATCTTTCCAGTTACAACATCTCCAGTGGATAAATTAAATCGTCTTATTTGATTAGGAGATACATAGATATCATCTGGACCCGAAACATAAGAATCATTTGACGATCTTAAAAAACCATACCCTTCTTGTAAAACATCAAGCACACCATCACCAAGCACTTCTTCTTCATTATCAGCCTTATGTTTTAGTATTGAAAAAATTAATGTTTGTTTTTTTGCTCTTGAAATATTTTCAATGCCTAGGGATTGAGCAAGTTCTAAAAGTTCTGCAGGGGTCTTAATTTTAAGTTCTGAAAGTTTCATATAGGATTTTTATAGTGAGTTTTTTGGCAAATTGCCGAAGAAGGGATAGTAAGTTTAACTGAGATTTATTTTTATTTTTTTCTAGGAAATAGTTATAAGATAATTTTATTATTATTTAAATATTTGAATCCAAAAAAGCATTTAAGTTCGCCTTTGAAAGCGCACCAACTTTTGTTGCATGAACTATACCATCTTTAAATAACAACATAGTAGGTATGCCTCTGATACCATATTTTGGTGGCAATTGTGTATTCTCATCTACGTTAACCTTTGCTATAGTAATACGGCCATCATACTCATCAGCAATTTCATCAAGAACTGGGGCAAGCGCTTTGCATGGTCCACACCATTCAGCCCAAAAATCAACTAAAACAGGTTGAGAGGAACTTACTACATCAGCCTCAAAAGAAGCGTCACTGACTACTTTAATTTTGTCGTTCATGTATTATAAAAATAATGGATTGTTGATGGAATTGAATAAATTCTTGGTTGTATTATAGCACTTATCATCAATAAATCTATTTTTTTAAAAAAATTGTTTAATTCATAAAAAAATTTAAATGCTAATTCTTTTAGATCAAAGATAAAAGAAGAGGAATTGTGATGAAAGATAATGCTACTTGTGTTGTAACAATGCTCGTCATTAACTGAGCATCTCCTCCATATTGTTTTGCTAGAGCATGAGATGAAGCTGCAGTTGGAACAGAAGCAAATATAACTGCAACAATAATTTCTATCTGACTTAAACCCATACCTTTTGAAATGAAATAAGCAATTACTGGAAAAGCAATTAATTTAAGAAAATTTGAAATAAAAATTGGTGTAATTGATAGTGAAAGCTCCCTTACTTTTATCTTAGCACCTATTGTTAAAAGCATAATTGGTAATGCTGCAGCACCAAGAAGGCTAGAAGTCTCATCAATAATAATTAAGTTTTCTGAATCAATTGTTGAAAAAATTAAACCCGCGATCATTGCCAATATAAAGGGGTTTTTTGTCAATTCAACAAATATATTGATAATACTTTTTTGAGAGCTATTTTTTCCAGGTTGATTTAAACTTGCAACCATAATTGATATTACTACTATATTTATGCTTGGAACATACAAAAGCATAAATACAGCACCAATTGCTAAACCTTCATTACCAAAAAGACTGCCCGCAATTGCAAGAGCAATGAATGCATTATGTCTTGCAGCACCCTGAAGCATAGAGGTCCATATTTCTGGAGAATATCCAAGAAACTTACCAAAAAAAATTGATACTATTGTTACTACTGCTAAACCACCCAATATTACAGCACCATATGCATAAAGCATAGATATGGTTAGATTAATTTGAGCTATTTCATGAAATAATAAAGCAGGTATTAAAACCCAATAAACAAGCTTATCATTAACATCCCAGAAAGATACATCTGGAACACCGACCCTTCGCAGAATATTACCAAGAATTATTAAAATAAAAACTGGTGATATAAGTAAGAAAATTTCAAAAAAGTTTGAAAACACATTTATTTTAATTAGTTAAAAAAAATTCTTAAGAATTATTATTAATCCAGACAATTGCCATTTTTAATCTTGCTAAAGTTCTTTCTTTTCCAATCAATTGAGCAGTCATATCTATGCTTCCAGATTTACCGTCTCCACTTAAAGCTAAACGAAATGGTTGACCAACTTTACCAAAGCCAATACCTCTAGTGTCAGTGATATTTTTTATGATTAAATGAATATTCTCAGCAGTCCAGTTATCCAGTTTAGTTAGGATGCTTAATAAATCATCAAGAATAATCTTTGAATCAGCATTAAAAAATTTGCTAGCTTGATTTTGGTCAAAACTATTAAAGTCAGTATAAAAAATTGTGCAATTTTGTGCCATATCTACCATAGATTTTGAGCGCTCTCTCAAAGCATCTGCCACATCATTTATATTAGGCCCATTAGTTATATCAATTGAAAGTTCATCTAAATACCAATTAAGATGAGAAACAAGCTCATTAATTTCAGTTGTTTTTATGTATGACTGATTAATCCACTCTAACTTCTCTTGATTAAAACTTGCTGGTGAGTTATTGATATCATTTAAATCAAAAAGTTTAATCATTTCATCTATTGAAAAAATCTCCTGATCTCCATAAGACCAACCTAACCTTACAATGTAATTAAGAAGCGCTTTAGGAAGGAAGCCTTGGTCTCGATATGATAACAAATTAAGAGCTCCATGTCTTTTTGATAAGCGTGAGCCATCTGCCCCCAATATCATTGGAACATGAGCAAATTTAGGAGGAAGCCAACCCATGGACTCATAAAGATTTATCTGCTTAGGAGTATTATTAATATGATCATCGCCCCTTATTACACAATCAATGCCCATATCATGATCATCAACAACAACACAAAAATTATATGTTGGAGATCCATCAGACCTTAAAATTATTAAATCATCAAGCTCAGAGTTTAAAATTTTAATTTCACCTTTAACATAGTCATTAAAAGTTACACTTCCTAAATCTGGATTCAAAAATCTAACAACTCCTTTTTTTAAGTTCTTATTTCTGCAACATCCGTCGTATTTTGGTTTCTCACCTCTTTCCATTAAATCATCACGCATCCCATCTAGGCGCTCAACTGAACAATCGCAGTAATATGCATTTCCATTTGAGAGAAGGTCTGAAATTACTTCTTTGTAACGACCTATTCTATTGCTTTGATATATCGGGCCTTCGTCATAATCTAAATCGAGCCACCTCATACCCTCTAGAATTGCATCAGTTGAAGCCTTAGTTGAACGGTCTTTATCTGTATCCTCAATCCTAAGAACAAATTTACTATTATTTTTCTTTGCCCATAACCATGCAAAAAGAGCTGTTCTAGCTCCTCCAATATGTAAATAGCCTGTTGGAGAAGGGGCAAATCGTGATTTCATTTACTATGATTTTTGATTGAAAAATAAATATCTTATTATTAAATGATTTTTGAAATAATTTGATTAATTTTGAAGTAGCATTTTTCTTATCAAATAAATCAAAACCTTAGTTAATTTTACACTGATATAATAATATTCTTATGCTCAAATAAGTAAGTTAATTCATGGAATTTACTCAACAAAGTGCTAATCAAAATACAATTATCTCATTAGATAATGTTTCAGTTTCACTAGCCTCCTCAAAATTAAAGACTCCCTGTTTTATTTCTTCAAATCAAACTGAAGAACTTTCAATCACTAAAATTGAAGATATTAATAAAGAGTTTTTATTTCCTCTTTTAGCTAAAGAGTCATTAGATATATTGATAATTGGAACTGGAGAGAGTACAGTTTTCCTTTTGCCAAAACAACAAGTTGAGTTATCTGAGTTAGGACTTGGTATTGAATGTATGAATAATACTTCAGCAAGTTCAAGTTTCAATTTACTTCTTGCGGATTTAAGAAAAGTTGGTTTATTAATAATATGATTCTTTATCTTTTTAAAAGAGTTATTTCCTTCTATAAGTTTTTCAAAATTGATACCCCCCTATTTATTTTTATTATTTTACTTTCCTCTTTAGGTCTTCTCATTTTATATAGTAGCTCTGGTGGCTCAATGAACCTTGTTTATAAACAGCTTATTCATCTTGGCTTAGCAACATCAGTTATGTTGATAATTGCACAAATACCCCCAATCTTATTTCTTAGATCAGCACCAATATTAATAATTTTAGGGATCATTTTATTAATATTAGTACTATTTTTTGGAAGCTCTGGGGGGGGTGCACAAAGGTGGCTTGATATAGGAATAATTAGGTTTCAACCTTCAGAAATAATGAAAATTATTGTACCAATAACCATTGCTGCTATCTTAAGTGAAAAGACTTTACCACCTAGAGCCTTTCCTGTAATAATTTCTTTAGTAGTAATATCAACTGTTGTTTTACTTATTGCAAGACAGCCAGACTTAGGTACAGCTCTTCTGATTGGTGCATCTGGCGTTTATGTTTTATTTTTCTCTGGATTTAGAATAAAAGTAGTTAAAAATATTTGGTTAAATCTTACAATTCTTTTAAGTTTTTTTATTAGTAGTCTCTACTTTGCTTGGAATTATTTATTGATAGCCTATCAAAAAAAACGAATATTAACTTTATTTAACCCTGAGTCTGATCCATTGGGCTCAGGCTATCATATCATTCAATCAAAAATTGCAATTGGGTCTGGAGGTTTGACTGGCAAGGGTCTTACTCAAGGCTCACAATCTCAATTGGACTTTGTGCCTGAACAATCTACTGACTTTATTTTTTCAGTATTAGCTGAAGAACTTGGCTTTCTTGGCTTTATGCTATTGATAATAATATACTCATTTATTATTTACAGATGTTTTAGTCTATCACTTCGATGTGAAGATAATTTTTCAAGATTATTAGGATCAAGCCTTACATTTGTATTCTTTACTTATATTTTTGTAAATATAGGAATGGTCTCTGGACTTGTTCCAGTTGTTGGGGTTCCATTGCCATTAATAAGCTATGGTGGTTCATCACTGATGACACTAATGGCAAGTTTTGGAATAATTATGTCGATTCATAAACATAAAAGTCCGCGTTATTTACAGTAACTCGTTATAATCGACTTACGAAAAAATGGTAGTATTTTTTTTAAAATTAATTAATAAAAAAATTATTTAACTCATAACTATTATTCTATGAAATCAAACGCCTTGCTTAAATCTTTACAATTAATATTTTTATTCTTATTTGCATTTAATGTTCATGCAGATGAGCCACGTTTTTATATACCTGATGCACCTCCAATTGATGCAAGCTCGTATGCTCTTATGGATCATAATTCTAAATCCATGCTAGCTGCCAATAATGAAAACCAAAGAAGGTCGCCTGCCAGCTTAACAAAAATTATGACCTCTTATGTCATCTTTAAAAGGCTTAAAGAGGAATTCATAACTCTCGATGATGAAGTTAAAATTAGCGAAAAAGCATGGAGAACTGGGGGCTCTAGAAGTTTTATTGAGGTTGGAAAAATAATAAGACTTGAAGATTTACTTAAAGGGATGATTATTCAATCAGGTAATGATGCTTCGGTTGCTCTTGCAGAACATGTTGCGGGTTCTGAAGGTACTTTTGTTCTCTTTATGAATGATTATGCCCAGCAACTTGGCATGACAAATTCTCGTTTTGAAAACTCTTCAGGCCTTCCGCATGAAGAACAATACACAACTGCAAAAGATATGGCGATTCTATCAAGCGCTATGATTGAAGAATTTCCAGAATTTTATAAATGGTATAGTGAAAAAGAATTTACTTATAACAATATTACGCAGACTAATCGAAATAAACTCCTTTTTACTGATAGTACTGTTGATGGACTTAAAACTGGCTGGACTCAAATGGCAGGATATTGCCTAGTAACTAGTGCTAATAGAGTTGGTATGAGGCTTATAACTGTAGTAATGGGCTCTGCAAGCCCTGCAGCAAGGACTATTGAAACTGAAAAACTTCTGGACTATGGATTTCGTTTTTTTGAAACACAATCAGTTAATGATATATCTCATCAAGTTCCAGTTTATAAATCTAAAAAAGCAAATATTAAGGTTGGGGTTGCAGAATCAAGTTACTTGACTCTTCCTCGTAATCAATTCAAATACACTACTCAAACCATAAATCTTTCGGGTGACTTGATTGCTCCAATTACTAAGGGTGATGAAGTTGGCACTCTTGCGATTAGTTTTAATAATAAAAATATAGCAACTCTTCCTCTTGTAGCACTTGATAATGCTATTGAAGGTGGTTTTTTAACAAAAATGGTTGATACTGTAAAACTTCTTTTTAGATAATCTTGGTTTATCTAAACGGAAATTTCGTTGAAAAAAATAAAGCTTACATTTCTGTAATGGATAGAGGCTTTCTATTTGGGGATGGGGTCTATGAAGTATTTCCAACTTACAACAATAACATATTTGGATTAGATGCTCATCTTAATCGTCTTCAAGAAGGTCTTGATGCAATCAAAATTAAAAATCCTCATAGTAAAAATGAATGGATAAATCTTATTGAGAAAATTCTCTCTTTTAATAGTGTAAGTGCTGATCAAGCGATCTATTTGCAGGTATCTAGAGGTTGTGATCAGAATAGAAAACATACTCATGGAGACCTAAAACCAACTGTTTATATTCAAGCAAGTACAATGCCACTTCGAATCAAAGAAGAGCTACTTAAAGGAAAAACAGCTATATCAAGAGATGATATTAGATGGTCTCAGTGTAATACAAAGGCAACCTCACTTCTAGCAAATACGATGTATGCGCAAGAGGCAAAAATTGAAAATGCAGAAGAGGCAATTCTTTGTAAAGATGGTATTGTTACTGAAGGTGCTAGTTCAAATGTTTTTATCGTTAAAAATAACCTTATATCTACTCATCCAAAGGGGCCAAAGATTTTACCTGGCATCACTAGAGATGCAGTTATATCATGTGCAAAGAGACTTAACCTCGAAGTCCAAGAAATTACTTTTGATAAAGACGCGTTAATGAATGCAGATGAAGTTTGGATTACCAGCTCTACTCGCGAAATCCTTCCAATTACATTAATTGATAACAAAAAAATTGGTACTGGAAATGCTGGCCCTTTGTGGTCATTAATCTACGATAGCTTTCAAGACTCAAAAAATGCTAAGCGCTCAGTCTCTGGAAGACGATTGAAAAAGATTGAAAGTATTATTCAAAATTAAATATATATTTAATTAGATTTTCAAAACAAGTAAAATCAAATTGTAGTGTCGAGGGTACACCGACAATGAATAGTTATGAACCCCGCCAGGCCCGGAAGGGAGCAACGGTAATAATTTTTTTATGTGTTGAATCCTATTCTTGGCACTACCTTTCTTATTTTAATCTAATCAGTAATGAGTGAACACTACGAAGTTTTAGCAAGAAAATATAGACCACACAACTTTAATGAGTTAGTTGGTCAAAGTCATACCATTAGAACCCTTGTTAATGCCCTTGACAATAATCATCTCCACCATGGTTTTTTATTCACTGGAACACGTGGTGTTGGTAAAACAACTATTGCTAGAATCTTTGCCAAATCTGTAAATTGTGAAACTGGAGTTAGCTCTAATCCATGCGGTAAATGTGAAACATGCCTAGAAATAGATCTTGGACAATCTGTTGACCTTATTGAACTTGATGCCGCCTCTCATACTGGAGTAGATAATATGAGAGAGATTCTTGAAAATGCTCAGTATACGCCCACTAAAAATCTTTATAAGATTTATCTTATTGATGAAGTCCATATGCTCTCTAAAAGTAGCTTCAATGCTCTATTAAAGACTCTTGAAGAGCCACCAAAACATATTAAGTTTTTACTAGCAACTACTGATCCAAAAAAACTTCCAATCACTATTCTTTCCCGTTGTCTTCAATTTAATTTAAATAAACTCACCCATAATGAAATTTTAGAGCATCTTAAGTTTATTATGAATTCTGAGAAACTAGAATTTGAAGACAAAGCATTATCAAAAATAGCTGATTTTGGTAATGGATCAATGAGAGACGCTCTTAGTCTTCTTGATCAATCAATTTCTTATGGAAATGGAAGTGTAAAAGATAAAGACATAACTGAAATGCTTGGCTTAGTTAATCATAGTGACATTGCAAAACTTGCTTTGCTAGTTATTGAAAAAAAGGCGAAGGAAGCTTTATTATTAATTAGAGATTTAGCTCATAGAGGGGAAAACCTTTCAACAACACTAAAAGACTTAACTTCCCTTTTTCATAAAATATCTACTGCTCAAATGATTGTTGACGAGAAACAAATATCTCCAGAAATTATAGATCTTGCCAACAAAATTTCAGCTCAAGACTTACAACTTTTTTATCAAATTGCAATCAATGGTCAAAAAGACATGCAACATTCTCCAAGCGAACAAACAGGCCTTGAAATGACGATTCTTAGAATGATAGCTTTTCATCCAGATCAAGAGAATACAGAAAAAAAAAATCTAAAACCAAGTCATAGCGACAAAACTGCTTTAAAGAAAAATAAAGACAACTCGATTAATTCAGACTATTTAGATAAAACAAATAATAAAGATGTCGAATTAGACGTAATAAAAGCTCCTGATATTAAATCCCAAGATGATTGGGAGAAAGTTATTGTTGAGCTTGGCTTTGAAGGTGCTGCAAAGATGCTTGTAAAAAATACTCTTTTTAATTCATTAGTTGATTCAACACTAAAACTTACTCTTAATAATGAATTTATGAATTTACTCACAAAGAATACTAAAAACTCTATTGAAAAAACACTAAGAAGTTTTTATAGTGATTTAACTCTATTTATTGAATCAGGTGAAACTAATGGAAGCACTTTGTCTCAAAAAGAATCTACTAAGCTTGAGACAGAACGAAAGATAACAGAAGAGCAATTTCTGGGTGATGATGGACTTAAGGAACTAGAAGAAACTTTCAATACAAAGGTTGATACTAAATCAATTAAATCATTAAAGGAGACTAAAAATGTTTAAAGGTGGTATGGTTGAAATGATGAAAAAAGCAAAGCAAATGCAAGAAGATATGGAGTCTGCTAAACAAGAAATTAAATTAATTTCATGTAGAGGGGAGTCAGCCTCTGGGGCTATTAAAGTTGATTTAAATGGGGATTATAAAGTTACAAATATAAGCATTGATAATTCCCTAATGGATGATAAGGAGATGCTAGAAGATTTATTAATATTAGCAATCAATAATGCCTCTAACGAAGTAAGTTTAATTTCAAAAGAAAAGCTTAAAAGTGTTACTGGTGGGATAAACTTACCTTTTTAATAGCTTTAAAAATACATAAGATGATTGAAAAACTAAATAAAGCCTTCAGTAAATTACCTGGTGTTGGTGCTAAAACTGCCCAAAGGTTTATTTACCACCTCTTGGAAAGAGATAGGCCAGGTGGTTTAGATCTTGCCAAGGCTTTAAATGAAGCGATGGAAAATGTGAAAAATTGTGAGAGATGCAGGACTCTTACTGAAAAAACTGTATGTGAGATATGCTCAAGCACCTCTCGTGACGAGTCACAATTATGTATTGTTGAAACTCCTTCAGATATTCATGTAATTGAACAGAGTGGGGTCTATTCTGGGAAATACTTTGTCCTTAGTGGCTACCTTTCACCAATTGATGGTATTGGAGCTGCAGAGCTTGGTTTAGATGAACTTGAAGGCTTATTAACGAAAGAAAAGGTTAATGAAATAATTCTAGCAACTAATGCAACTATTGAAGGTGAGGTTACTGCTCACTATATTCATAATTTAGCTAAAAAATATCAAATAAAAACCACTAGGATAGCTCATGGAATTCCTTTAGGTGGTGAACTTGAATACACAGATATTAATACTATAGCGCATGCACTTTCTGGACGAAAGGATTACAATTAGACTATCGTTAAAGGTGTAGTTCTTCTTACCGTAGTTATTGTATAATATTTCAGTTTTATCCGCCATCATAACTTCATGGAAAAAACATACAATCCTGAACATATCGAAGCAAAGTATCGCGATGTATGGGAGAAAGATGGTCTCTTCTCTTCAAATTTAAACTCAAAGAGTAAAAATACTTTTAGTATTGTTCTTCCTCCACCTAATGTGACAGGAAGCTTACATATGGGTCATGCTTTTCAGCATACTATTATGGATGTATATACTCGATATAACAGAAGCAAAGGTAGTCAAACTTTGTGGCAACCAGGAACTGATCATGCTGGAATAGCAACCCAAATGGTTGTTGAAAGGCAGCTAGGACAAGAAAATATCTCTCGTCATGACCTTGGTCGTGATAAATTTACCGAAAAAGTCTGGGATTGGAAGTCTAAGTCAGGAGGAACTATTACCTCTCAAATGAGACGCCTGGGAGCTTCTGTTGATTGGGAAAGAGAGCGTTTCACCATGGATAAAGAGCTTTCAGAAGCAGTAAAAAAAGTTTTTATTGATTTATATAACGAAGATTTAATTTATCGTGGCAAAAGACTTGTTAATTGGGACCCTGTTCTATTAACTGCAGTTTCTGATCTTGAAGTCATAAGTACTGAAGAAACTGGCTTTTTATGGCATATCAAATACCCAGTTATTGGTTCAGATGAAATTCTAGTTGTGGCTACAACCCGTCCTGAAACAATGCTTGGAGACTCAGCTGTTGCAGTTCATCCAGAGGATTCACGCTATCAACATTTAATTGGGAAAATGATAGCTCTTCCTCTATCAGATAGAAAAATTCCAATCATTGCAGATGACTACGTTGATATGGAGTTTGGTACAGGTTGTGTAAAGATAACACCAGCACATGATTTCAATGACTATGAAATTGGTCAAAGACATAATCTTGAAACTATAAATATCTTAACTGATGATGCTAGAATTAATCTTAATGCTCCAGAAGCCTATCAAGGATTGGATCGTTTTGATGCTCGAAAAGCTATAGTTCAAGACTTAGAAAAACAAAGTTCAATTGCAAAAATTGATGGCCATACCCTCATGGTTCCAAGAGGAGACAGGACGCATAGTATTATTGAACCTTATATGACTGACCAGTGGTTTGTTAAGGTAAAGCCATTAGCAGAACCCGCTATAGAAGCAGTAAAAAAAGGCGATATTCGCTTCGTACCTGAAAACTGGAACAAAACCTACTTTAATTGGATGGAAAATATTGAAGATTGGTGTATTTCTCGTCAAATATGGTGGGGACATCGTATTCCAGCATGGTATGACAAGTCTGGAAAAATCTATGTTGCAAATAATCTAGAAGAAGCTCAGGCTCAAGCTGGTATTGATAATGATCTTGTTCAAGATGAAGATGTTCTTGATACTTGGTTCTCTTCTGCTTTGTGGCCATTTTCAACCCTAGGATGGCCAGAAAATACGCCTGAACTCGCACGCTTCTATCCTACAAGTGTTCTTGTTACAGGTTTTGATATTATCTTTTTCTGGGTTGCAAGAATGATTATGTTTGGCCTGAAGTTTACTGGAGACGTGCCATTTAAAGATATTTATATTACAGGTCTTATAAAAGATGGCAATGGTCAAAAAATGAGCAAATCCAAAGGTAACGTGCTAGATCCAATCGATCTTATTGATGGCATAAGCCTAGAAGACCTTCTTGTCAAAAGAACACAAGGCATGATGCAGCCAAAACTCACTGAAAAGATTAAAAAACAAACCAAAAAAGAATTTCCTGATGGAATACCTGCTTTTGGAACTGATGCAATAAGATTTACCTTTGCTGCTCTGGCTTCTTTTGGTAGGGATATTAAATTTGATCTTAAAAGAGTAGAAGGTTATAGAAACTTTTGTAATAAGCTTTGGAATGCATCTCGTTTTGTCTTAATGAATCTAGAATCGCAATCAATTGATTTTAATTCAAAACTATCTTCCCCAGATAAATGGATCCTCTCTAGACTTCAGCATACAAAAATTGAGGTAGAAAAACATTTATCTGAATACCGCCTAGACTTAATGAGCCAGTCCTTATATGATTTTGTTTGGCATGATTATTGTGACTGGTATTTAGAGTTATCAAAACCATTATTGGAAAATAATTTAACAAAAAAAGGTACCCAAGCCACACTGCTTAAAGTACTTACTGAAATTTTAATCTTACTTCATCCAATTATTCCATTTATCACGGAAGAGATTTTTGAGCAGTCCCAAAAACTTATTGATAGTTCTACAGAGAAGCTAATTTCTAAAAAATTTCCTGAACCTGATAAAGCTCTCTTTAACAAGGATGCAGAGTTAGAAATAGATTGGTTAAAACAATTTATTTTGGGAATTAGGCAAATAAGAGGCGAAATGAATATTACCCCAGGAAAACCTCTTCCATGCTTTGTCCAAAATCTAAATTCTTTGGACAAAACTTTTATTAAAAATAACGAGTCAATTATATTTGCCTTAGCAAAACTTAAAAATGTTGAAATTCTTTTAGATAATGATAATGAGCCTGAGTCTGCAATTGCTCTAGTTGGTGAAATGAAAATACTTATCCCATTAGCAGGCTTAATTGATAAAGACCAAGAGATAGCTCGATTAAATAAAGAAATAGATAAATTGAATAAATTACAACTTCAATTCTCAGGAAAATTGAATAATAATCAATTTATATCTTCAGCTCCAGAGGCAGTTGTTGAAAAGGAAAAATTAAAACTTGCTTCAGTAGAGCAATCTCTTGACGAGCTTGAGATCCAACTTAAAAAAATTAGCCAATTATGAAAAAATATTATGGTTCATTAAAAGCACACATAAAACACATTTATTTTATTTTGTGCGATATACAATAGTAATTATTAAAATATGAAAAATTATAAAACCTTATTCTTACTTCTATTATTAGTAACCTTTAGAGCTGGTGCTGAATCACTTGTCTATATAACTGATCAAATGGAATTGCCTTTTCGATCTGAAAAGTCCTTTGATAATGAAAATATTATTCGATTTCTTTCTTCAGGCACAGAAGCTTCTATATTGCAAAGTACTGAAGATGGGTGGGCTCAGATTCAAGTTGATGATACTATTGGATGGATTTCATCACGCTATATTTCTTCAGAACCCTCTGCGAGAGAAAAATTAAAAAAATTAACTAGAACTTTCAATGAAAATAAGCTTCTAATTTCTAAGTTGAGTACTGAAAAAGAAGCTCTTGAAAATGAACTTATTACTATTAAACAAGATAATACAGATCTTGCTATTCAAAGTTCAAAATCTAAAGCTGAAAAGGCTCATATTGAACAAGTCTATCAAGATGCTCTTAAGCTTGAACATGAGAATGAAAAATTAATTCAAGAATCGCTTCAGCTCAAAGCAGAACTCCAGTTGGCGGAAAACAATACTCAAATACAAAAAGATACTAGCTCAAGAAACTGGTTTATTGTTGGTGCAATAGTGTTATTCTTTGGAATGATTATTGGTTTTATATTACCTGGACTTCTGAATAGAAGGCGTTATTAAAGAATTAGGAGAATTTATATGAAAGTATTAAAAAAAGCACTGACTTTTGATGATGTATTATTAGTCCCTTCTCACTCCTCTATTCTTCCCAAGGAAGTTGATTTAACATCAAAACTTACAAATAAAATTACTCTTAACACTCCAATTATGTCCGCAGCAATGGATACTGTTACTGAAGGAAAACTTGCAATTGCTATTGCTCAAGAAGGTGGAATGGGAGTTATTCATAAAAACATGTCAGTTATCTCTCAGGCCAAAGAAGTCAGAAAGGTAAAGAGATTTGAATCTGGAATAATCAGAGACCCAATTAGTATTGAACCAAATGCAACTATAAAGGATGTATTTGACCTCCAATCCCAGCATGGAATATCTGCTCTTCCTGTTGTTTCAAAAAATATTTTAGTTGGTCTTATAACGAGTAGAGACGTTTTATTTGAAACTCGTCTTGATGAGCTTGTTGAAAATGTTATGACTCCACAAAAGAACCTAATAACGGTTAGTGAAGGCGTCTCCATGAATACTGTTCGAAATCTCCTTCAAAAGCATCGTATTGAAAGAGTCTTGATGACAGATAAAAATTTTAAGCTTGGAGGTATGATTACTGTAAGTGACATCAAGAAAACTAGTGACTTTCCAAAAGCTGCTAAAGATGATCAAGAGAGGTTAATTGTGGGTGCTGCTGTAGGCGTTGGAAAAGGTACTTCTAATAGAATTAGTGCACTAGTTAAAGCTGGTGTAGATATGATTGTTATTGATACCGCTCATGGTCATTCACAAGGCGTCTTAGATCGAGTTAAAAAGACAAAAAAAGATTTCCCTGATCTTGAAATTATTGCAGGAAATATTGCTACTGCTAAGGCCGCTCTAGATTTAGCTAAAGCTGGTGCTGATTGTGTCAAAGTTGGAATTGGACCTGGAAGTATTTGCACTACTCGAATTGTAGCTGGTGTTGGTGTGCCTCAATTTAGTGCTATATCAGATGTTGCAGAAGCACTAAAAGACACTAATGTAACTGTTATTGCTGATGGTGGCATAAGGTTTTCAGGTGATGCTTCAAAAGCATTTGCTGCTGGTGCACACAGCGTTATGATTGGCTCAATGCTTGCCGGCACAGAGGAGTCACCAGGTGAAGTGGAGCTCTTTCAAGGAAGATCATATAAAGCTTATAGAGGTATGGGCTCTCTTGGCGCAATGGGTCAAGCTCATGGCTCATCAGACCGTTATTTTCAAGCTGAACTTGCTGCAGAAAAACTTGTCCCCGAAGGTATCGAGGGAAGAGTCCCATTTAAAGGCTCTATAAGACCAATCATTCATCAAATTGTTGGTGGAATTAGATCGTCAATGGGCTATACAGGATGCAAAGATCTAGTTACTATGAGAACTAAAGCGGAATTTGTGCAAGTTACCGCTGCAGGAATGACTGAGTCTCACGTTCACGACGTTGCAATTACTAAAGAGGCACCAAACTATCACCAATAAATCAACACTTATCTAAATTTTAGGTTTAGTAAAATTTTTTTTAAGGCCTGGTTTTGCGAGAATTTCTAAATAAAATGATTTAAGGTTTTCAACCTCTACTTCAGTTATACATTTGCTTATCTCAGAAACTAAAATCATCTCTGCTTTATCCTCTGTTGGACCAAACTTACAATCAAAATCCCAGTAATCAGCGCCATCAGGTAATGACTTTCTTTTTTCTCTTTTTAGATACTTTTTAACATCACGCCTTATTGCCTCTATAAGCCTTGCAGTCTTAATCTTTGGATGTGTTAATAGAAATGTTTTTTTCATTGTGTTTTGCTTATCTAATTCTTGACTAGAGGGGTATTTTAGTTAAAATTTAATACTTAAAAAAATAAATGTACTATTTACTTGGTTATAAAAATCTATTAATCGATAGGCCCTCATGCTCAGTATAGTCAGCGCTATCATCTAGTAACTTGCATAAAATTTTTGCAGAAGTTGCAGCATGAGTTAACCCATAATGTCCATGACCACAATTATAAAAAATACGATCCATTTTTTGAGAGCAAGAAATTACTGGAACAGAGTCAGGAGTTGAAGGCCGACTACCCATCCAGTATTTAGCATTATCTATATTTATTTCTGGAAATAATTCGCGACTAATTCGAGCAATAGATTTAAAATGGTCTTGGTTCGCTTTATTTTTAGAATTTGAGTACTCTGCCCAGCCCCCTATTCTAAATCCACTCGATAGACTTGTTGTAACCACTCCTCGATCTGCAAAGACAAGTGGTAATTCATTTTTAATGTTTGCTGAAGGAATAGTTAAGTTATATCCTCTTTCAGAAGCCATGGGTAAAAAATCACCGCAAGATTTTGCAAAATCAACTGATCCGATACCAGCTGCAATTATTACTGCATCAAAACTATCTGTTCCTTTATCAGTAGCTAAATCAATTGAATTGTTTTTTTTAGAAATACTATTAACTCGGTTTTGATGAAAAATGACACCTCCCTTCTCTGCAACATTAGCAATACTTTTTACCACTTCAAGTGGATCACTAACTTGCCCCCAATTATGTGATAAGACAGCATACTTAAACTTATTACTAATATAAGGAGCTCTTATATTTAGCTGATCAAGATCTATTACTTCACTACTAAAACCTCGATTTTTCTTATCAATCCAACTCTTTAGACTACTATTAAAACTCTCCTCAGTATCATAAATAAACATACAACCCTTATGATCAAGCATATCACCCATATTGCAATACTCAAAAAGCTCTCTTGTATCATCAATAGAATTATGACAAAGATAGCTTAATGCTTTTGTTGCAGATTCAAAATTGCTTGCATGAGAAGTTCGCCAAAATCGCCAAAACCATGGTAACTCTAGCCAAAATTCTTTAAATGAAATCTTTAATGGTGCATTAGAGTCCATTAACATTTTTATAGCTTTCCAATGAATGCCTGGTGTGCTTAAAGGATAGATATCTGAAGCGCCAATGTGGCCTGCATTCGCCATCGATGAACCAGCCTCTCCTGGATGGGATGGATCAAAGATTGAGACTTTGTAGCCTTGTCGCATAAGAGCACATGCACTTGCAACACCTACAATACCAGCCCCTATTATTGCAATAGATGAACCTAAAGGGATTCCCTTAGAGGTCATTATATCTCTTAACTAAGTAAATCAAAAGCATCACCCCAGCAGTCAGATACTTTATAACCTAAAGGATATGGATCACTGGGATCAATTCCTACTTGATGGATGCCATGTATCCATCCACGTCCAGAAATCCTTGGTAAGATTCCAGGTTTTCCAGCAATTGTTTTTTTAGAAATTATTTCTACCTGAAATTCACTATCAATAATAGATCTTGCCTTTAGAATTTCACCAACTTTAATCTGCCCTCTTGCCTCCATAACTGCTAGTCGAGCAGAATTTCCAGTACCGCATGGAGAGCGATCAATTCGACCAGGTGGCAGAATAGTAGCACCTTTCATTCTACCTTCATCGTCATGGTCAACAAACATCGTATAAGAAATACCCTTAATACTCTCAAGCTCAGGGTGACTTATTTCAAGCTGTTCATTAACTGCTCTATGAATACGAGTACCAATATCTACAAGCTGACGGGCATTCTCAGGTAAGATTTTTAAATCAAACTGACTGGGATCAATTAAAGCGTAAAAAATACCACCAAAAGCAATATCAACACTAACTTTTCCAAGCCCCTCTACATCTATTATTGCATCAAGTTGGTCTGCATATGATGGAGTCATATCTAATGATACTCTTTCACATTTTCCATTTTTACAGGACGCTGTTGCCTGAACAATTCCTGCAGGGGTATCCAATGTTACTGTCGTTTCAGGCTCCTTCATTTCTATTCGACCAGTTTCTAGTAAAACCGTTACTAGACAAATACTATTTGAGCCTGACATAGCATGAGCCTTATCGCCTTGTAAAATCAAAAAACCTATATCAGCATCTTTGTTAATTGGATCAAAAATAAGATTGGTTGACATTTGCGCATAACCTCGGGGCTCAAATACCAAAAAACGACGTAAACTGTCATCTACTTGATTTATATAGTTCATTTTTTCTAACATTGTGTCACCAGGGATATCATTAACACCACTCATAACAATACGTCCAACCTCTCCCTCTGCATGAGCCTCTACCATAGTGATAGTTTTTTTCCATTGCATAAGCTTTAACCTATTAAAAGAACAGATTTCATTTCTTAATTGGCCAAGTATCAGTTAGCCGATAACCTTCTGGCCATGGATCCTCAGGATCAAGCATTAATTGATGAGTACCAGTAATCCAAGCCCTTCCTCGAATTGAAGGAATAATTGCCTTCTTAGCACCCACCATAGTCTCCTCCACTATACTGCAATCAAAGCGAGAATCAATAATTGATCGACCAATCATTCGGTCACCTTTTTTTAACTCTCCTTTAGCATGAAGCAGTGCCATTCGAGCAGAACACCCAGTACCGCAGGGAGAGCGATCCAATTTGCCTGGGTCTATTACAACGCTATTACGACTGACTTTTACTCCATCCTCCTCGAATAAAGGAAGCGCTAGTTCGCAGAATGAAATATGGTTCCAATCAGGATTAGTAGGATGATTAAAGTCTAATTGTAGATTCGCAGCAGCTGTTATTTTTGATCCAATATCAGCTATATCCTTGGCTTCATCAGGTGTAATATTAAAGCCAAGTTCAGCTGCATTAACAATAACAAAGCTATCTCCTCCATATGCAGTATCTACTTTAAGAGAGCCCATCCCTTCAACATCAATATGAACATCTAGCTGATCAGCAAAAGATGCAACATTATGAACCTCTATACTTTTAGCTTTTCCATTCTCACAATAAGCCTTAACTGGAACTAGGCCCCCAGGTGCCTCAAGTATAAATTCTGTTATGGGCTCAGTCATTGGAATCAATCCAGTATCAAGCAGAACAGTTGAAACACAAATTGAGTTAGATCCTGACATTGGTGGAGTGTGCTCTGGCTCCATAACTATAAAACCTTGATGAGCATTTGAGTCTATAGGAGGCACTAAAAGATTCACATGTTTAAACACGCCTCCCCTTGGCTCATTTAAAACAAACTGTCTTAATTTTTGATCTTGATCAATCCACCTGGCCTTTTCCCAAAGATTATCTCCTTTTGGAGGAGCTACACCTCCAACGATAACGTTACCTACTTCACCCTCTGCATGGCATGAAACAATATGGATTAATTTATTTGTGTTCATTCGATGCTCTAATTAAGGATTGAATTTAACGATTTACGAGTATTTTCAATAATAATGGTCATTTCTTGTTTAAGAGAGTCATCCATCGGAAGTAGCGGAAGTCTAACATTTCCTCCAGGGCGGCCTTGCATTTCGCAGCCAAATTTAACACATTGTAAAAATTTACCACCTTGTTCAAGGGCTTTCATTAGTGGCATAAAGGCAGCCATAAGCTTTCTCCCCTTATTAAAATCTGATTGCTTTCCGAGGATATCCATTACCTGCACACATTCCGAAGGGAAGAAGTTAGCTGTCGCACACACCCAAGACTTTGCCCCCCATGCTGCGAACTCAAGAACCTGCTCTTCTCCTCCAACTGCTAGCTCAATTGAAGGGTAGTTATTTGATAATAAAGGCAATCTAGAATAGTCACCACTTGACTCCTTAATAGCGGCTATAAGTGGATTTTTTGCAACTATTGATAAAAAATCTTCACCCATCTCAACTCCAGTTCTTCCTGGATAGTTATAAAGCATAATTGGTAATTCTGTTGTTTTAGCTATCGCAAGAACATGATAAGCCAGCTCTTCTTCTGAAGGAAGAGAATAAGGTGGGGCAGCTACTAAAAGCGATTTAGCTCCTGCATCAACTGCTGCCATAGAAATATCTATGCACTCATCAGCTCGAATATCATTAACTCCCGCCATAAATTCGACTCGATTATTAATTCGCTCTGATGCGAATTTAAATTGTTGAATACGCTCCTCTTTGGAAAGCGCATAAAATTCACCAGTAGATCCACCGACTATAATTCCAGCTACACCATTTTCAATTTGCCAATCAATCACTTCAGCATATACATCCCAATCAATTTGTCCGTTGCTTGCAAAAGGTGTGATAATTGGTGTGTAAATTCCTTCAAATCTCATTAAGTCTCTCCTATTAAATTATTTATTTTGAAAATAATATACTATATTTAACTTTAATCGATACTTTGTAATTAATTTAGAGTAGAAATATAAAAAATATAAAAATAGTGTGGGAATAGAACTTACATTTTTGAATTAAAAGTGATAAGATATTGCCAACATTAGGATTCTCAGACGAGTATTTCAGTGTTATATTTAAAAATTAATAGGAGAAACAAATGAAAATGTTTTCTAAAACATTAGTATCGCTAACTACTGCAGCTTTGTTGCTTACAGGCGCTACTACAGCTTCCGCAGATAAACTAGATGATGTTATTGATGCTGGAGTTCTAAGATGTGGAGTAGTTTTAGACTTTCCACCAATTGGCTATCGTGATGCAAATAATGAGCCAGCAGGTTTTGATGTTGAGTATTGTAAGGACCTTGCAGCTGCATTAGAAGTTGATCATGAAATTATTGCAATTACTTGGGCTGAACGCCTACCATTAATTGTTACTAATCGTGGTGATGTTGTATTTGGTGGTACTTCTGATACATTATCTCGTGCTAAAACAGTTGGTTTCACAATACCTTATGCTATTTATTATGCTCAAGCTATTGTTGGAGCTGATAGTGGTATCGTTACTGTTGAAGATATGTATGACAAGAAAGTTGCTGCTGCAATTGGAACTGTCCCTGAACAGGAATGGTTGAAGATAGCTAAAGAACTTGGAATTGAAGGCAATTATCAAGGCTATCAATCTGAGAATGAAGTATTCTTAGCTGTAGCTCAAGGAAAAGCTCATGCTGGTATTACTACCAACACAACAGTATTACCAATAACTCAGCAATTTGATACAGTTATCGCTGGTCCTCGTATGCCATGGGGCACTGACTATACTTCTGTAGTTGGTCCACGTATGGATGTTACTTGGCTTAACTACCTTAACCTTTTTGTAACGCAGCAAGTTCGTTCTGGCCGGTACCAAGAGCTTTGGGGTAAGTTTGTTGGTGGCGAAGCGCCTGAATTACGTATTCCTGGTGTTTACTACTAATAGTTAATTTAATATGGCCGGCTTGCCGGCCATTTTTTTATAGTTATTTATGGATTACAACTTCCATTGGAGACCAGTCTTCAAGACCCTTCCTGATTTATTACAATCAGCAGTATTAACTTTGGAAGTTGCAATTCTTTCAATGATTCTAGGGATATTATTTGGCCTAGCATTATCTCTAATAAGAATCAATATGACAGGGCCATTAAAATGGTTTGCTGTTTCTTGGATTGAATTAGCTCGAAATACCCCAGCGCTTCTTCAATTATTTTTCTTTGGATTTGGTCTTGGTGCATTTGGTATTCATTTCAGTCCATTCCTTATTGTATTGATGGGCTTAACATTTAATAATGCTGGTTATTTAGCTGAAAATTTTCGTGGCGGATTTAATGCCATCCCGGATACCCAAGTAAGAGCCTCGTTAAGCCTTGGAATGAATAACTTTCAAACTTATACTAGAATTATAATTCCTCAGGTTCTGCGTATTGTCTACCATCCTATGACTAACCAAATGGTCTGGGCAGTTTTAATGTCATCCCTAGGTATGTTAGTTGGATTTCGCGAGCTTTCAGGAGAAACGCAATTCTTTGCATCTAAAACTTATCGAATTTTTGAATATTTTGCAGTTACTGCAGTAATTTACTACGTCCTAGTTAAGATTATTCTTGGTGCATCAAGATTAATGGCAAATCGCCTTTTTAAATACTAAGAGTTTAATAATGGAATCAGCAGCAACTTATTTTTCTGGATTTAACCCTAATGATTTATGGTTCCTTGGTGAAGCAGCTTTAAGGACTCTATGGATTTCTTTTTGGGCAATTAGTATTGGGTCTATCCTTGGAATATTCTTAGGTTTAGCTCTCAGTGTTTCAAGATTAGTAGCGTTTACCCTTGGAACAATACTAGATATTTTTCGCTCTGTTCCATTAATTATTCAACTAGTATTATTTTTTAATTTTGCGCCTATTATTGGCCTTAGACTTAATCCCTTTGAAGCAGGATTAATTGTTCTTATTGTCTACACCTCAGCCTATGTTGCAAACGTAGCTAGAGCTGGAATTGAGGCAGTTGGAATCCCAATGAGGCGAGCAGCAAGAAGTTTAGGTATGAACTATTGGCAAGATTTACGCTATGTTGTTTGGCCGATTGGTCTTCGAGCTGTATTCCCTGCTTGGGTTGGAGTTGCGCTAGGAGTTTTAAAGGATAGTGCGCTAGTATCAATACTTGGATATGTTGAGCTTTTAAAGGCCTCTCAAATACTTATGACTCGAACCCAAGAGGCGATCCTCATATTATCTATTGCTGGAGCCTTCTATTTTGCTTTATCTTATCCAATTTCTTATTATGCTACTCGACTTGAACAAAGGTGGTCTCAATGATTAAAATTACTAACCTACACAAACAATACGATGAACTTGAAGTATTAAAAGGCATAGATCTTGAAGTGCCAAAAGGAGAAGTCTTAAGTGTGATAGGCTCCTCAGGCTCTGGTAAATCTACTTTACTTTATTGTATTAATGGCCTTGAACCCATTCAAAAAGGTCAAATCATCGTAGATGATATTGATGTCCATGCTAGTGATACAAATCTTAATTCAGTTCGCCAAAATATGGGTATGGTGTTTCAACAATGGAACAGTTTCCCTCACTTAACAGTCCTTGAAAATGTAGCTCTAGCTCCTAAAATTGTTAGCAAGCTTTCTAAATCAGAAGCGCTAGATGTTGCTGAAAAACAACTCCGACATGTTGGTCTGGGTGATAAGCTTTCACAATATCCTTCTGCATTATCAGGTGGGCAGCAGCAACGACTAGCTATTGCACGAGCACTTGCAATGGAGCCAAAATGTATGTTATTTGATGAAGCGACATCTGCTCTCGATCCAGAACTTGTAGGAGAAGTCCTTGATACTATTAGACTTCTTGCTGATGAGGGCATGACAATGATTTGTGTGACTCATGAGATGGGTTTTGCACGTGAAGTCTCTGATAGGGTAGCATTTTTTCATGAAGGCAAGATTGAAGAAATAAACCAAGCTGATAAACTCTTTGGATCTCCAAAATCTAAACATTTACAAAAATTTCTATCAAAAGTTAAAACATAGGAGTAAAAATGAAAATAACTGCAATCAAAGCATGGCAAGTAGATTTGCCATTAAAAGAAGGCCGATATAAATGGTCAAATAATAACTTTGTTGATGTTTTTGATAGTACTGTGGTTGCAATAGAAACTGATGAAGGATTGATTGGTTATGCAGAATGTTGCCCTTTAGGATCTGCTTATTTACCTTCTTTTGCACTAGGAGTTCGTGCTGGACTCGCTGAACTAGCACCTCATTTAATTGGCCTTGATCCACTAAATATTGGTGAAATCAATCGCATCATGGATTCAGCATTACGTGGCCATCCTTACGCCAAAGCTCCAATAGATATTGCATGCTGGGATCTTCTTGGCAAAGCAACAAATCAACCAGTCTTTAATCTTTTAGGAGGATCAGCACAGGATGATGTATTTTTATACCGAGCAATAAGTCAGCAAAGTCCTGAAGAAATGGCCGCAAAAATATCTGGATACTCTTCTGAAGGCTATACAAAATTTCAACTTAAGGTTGGTGGAAATGCAAATGATGATATTGAGCGTATTCGAGCTACTAGAGCAATTTTAAAGCCAAGTGACATTCTTGTAGCTGATGCAAATACTGGATGGACTAAGCATGAAGCAGCTAGGGTTGTTAGTGCTGTTTCTGATCTTGATGTATACATTGAACAACCATGCATGACTTATGAAGAAAGCGTTTCTATTAGAAGACGCACTTCTCTCCCATTTATCCTCGATGAAGTAGTTGATGGTCCAGATATGTTAGTTCGTGCTATTGCTGAGGATGCTATGGATGTAATTAATCTCAAAATTTCCAAAGTTGGAGGCTTAACCAAAGCCAAATTAATGAGAGATCTTTGTGTAGCCTCTGGCATCCCAATGACAATTGAAGATACTTGGGGTGGAGATATCGTTACTGCAGCTATTGCACATTTAGCTCGCTCAACACCAGAAGAGTTTTGTTTTTCAGCAACTGACTTTAATAGCTATGGAACAGTTGAAATAGCTAGTGGCGCACCTCAACGAGTAAATGGTAAAATGACTGCTGCTGAAAGACCAGGACTTGGTATTGAGCCAAACTTCAAAGTTTTGGGTGACACAGTCCTTTCTTATTCTTAAAACATTATTTAAATCAAAAGGTGAAGCTTTATGTCTAATAAAACCAGCAATCTAAGTCTAGATGAAATTTTCATTTTAGCAAAAACGTCTCTAATGGCGCATGGTGCTAATGAAGAAAATGCAGATGCAGTTGCTACTACCGTAACTAATGCTGAGCGAGATGGCTCAATTTCTCACGGGCTTTTTCGCATTCCTGGGTATATAAAAGCACTTAAAAGTAAAAAGGTAGACGGCTCTGCAAGGCCTGAAATTAGTGAAATTACTCCAGTAATCTTAAAATGTGATGCCATGAATGGCTTCGCTCCATTAGCTCATAACTATGGAATAAAAAAACTTATTGAAGCTGCAAAAAAATTTGGTATTGCTGGCTTATCAATCCAACGCTGTCATCACTTTGCAGCACTTTGGCCAGAGGTTGAGGCAATAAGTGATCATGGGCTCGTTGGACTGACGTCTGTTTCTTATATGCCAGGTGTTGCTCCTGCTGGAGGTGCTTCTGCATTATTTGGTACCAATCCAATTGCATTTTCATGGCCACGTCCTGGTAAGAATCCAATTGTATTTGATATGGCAACTTCTTCTATGGCTAAAGGTGAGCTTCAAATTGCTGCCCGAGATGGGCACTCTGTACCTCTTGGAACTGGCCTTTCTGCATCAGGAGAATTAACAACTGATGCCTTGGAAATTGATAAAGGGGTTTTACTTCCATTTGGTGGTCATAAAGGCTCAGTAATAGCACTTATGGTTGAACTCTTGTCAGGACCTTTAGTTGGTGAAACATTCTCTTATGAGACCAAAGAGCGTGATAATGGTGATGGTGGTCCAGCACAAGGTGGTCAGTTTATTCTTGCTATGTCTCCTGAAATTATCTCAGGTAAAGATACTTCAGAACAAACTGAAAAATTTCTAAAAGAATACAATAATATTGATGGAACGCGTCTACCAGGCGCTAGAAGACATGAAAATCGAGCAAACAAAGGACCAAGAGAAGTCAATACATCTCTGGTGAATACTATTATTAATCTTCGAGACGAAAGCTAGTTTAATTTTCCAAAAAAAGTCATTCTAGCTGACTCAGATAATTTGACTCCTGGCTTAGAATTATAGGCTAAAACGGATAGAATTCTCATTTTGGTACCCTTTGTTGGAGTTACCCTATGAATCGCATTTCTTCCACGAAATAACACTAAAGAGCCGGGCTCCATTGCTAGAATATCTGGGGAAAATTTATTATCCAAAAGATCACTTATTTTTTGATAATTCTTAATAGTATTATCCACATCTCTGAAATCACGAATGTACTCAAACTTACCTCCTCCATCTGGCTTCTGTATCAGCAAGGTAATAGCAAAAGAAGAGTTATCAAAATGCCAACCCAACTCTTGCCCTTGAGTAGCATAATGTATATTGATTGAGGATAAATTATCATCATATTTATAGAGCACCTCTTCACCAAGAACAGAACAAAGAAATTTTTTGAACTCTTCTGAATCATAAAGCACTTTTAAAGGAGATTGACTTGGAACTTGGTCATCAGTAATACATCCCTTAGAAGAAACTACAGTTCTATTTCGAGCATGATTCAATGGGTAGTTCTTGTCTGTAGGCTCTAAATAAACATTATGATTATTTATACAGTAATAAGCCAGATATTCTTGTTTCTTTGCTTCACTGAGGATCATCTTAATAGCTTTATCCTGGATAAAGTCTTTAAGAACTAAGACACCCTCAGAATCTAGAGTTTCTTTACATTGTGACCTATACAAGGCATCTTTAATTGGATGCTTTTTATCATCTATAACAGTTGGTAATAGAAATGACATATTATTAATAATTTAACTATACGAACTCGATTATATACATTTATAAAGTCATATTTTTAATGCAATAACTATATTGATAATAGATAATAAGCTAATTAATTAAAAAATAATTATGATTCATTTTGGTAGTATCTCTCGCAAACAGTTTCTTCAAGATTATTGGCAAAAAAAACCACTCCTAATTAAGAATGCCTTGCCTAATTTTATTTGCCCCTTATCTCCAGATGAGCTAGCTGGACTCTCATGTGAAGAAGAGTTTGAATCTAGAATTATTACTGGTTCAATAAAAAATAATCTTTGGAGCCTTAATAATGGACCTTTCAACGAAGACATATTCTCTAAACTACCAGAAAATGACTGGACACTTTTAGTGCAAGGTGTTGATCGTTATATTTCAAATATTTACAATCTTATTAATGAATTTGATTTTATTCCACGATGGCGCTTTGATGACATAATGGTCTCATTTGCATCAATTGGAGGAGGTGTAGGGCCTCACTATGATCACTATGATGTTTTTTTACTGCAAGGTTTAGGTTCAAGAAAATGGTTAATAAGTAGCAAAGATTGTTCACCAGACAACTACTTGGATAATATTCCTCTAAGAATAATGGAAACTTTTCATGAGGAAGTGGTTTGGGTGGCTGAGCCAGGAGATATTGTTTACATTCCTCCTAAGGTTGCTCATCATGGCATAAGTCTTGATAAAGAATGCATCACACTATCAATTGGCTATCGTTCATACTCAGCTCAAGAAATGGCAGAGCAATTAAATTTGACAAGAAATAAAAAACTGGAAGAGTACTTTGTAGATCCAATTTGGACTTCAAATCTTCAGCCAGCTGAGATTCCTCAAATCGTAATTGAACAAGCTAAAAGTTTTTTAAATATAGATTATTTGTCAGAAGAGCAAATTGGGTGCTTTATTACCAAACTTGATTCAGAGGATGAAAGAAGGCTGAACGATTTTATTAACTATGAAATAAATGAAAAATTAGAATTTGGAACAACATACTCTCTTAACCCTTTATGTAGAATTGCCTACCAACATCTTAAGAATAAATTAATGGTTTTTATTAATGGAGAGGTTTTCAAATGCAGCAATATTAATGAACAAACCGTCATTGATTTTTGTAATAAAAGACAACTAAAAGTAAATCATAAAAATCATATTTTTGCCGAGCAATTAATGGCATTATCTTTTATTAAAGAAAATATTTAAGCACCTTATAGATTGCTTTATAGCTTAATCTAGAGAGATAAATTTAATACATTTATTTAAATAAATTAGGGGATAATTCTATTGTTTTATGGATTTCGGTAAGTTTTATCTCAAGCATACCTCGAAGGTATGTTTTATATAAAGCTTATTTTGTGAAACCATAAAATACTTTTATTTTATTGGAGAAACATAATGAACATGAATATAGTTCAAAAAAGCTTTACATTTGGAAAAAACCAAATTACTTTTGAAACAGGAAGAATAGCTCGTCAAGCACATGGTGCCGTTTTAGCGAGTATGGATGATACCCAAGTATTAGTGAGCGTGGTTGGTGCAAAAGATGCCAGACCTGGTCAAGCCTTCTTTCCTCTTTCAGTTGATTACATAGAAAAAACGTATGCTGCAGGTAAGATTCCAGGTGGCTTCTTAAAAAGAGAAGGACGTCCTAGTGAAAAGGAAACACTAACCTCTAGATTAATTGATCGCCCAATTCGTCCATTATTTCCAAATGGATATATGAATGAAGTTCAAGTCATGATACAAGTCATTTCTGCTAATAAGAATGTTGACCCTGATGTTTTAGCTATGCTTGGTACTTCTGCTGCTCTTGCAATTTCAGGTGTTCCATTTAAAGGCCCAATTGGTGCAGCTCGAGTTGGATTTCAAGATGGTAATTACATTATTAATCCAACATACTCAGATTTACAAACATCAGATCTTGATATGGTTGTTGCTGGAACTAAAGATGCAGTCTTAATGGTTGAATCAGAAGCTAGTGAGCTCTCAGAGGAAGTTATGCTAGGAGCAGTAATGTATGCTCATGAGCAATTTCAAGTAGTAATTGATAGTGTTGCTGAGTTTGCTAAAGAGGTAGGTATATCTCCTCGTGAGTGGATTGCTCCTGAAGCGAATGAGGCCTTAATGTCAGACATTCAATCTAAGTTTGGAAACCAAATTTCCGAAGCATATCAAACAGTTGATAAAATGGAGCGTTATGAAAAAATGGGTTTAATTAAAGATTCAGCACTTGAGCAACTTTGTAGTGATGAGGAAAATTCGCCTAGCTCAGATGATGTAAAGGATTATATCAAAAAAATTGAAAAATCTACAGTTAGAGAACGTATTTTAGCCGGTGAACCTCGAATAGATGGTCGCGATAGTTCTACTGTTCGGGAGCTTGCAATTGAAACAAGTGTATTAGAGAATACACATGGTTCTGCTTTATTTACTCGTGGAGAAACTCAGGCTTTAGTGGTAACAACTCTTGGCTCTAAAAGAGATGCTCAATTGATTGAAAAACTTGAAACTAATGATAGAATTGAAGACCATTTTATGCTTCATTACAACTTCCCTCCATACTGTGTAGGTGAAACAGGTCGAGTAATGGGAGTTAAAAGACGTGAGGTTGGACATGGTCGACTAGCAAGACGAGGAATCTCTGCTTGCTTACCTAGTATTGAAGATTTTCCATATACTATTCGTATAGTTTCAGAAATTACTGAATCAAATGGCTCTAGCTCTATGGCTAGTGTTTGTGGCTCTTCACTTTCACTAATGGATGCAGGAGTTCCTTTAAGAGCACCTGTTGCTGGTATTGCTATGGGACTCGTTAAGGATGAGGATCGTTTCACAGTTTTAACTGATATCCTAGGTGATGAAGACCACCTTGGTGATATGGACTTTAAAGTAGCTGGAACCTCAAAAGGAATAAATGCACTTCAAATGGATATAAAAATTGATGGAATTACAGAAGACATCATGTCAATTGCTCTTAAACAAGCCAAGGAAGCAAGGATCAATATACTTGGACAAATGAATCAAGTAATTTCTGAACCTAATGCAGCTTCAAAGAATGCGCCTAAAACTAAAGTAATTAAAATTCCTACTGATAAGATTCGTGATGTTATTGGTAAGGGTGGTGAAACTATTCGAGGCATTGTAGCTCAATCAGGTGCAAGTGTTGATGTAGATGATGATGGTAATGTTAATGTTTTTGCTAATGATACTGAAAGCTTTGAAAAAGCCGTTCAAATGGTTAAGGATGTTACCGCAGTTCCTGAGGTTGACAAGGTCTACATGGGCAAGGTTGCCAAAATCGTAGAGTTTGGTGCATTTGTAACTATCATGCCGAATCAAGATGGGCTTCTTCATATTTCAGAGATTGCTCATGAAAGGGTGGAGAAAGTTGAAGATCATTTAAAAGAAGGCCAAGAAATAGAAGTCAAAGTTCTAGGTGTTGATAGAGGCAGAATAAAACTTTCGCGAAAAGTTTTAATAGAAAAATAATTATTATAAAGCCACCTTTTGGTGGCTTTTTTAATTAGTATAAAGTTATGATTGATAAAAAAATTATTGCATTAGAGGAAAAAGTAGCATTTCTTCAAAATATGGTTGACGATCTTAATATGACTGTTTTTCGACAAGGTGAAAACATTGAAAAACTAAAATTACGAGTCAAAGAGACAAATGAAAAACTTTTGAATCAAAATGAATCTTTCTCGGAAAATTCATCAACTATTAATAATAAACCACCTCATTATTAAAATAATTAGTATGAAAAAAATTCTTAAGATATTATCTCTTCTTTTATCAATTTTCATCATTTTTCCTTCTTATGCTGGAGTCTATGATGATTGGCCTGATGAAGCAATCTGTACTTGGCTAGAACAAAGACCAAATCACAAAGGGTATCTAGAAGAGAATAAAAAGAGAGATTTAAATTGCTTCGAAAGGGAAGACTTTAGTCCTCGGGATTATGTGTACGAGCCTCTTAAGATGTATATGTGATGTTTAAGTTTTAATTTCCTGTAAGAATGATTCTTATGAAAAATTTTAGTAATAATTTAATTTTACTTTTAACCATATCGATCATAGGTCCATCTCATGCGGGAATTTATGATGATTGGCCGGATGAATCAATATGCACTTGGCTTGAGTTAAAACCTAAGCACGAAGGGTATCTTGCTGAAAACAAAAAAAAGGGATTTAAATTGCTTTGAAAGAGATGATTTTAATGCCCGTACACAACCAGATGAAGTTGAATATTCTGCAAGTGAATCAAATGGTTATTAAACTATTGACTTAATTCGCTTCATCATTATCAATAGAGCTAGTCCATTAAGACCCCAAACTAAACTTAAGAGATACATATTAAACGTCAACCCAATATACTCAGCTAAATACCCCACTAATGCTGGTCCAAAAATAAAGCCAGCAAATCCCATAGTTATAAGATTTGCAACAGTTAAAGCTATCGGTTCATCAGTTATTCTAATTGCCTGTCTGATTATAATCGCAATAAAATTAGCAGTTCCAAAACCAAATAATATCATTCCAAAAATAATTACATGAAAATTTGACGTCAATATTGATAGGAAAAGTATTATTCCAGCAGTAATACTGAGATAACCACCAACTAATTTTTCACTATATTTATCAATCATTTTTGAAGCAATTAGTCTTGCAGAAATTTCACCAACATTAAATGCAACTATAACGGCTCCTCCTAAGTAAAGAGGAACTAATAAATCTTTAGTTAACCAAAGAGCCGACCAATCGAGAATTATGCCCATAGTTGCATAATTCATCATCATTAAAAAGCCAAAAATTAGTATTGATTTTTTTGGAAATTTGAATCTTGGTGTTTTCTTTAAATCTTCCAACTTTTTTGAGAGACCAAACTTAAATACTATTAACGCACCTAAAATAAGCATTGATCCAGTTATAGAAAAAATTAAACTTTCACTTTCAATATACTTGATTGTATAGAATGCAGTCATTGCACCTACTAATGAACCAAAGCTAAATGCTGCATGATACAAAGGTGTAATAACTTTAGAAGTTTTCTCTTCGATCATTGAAATTTGTGACTGTGCAGAAGGACTAAAAAAACCCACAAAAAAACCAAAGGGGACAAAAGCCAATAAAAACCAGAAGTAATTAGGTGATAGTATTAATAATAATGGAAGGTAGGAAATACCTAATAAACCAATCGCAATAGAATTTTTAGTCCCAATTTTTGGTACTATCAATCTTCCAGATGTTTGGTTACCTATTAAATTTGTAATACCAAAAACTAATAGCCCAATACCAATTTCCGCCTCAGTTATTTGAAGCCTTTCAGCATTCCAAGGAATATATACAAAATATAGTCCAATCTGAAAAAGTACTAAAAAGGCACTAAGAAAAACAGTATAAGTACCAGCATTATATTTGCTACTTTCAGTCATATAATTTATAAATATTATTTAATCTTTAGAGCTTTAGAATTTATCAACACCCCTTCCCAGCCACCATGCATAAAGTTACGAATATTTAAATGGGAAGAATGGTTTTCTGGTGAGTCTAAAACTGAATGATAATGCTCTCCAAAACACCTTAAAGCCTCATCTTTCGAGAGCGAGTGCATTAACCCAAAACAAAAAACCTTTGCTGATCCTTGATTTTCCTCTTTTGAATTAAATAGCCCATTATTTTCAAAAGCAATGTTTGAGAATTCATAATCTTCTTGAATCATCTGAATGAAGTCAATAAAATTCATTTGGACACTAGATTTAATGCGATCTAAATATTGTTGAGTATTCATTGAGCTTAACTATTCATTGGGTTAGACTTATTAAGATCAATATTAAGTTTTTTTACTGCTTTATTAATAATCTTAGAATCTAATATTCCATCATCAACGAGCGCATTTAAAGTTACAAAAACAATATAGTCAGCATTAACTTCAAAGAAGTATCTGAGTTCTTTACGAGAGTCCGAACGACCAAATCCATCTGTCCCCAGAACCTCATAATGAACTGGTATGTATTTTCGCACTTGCTCAGCATAATTTCTCATATAGTCTGTGGCAGCTATTACTGGACCTGATGCTTTAGCTAAACATTTTGTTATATAAGGAGTTTTCTTACTTTTACTTATATTAAGTAAGTTTTCACGATCAATACTTTGAGCCTCTCTTGTAATCTCATTAAAGCTTGTTACACTCCAAATGTTAGACATAATGCCCCAATCTTTTTCAAGCATATCAGCAGCTTTTTCAACTTCTCTTAGAATTGCACCACTACCCAATAATTGAACCTCAATTGAAGATTTACCAACTGTTTTCAAATGGTACATTCCCTTTATAATGCCCTCTTCTGAACCTTTAGGCATCTCAGGATGAGTATAATTTTCATTCATTAATGTAATGTAATAAAAAACATTTTCCATCTTCTCATACATTCTAAACATTCCATCTCGAAGAATAACAGCAAGTTCATAAGCGTATGTTGGATCATAAGAAATACAATTTGGAATTGTATTTGCAACAATCAATGAATCACCATCTTGGTGCTGAAGCCCTTCTCCAGCAAGGGTAGTTCTTCCAGCAGTTCCCCCCATCAAGAATCCTTTAGCTTGCATATCACCAGCAGCCCAGGCAAGATCACCAACCCTTTGAAATCCGAATTTTGAGTAATATATATAAAATGGAATCATAGTGACATTATGAGATGCATAGGAAGTTGCCGCAGCAATCCAATCGGATATTGCTCCTGCCTCATTAATACCCTCTTGAAGAACTTGACCCTTAATATCTTCCTTATACCACATAACCTTATCTGAGTCTTCTGGCTCATAAAGTTGACCCGAAGATGAATAAATACCCATTTGACGGAATAAGCCTTCCATCCCAAAAGTTCGAGCTTCATCAGGAACAATAGGGACAACTCTAGGTCCAATTTCCTTATCTCTTATTAATAAAGATAGGAATCGCACAAATGCCATTGTGCTGGAGTTTTCCTTTTCACCACTGCTTTTAAGTAGAACATCAAAAAAATCTAATTTAGGTATTTTAAAAGATTCTAATTCAAAACTTCTATCAGGCAAGTAACCCCCTAAAGTCTCTCGCCTTTCTTTCAAATAAAGTATTTCTTCACTATCATCAGCTGGCTTATAAAAATTAAGCTCTTCAGCATCCTTTTTTGTTACTGGAATATCAAATCTTTGAGCAACCTTAACGAGTGCATCTACTCCTAGTTTTTTCTGACTATGGGTAGTATTTTGACCTTCTCCAGCTTCACCCATACCATAACCTTTTACTGTCTTTGCAAGAATAACTGTAGGCTGACCAACGTGCTCTTTAGCAGCCTTGTAAGCTTGATAAACTTTATTTGGATCATGACCGCCACGAGTTAATGCAAAAATTTCATCATCAGTCATGTCTTCAACAAGTTTTAAAGTTTCAGGATATTTACCAAAAAAATGTTTACGAACATAAGCACCATCTTTAGCTTTATAGGCTTGATATTCTCCATCAACAACCTCTTCCATTCTTTGCTTTAAGAGTCCTGAAGTATCATTTTCAAGAAGCTTGTCCCAACCTCTCCCCCAAATTACCTTTATCACATTCCAGCCAGCACCCCTAAACATTCCCTCTAATTCTTGAATAATTTTGCCATTACCACGGACTGGCCCATCTAGTCTTTGAAGATTACAGTTGATAACAAAAATAAGGTTATCAAGCTTTTCTCTTCCAGCAAGGGAAATAGCTCCTAATGACTCAGGCTCATCTGTTTCACCATCACCTATATAGGCCCAAACAGTCCTCTTATCTGTTTTAATAATATCTCGATGCTGAAGATACTTCATAAATCGAGCTTGAAATATTGCCATTATTGGCCCCAAACCCATAGAAACAGTTGGGAATTCCCAAAAATTAGGCATTAACCATGGATGTGGATAAGAAGAAAGACCCTCTTGGTTCGCCTCTTGTCTAAAGTTTAGCATTTGCTTTTCAGTAATTCTTCCCTCTAAAAAAGCCCTTGAATATATTCCAGGTGCAATATGCCCTTGGAAGAATATTAAATCAGCACCTTGTTCTAAATTTTTTCCACGATAAAAGTGATTAAAACCAACCTCATAAAGCGTAGCACTTGATGCAAAAGAAGCAATGTGTCCTCCAAGTTCAGAAGATACTAAATTTGCCTTTACAACCATAATCATTGCATTCCAACGAATAATAGATTTAATTCTATGTTCAATTTGGTGTTTAACAATGAGCTTTGATTCTTTATCTACAGGGATGGAGTTCAGATAAGCTGTATTTACACCTTGTGGCAAATTCATACCATCTTCATGGGCCATATCCATCAACTTTTGAAGAATGTACTTTGCTCTATCTTCGCCTCCAAAACGAGCAACTGATCTAAAAGCCTCTAACCACTCAATAGTTTCTTGCGGATCAATATCTTTTTCAGACATAAAAAAATTTATTTTGTGAAATTTAGAGACACATTATCCCTTAAAAGAGGTTCAAAAAAGAACAGGTAATGTTATATTTTTGAACATTAGAAAGAGATATTAAATGTTTGTTAAAATATGTCTTTATCTTCAATAATCAACTATTCTAATGAACATACCAAGCACAATTTTTAAAGCATATGACATTAGAGGTATCGTAGAAAAAGAACTGACACCTGACGTGGTTAAATTAATAGGTAAAGCAGTTGGAACTGAGTCAGTTGCTAAGGGTGAGCGAGGAGTAGTTGTTGGCAGGGATGGACGTCTCTCTGGACCTGAGCTATCGGAGGCATTAATTTCAGGACTGATTGAAAGTGGTTGCCACATTGTTAATATTGGAATGGTACCATCACCAATTGTCTACTTTGCAACTTACACTAAGGCTGCATCATCTGGTGTCATGATTACTGGTTCTCACAACCCAGCCGAATATAATGGATTAAAGATTATGATTGCTGGTGAAACACTTTCAGCTGAGAGAATTCAAGCCTTGTATACTCGAATCATAGAGAATGATTTTACTACTGGCCATGGTACTTCAACTTCCATCAATATTGATCAGGACTATATAGGCAGAATTAAGTCTGATATAAAACTTGAAAAAGAACTTAATATCGTAATTGATTGCGGAAATGGAGTTGCAGGAAATATAGCGCCACAACTTTTTGAAGCATTAGGTGTTAATATTACAAAATTATTCTGCTTAGTTGATGGTCGATTTCCAAATCATCATCCAGACCCGTCAAAACCTAAAAATTTAGAAGATTTAATTCAAGAGGTTATCGAAACAGGAGCAGATCTTGGTCTTGCATTTGATGGTGATGGTGATCGCCTAGGACTTGTTGACAACAAAGGCAAAATTATTTGGGCTGATCAACAAATGATGCTCTATGCTAAAGATGTTTTAAGTCGTAAAAAAGGCGCCAAAATTATCTTTGATGTTAAATGCACTTCACAACTACCTAAAGTTATTTCAGAAAATGGTGGTAAGCCTATTATGTCAAGAACTGGTCATAGTTTTATTAAGAACAAACTAAAAGAAACAAATGCTGAACTGGCTGGAGAAATGTCAGGTCACATTTTCTTTAAAGAGCGCTGGTATGGATTTGATGACGCCTTATATACTGCAGCAAGACTCTTGGAGATAGTTTCAAAAAGTGACAAGTCATGTTCTGAAATTTTTGATGAATTACCGGTTAATTTAAGTACTCCAGAAATCAATATCAACTTTGAGAAGCACGGGCAACAGTTCGATGCTATGGATGCACTTTCAAGCAATATAGATTTCCCTGATGCTGATATTAACATGATTGATGGATTTAGAGTTGACTATGAGAATTGCTGGGGACTTGTTAGGCCTTCTAACACAACACCTTGCCTTGTTTTACGATTTGAAGCAGAAGATGATACTTCACTTAAGGAAATACAAGAAAAGTTTAAAAATTGGCTTCAAATAAGTGGCATTTCAACAGAGAATATATAGTTAAAAATACTAAAAAAATAGGTATAAAATACCATTTTTCAACTTTGTAACATATAGCAAGATTTAAACTCGTAAACTTGGAGCTTAACTATGGACGGACATGTCAACTTTACCCTATCAGACCGCTTAAGGAAATCTCCTTATTATGAGTCTACTCTTAAAGCAGGCGCTAAAACATTCACGATTTATAACCACATGATTATGCCTACCTCTTATGAAGGGGCTGAAGCGGATTACTGGAACTTGATGAATAATGTCACAATGTGGGATGTTGCAGCAGAAAGACAAGTTGAAGTTACGGGAAATGATGCCTATAAATTTGTCGAGTATATTACCTCTAGAGACCTTTCTAAGTTACAAATTGGTCAAGGAAAATATGCACTTATTACTGATGAAGATGGAGGAATTATTAATGATCCAATCATTTTAAGACTTGGTGAAAGTCATTTTTGGTTATCCATTGCTGATAGCGATGTACTTCTTTGGACTCGAGGACTTGCCTGTGGCCTAGGCTGGGATGTTCAATTAAGCGAACCAGACGTATCTCCTCTAGCAATTCAAGGACCTAACCATTTGCCACTAATGATTGATTTATTTGGTAATTGGGTTAAGGATATTAAGTACTTCTTTTTTAAAGAAGTTGAATTAGAAGGCATCCCTCTTATAGTTCAAAAATCAGGATGGAGCAAACAAGGTGGGTTCGAACTCTACCTTCGTGATGGCTCTTTGGGAGGTAAACTTTGGGATATAGTTGCAAATGCTGGTAAAAAATATGACATTAAACCAGGAACTCCAAATAATATTGAAAGAGTTGAATCAGGTCTTTTTTCTTGGGGCAACGATATGGATATTAAAAGTAATCCATTAGAGCTTCCTCTAGGTAATTTTTGTCAACTTGATAAAGAAGCTGAATATTTAAGTAGAAAGGCTCTTCATAAAATTCGCTCTGAAGGTCCCTCTAAAAAGCTAGTTGGTTTAATTGTTGATGGTGCCCCATTTATTGGAGGATGCGCAAGTCCATGGAAGGTAATGAGCGATAATCAAATTTGTGGCAAAGTTTCTAGTGCTGCATTCTCACCTCGTTTAAAAATTAACATGGCAATGGCAACAATAGATAATGGTAATAATGAGATTGGTTCAGAAGTGAAAGTTGAAACACCCTGGGGCGCGAGGTCTGCAAAAGTAACCTCAATACCTTTCAATTAAGTATCCTTAAATATCATTACTAAACTCTCTATACATTCTTATATGATCAATTCCGGCTTCCTTATATATTTTGCCCTCACATATAAAGCCAAGATCTAAGTAAAAACTATGTGCGTGCCATTGAGATGACAACCAAAGTTTTTGAACTTGAGCTTCCTTGGCCCAACTAATTAAATCTAGCATGATTAATTTACCAATACCCATGCTGCGGAAGCCCTTTAGAACAGCAACCCTTCCTATATGTCCATCATTTAGTATTCTGCCGGTGCCAATTGCTTGTCCATCAATGAAAGCTAAAACATGTTTTGCTTCATCATCAAGACCATCAATTTCGAGCTCCTCAGGTACGTTTTGTTCGTCCACAAAGACTTTAAATCTTATTTTGCAGATTTCCTTTTCATTATCTTTATAGTCACAAATTTTTGATTGGATTTTCATTTAATTAAGTTTAACTTCTAGGAGACAAAAAATAGATTAATTGCAAGAGCAAAATATACCAAAGCGGCAAGCTTATTGATATTTTTATTAACAGAGCTTGATTTCTTAAGATAACCCTCTAGAAAACTACCTAAAAATGCAATAGATGAAAAAACGCACAAAGCACTCAAAATAAATAGCAGCCCAAGAAGAACAACCTGAATAGTAACACTGTCATTACTAATATTTACAAATTGAGGTAAAAAGACTAAGAAAAATAGTGCTACTTTCGGATTAGTTAGGTTCATTATTACACCAGTTATATAATAAGAACGATTGGAATTATCTTTTCCAGTTCCACTGATATTTAATTCTTTGCTTTGAAGAGAAAGCCACCCTAAATAAATAAGGTAGCATGCTCCAACAATTTTCAATCCATTAAACGCAAGCGCACTGGTTTGAAATATTACACTCACGCCAATGGCAACTAAAAATGTATGGCCAATTAAACCTGTACAGAGTCCTAATGTCGTATAAAAACCTACCCTCCAGCCCTTTAAAGCTGAATTAGTCATGACGTAGATATTATCAGGGCCTGGAACCAAACTTAAAATAACTGAAGCCAATACAAACGCAATTACTGTCTCTAAACTTAATATTTCAATCATATAGTTACCATATTAACTAAGAAGTAAAGACTTCTGAAGGATTGCGATAGGCTTTTATTTCAAGTGCATTACCTGAATAATCCTCAAAAAACATGGTTGCTTGTTCACTTATTAAACCCTTATATCGAACTGAAGGATTAATTATAAATTCCATTCCTTTAGATTGAAGTTTTGCTGCCAAATCATAGAAAGTAGCCCACTCCAAAACACAACCAAAATGGGGCATGGGGACTGAAATATCATCCACCTTTGAGTGTGTTTTACTTTTAGGAGCTATCTCACCAACATGCAACGAGAGTTGATGTCCAAAAAAATTAAAGTCAACCCATGTATCTGTACTTCTTCCCTCTTCGCAACCCAAAAGAATTCCATAGAATTGTCTTGCAGAATCAAGGTCACTAACTGTAAAGGCTAAATGAAAGATGCTCATAATATATTATTTCTTAGGTGGTACCCATAATTAATCCGACCATAATTAATGTTGAACCGGTAAGTCTGTTTTGCCATAATATTTTTTTTGGATCTGAAAGCAGGGCCTTGGATATTTCAGCAAGTGTCACATAACCTGTCATCACAATTAAGTCGATAACTATAAGCGTTGAAGTAAAGATAATACAAGTAGAAAGCTTAAGTGCCGTTAAGTCAAGAAATAAGGGTATTAAAGCAAGAAAAAAAACTGTACCTTTAATGTTAGTTAAATTTACAAAAAAACCTTTCATAACAGCTTTAAAGGGACTAAATGAGACTTGTGAATCCACTTTGGAAGTTGAAATTTGCTCAATTTTTTTACGCCATTGCAATATTCCTAAAAGGATTAGGTAGAACATACCTAACAATTTAATAAAAATAAATACTGCTGGAAACTGATCAATTAAAACTCCCAGACCAAAAAGTAAAAATACAATCTGACTCATCAAGCCAATTTGTAAGCCTATTAAAGAAAAAAGTGACCTCTTAAAGCCATACTGAGTTCCTTGGCTTATGGAGAAGATAGCTCCAGGTCCTGGTGATATGCTAATGAAGAGTGCTGATGCTAATAAGCCAAGCCAAGTAGTTAATTCCATTGTTATTTTTTGTTATTTTCAAGATTTTTATTGAGAGTTTTCTTCATGACATTTCCAACAGTAATCAAATGTTTGATAATTCTTTTCATGGCAATTATCACAGTGCCAGGTAATTAAGTTTGTATTATTTTCCAATGAATTCAATATTCTTAAAGCTTCTTCTAAATCATCGTCTTTTAACAGCCAAACCTCAGGCCAAGTATCAAATGGAGCCAAACCACCTGCTGCACTTGAAGCAAACTCATTATTTAGAGACACCTCAATACCATTATTAATTAAAACATTTTTAACATTCAAAGCGATAATTCTATTCTCGTTCGTATATATAAGTTTCATTTAATTCAAATTAATATTCTAAAGTCTAAAACAGAGGGAGTTAGTTTGTTAAATCTAAATAAATAATGCCGCTAAACCAAGAAATGCAACAAACCCAATTACATCTGTAATTGTTGTTAAGATAACACCTCCAGCAAGAGCTGGATCTATTTTTAGTTTAGTAAGCATTAGAGGTAAAAAAGCGCCAGAAAAAGCCGCTACCACAAGATTAACAATAATTGCTAAAGCTATAATAAAACTGAGTAGAAGATCAGAAAACCAGTAAAAAGTTATTAATCCTATTACTATTGACCAAATAAATCCATTGAGTAGACTAACTGCAACTTCTTTATTTATAAGAAGGCGAATATTTGCAGCACTAACTCTTCCTGTTGCAATACCTCTAGTAACAATAATCAAGGTTTGTGTTCCAGCTATACCACCCATACTTGCAACTACAGGCATTAATATTGCTAATGCAATTTTTTGCTGTAAGGTTGCCTCAAATAAGCCAATAAAGTAAACAGCAATAAAAGCTGTAATTAAATTCACCCCAAGCCAAACACTCCGCCTTCTTGCGCTTAATAAAATTGGTGCAAAGACATCTTCATCTTCATCCAGACCAACCATTGACATTACTGAGTGTTCAGCCTGATCACGAATAACATCAACCACATCATCAATTGTAATTCTTCCAACAAGTTGATTCTTTTCATCAATAACTGGAGCTGATATTAGATTTCTTTCTTCAAATAAAAGTGCAACTTCTGTTTCATCAGTTTCTGCACTTATAGGTTTAGAGTGCTCACTATTAATTAAGTTTTGAATAGTTTGTCCAGGCTCCTCTGTAAGGATAGTAGTAATTAAAAGAGAGCCTAAATAGTTAAAGTTTCGATCTACAACAAAAACTTGGTCAGTATCAACTGGCATCTCTTTAAGTAATCTTAGATAACGAATAACTGCTCTAATTGTGACATCTGGCCTAACAGTAATGAAGTCTGTATTCATTAACCCACCTGCAGAATCTTCAGGATAACTTAGGATTTTATTAAGATGCTCTCGATGCTTAAAATCAAGAGTAAGCAATAAACTATGAACAGCTGATTCTGGGAGATTTGGAACAAGGTCTGCTAAGTCATCGGAGTCAAGTTTTTCAGTAGCCTTAACTAAATTATCAACTGTCATTTCACCAATTAATTGGGATTGAACGTCCTCATTTACCTCCTTAAGTATTTCACCCTGAATTAAAATATCAATATCAGGCCAAAGTATCGAACGGTCTTTAGGCTGAATAGCCTCTAAAAGTCTAGCAATCTCAGCTGGATGAACTTCCTTAATTTGAGTTTTAGCCTCATCATAATCTGACGCTTCAAGAGACAACATTAAGTTTTGTAGACTCACCTCAAAAGCTGTGGACTCAGTTTCAGCCATAATTCTAATCCGTTACGAATATTGCATAACAAGCTAGCGCTTGTTATGCAATAAATAGAACATATTATAATTTATCTGGGCTAAGCTCTGTGGTTATGTAGCTTTTCTTTATGTTTTATTAATTGTGAATCTAACTTATTAACTAACTGATCAATTGATACATACATATCTGTGCTCTGAGCTTTAGCAAAGAGATCTGCCCCCCTAATATGTATTGTAGCTTCTGCTTTTTGAACATCTTTTTGAACCTCCAAAATCATATTGACATTCATTACATTATCAAAATGATGTTTAATTTTGGAGAGTTTATCACTTGTATGCTCTCTTAGAGAAGAGGTAATATCAAGATGGTGACCTGACAGGTTTAGTTGCATTTTTACTCCTTAGATTAATGAAATAAAATTTTTAACTTCCATATCTATTGTGTCATAAAAAAATTTATATTATTAACTTTATTATTACTTTTTGCATAAATTACTGAAAGTTTAGATCTAAAAACTAGGATATAATTAATCTTTTAAAATTTATAAAAAAAACTAATATGTCAATGTTATTTAGTCACTTGAGACAAATTAATATCCGAAGACATTGTCTTCGTGTATTTTAATAATGGTGGCTACTTTGCCTTAATCTGGCAATCAACTTAGTTTCAAAAGCCCCATTATGGGGTTTTTTTTTACGGGAATTTTTATATGTCAAACTTAATGTCTAACTACTATCCACTAGAGGTAACCTTTTCAAAGGGGTATGGTTGTTGGTTAACAGATACTAATGGGCATGAATATTTAGATGCACTCTCAGGTATCGGTGTAGTAAACCTTGGACACTGCCACCCTGCCATTACAGATACCATTGTTGAGCAGTCTAAACAACTTCTTCATACTTCAAATGTTTATCGAATTGGAAATCAAGAAAAACTTGCAACGCGCCTTTGTAATATGGCAAATATGGATAAAGCCTTTTTTTCAAACTCTGGAGCTGAAGCTAATGAGGCAGCAATAAAAATTACAAGACTTTATGCACGCTCTAAAAAAATTCAAAATCCAATAGTTTTAACTGCAAATCAAAGCTTTCATGGAAGAACAATGACAACTATTTCTGCAACAGGTCAAAATAAAGTTCAGGAAGGTTTTGCTCCATTAATGAGTGGTTTTGTTCATGTTAACTTTGACGATATCAGAGCTATTAAAAAATTTAGTAAAAATAAAGATGTGGTAGCTGTAATGGTTGAACCTGTTCAAGGTGAAGCAGGAGTAATTATTCCTAAAAACGATTACCTTAATAAAGTCCAAGCAGTCTGCCATAAGAATGGTTGGTTATTAATCCTAGATGGAGTTCAATCATGCATGGGAAGAACTGGAAAACTTTTTGCCCATCAACATAATAATATTACTCCAGATATTTTATGTTTGGCCAAAGGTCTTGGTAATGGGGTTCCAATTGGTGCTTGTTTAGCAAAAGGAATAGCAGCAAAAATGCTTACACCTGGAACTCATGGATCAACCTTTGGTGGAAACCCTTTAGTTACTGCAGTTGCCTTAAGCGTCCTGAATATTTTTGAGAATGATTCAATCCTTGACAATGTTTTTCTAATGAGTAAGTACTTTGAGTCAGAATTTAAATCTAAGATAATGATATTAGATGTTGTAAAAGAGCTTAGAATTAAAGGCCTTATGATTGGAATTGGGCTTGATGAAAATATTATTGATTGTAGTAAACTTACTCAAAAAGCTTTAGATAATAAGTTATTAATCAATACCACTGGTAATTCTATTAGATTACTACCGCCACTGATAATAACTAAAGATGAAATTGACATATTAATTAAAAAGATTTTTAAACTTATTAATACTTAGGAAAAGTTATGACTAAAAATTTTATCAATTTTGATCAATATTCCTTAGAGACTTTACAAAGCATCATAGATCGAGCTATATCTCTAAAGAAAGAACATAATTCTGGCCTGATTAACAATACACTTGAAAATAAAACACTGGCTATGATTTTTGATAAATCATCAACAAGAACTCGTGTTTCTTTTGAAGCTGGAATGATTCAGCTTGGTGGTCAGTCCCTTTTCCTCTCTGACAGAGATATTCAACTTGGAAGAGGTGAACCTATTATGGATAGTGCAATTGTAATTAGTTCTATGGTTGATGCTGTAATGCTTAGGCTCTCATCTCATGACGATATTACAGAATTTGCCAAACATTCAAGTAAACCTGTGATTAATGCACTTTCTGATGATTCACATCCATGCCAAATTCTTGCTGATTTAATGACATATCAAGAAAAATGTGGGTCAATAAAAGGAAAAAAAATAGCATGGGTTGGTGATGGTTGTAATGTATGTCAAACTTATATGCAAGCAGCATCAATATTTGATTTTGAACTATCTATTGCAACTCCAGTAAGTTATGAGCCACAAAAATCATTTATTGAAAAATATCAAAATAATATTAGTTATTCGAATAATCCCTTAATTGCTTCAGAGGATGCTGATATTATCGTTACCGATGTCTGGACTAGTATGGGTCAAGAATCTGAGAGTAAACAGCGAGAATTAGCATTTAAAGGCTTTCAAGTAGATAAAAAAATGATGTCTAAAGCTAAAGAGGATGCTATCTTTATGCATTGCCTCCCAGCATATCGAGGAAAGGAGGTAAGTTCAGATGTTATTGATGGAAATAAGAGTTCTGTTTGGGATGAAGCAGAAAATAGACTTCATGTACAAAAAGCTTTATTACTCTTCCTTTTTGATAGTTAGTCGATTTGAGATAACTTGAGCTTTGCTTCATGATAAAACTTGACGCCTCTCTCAATTTTTTCCCTACCTTTAGAAACACGCCAATTATTTGTATCTCGCATTGAATAGACGCATCCACAGTATTCCTGTTGGTAAAAATTTTCTTTTTTAGATAGCTCGAGCATTCTAGAAGAACCACCTTTCTTTCGCCAATTAAAATCCCAATAGGGAACATGATGAAGTTGCCCAGATCTTTCCCCTGAATCATTAATTTGCCCCATATCTTTCCAGCGTGAAATTCCTAGAGTTGACGAAATAATATCAAAGTTATTTTCACAGGCATATTGTGCTGTTCTCTCAAAGCGCATATCAAAGCATGTAGAACACCGCTTGCCTCTCTCAGGCTCATTTTCTTGACCTTTTGTTTTCTCAAACCACTCATTAATATCATAATCAGCATCAATGATAGGCATGCCTAATTTTTTAGCAAACCTAACATTTTCTTCTTTTCGAATCTCATACTCTTCAAAAGGGTGAATATTTGGATTATAGAAAAAAATTGTTGTATCAATATCTGAAGCTGCTAAAGCTTCCATAATTTCACCAGCACAGGGAGCACAACATGAATGGAGCAATAATTTTTTCTCTCCATTAGGGGTTTCCAGTTTTGGTCTCTGGTAAGAGTTAAGTGAATAGTCTATTTTAGGCATTGCTTAATTTTTTTTAAAACTTCCCACGATTCACGTTTGAGTTTTGAATTTTTTAAAATATCTTTTGGGTGATGCGTTGAGAAATAAATTGGTTCATTCGAACCAAAAGATGAGTCCATGACTAAAATAACTTTTGAAGAATTGGACTTAATAAACTCATCTACCATACTTTTTTCAATAGATATAAGATCTACATTACCCAAATTCAATTCAATCGATGCAAGCATCTTAATAAGCAGATCTTGACACTCTCCAGGCTCACAAAAAGATATTTCTGATTTAAACTCTACCAATATGATATTTGATGAAGTCGAAGTCTCTTTATCTGAATAAATTTTAGAATAAAGAAAGTCAGGAATTCCTAATGCCTCAAGATAATTATTTCTAGACTGCTTCATTAAATCTGTGGATGAGCTCGTTCTTCATTTGCCATAACTTTATTCAAGGCATTTACATAAGCCTTAGCAGAAGAAGTAATAATATCAGTATCTACACCCTGTCCATTGAAAACTTTGCCTTCATGCTCCAAACGAACATTAACTTCTCCAAGAGAATCCGTACCCTGAGTAACATTTGTAACTGAATATAATTGTAGTTTTGGCTCTATATCAACTAAAGAAAGGATGGCATTAAATGTTGCATCAACAGCGCCCGAAGTCTTTGCTGAAGCGCTCTGCTCTATGTTATTTATTGAAAGAGTTACATCTGCTGTATTAACTTTTCCAGACTCAGCAGATACTTTAAGTGATTTTAAACTAATAATTTCAGTTGCCTCAGTTTGAGCCTCTGTGACAAGAGCTTGAAGATCTTCATCAAAGATATCATGCTTCTTATCAGCTAGAGTTTTAAATCTGGAGAAAGCATCATTTAGAGCATCATTAGATTCAAATTCAACACCTAACTCGCTTAATCTCGATTTAAAAGCATTCCTTCCAGAATGTTTACCAAGAACTAGTGAATTATTATTCCAACCAACGTCTTCTGCCCTCATAATTTCATAGGTTTCTCTATGCTTGAGGACACCATCCTGATGAATTCCAGCCTCATGAGCAAAAGCATTAGCTCCAACTATGGCTTTATTTGGTTGAACCACAAAACCAGTAATTGATGACACCAACCTCGATGCTGCAAGAATACCAGTTGCATCAATATTTGTGTCACAACCAAACACATCCTGTCTAGTTCTAACAGCCATAACAACCTCTTCAAGAGAAGTATTTCCAGCCCTTTCACCTAAACCGTTAATCGTACATTCTATTTGTCTTGCGCCATTTAATACAGCAGCTAATGAATTTGAAACTGCAAGACCTAAATCATTATGACAATGTGCTGAAAAAATTGCCTTATCTGAATTTGGAATTCTTTCTATTAATTCCCTCATTGTTTCACCAAATTGATACGGAATGCTATACCCAACTGTATCTGGGATATTTATTGTGGTTGCGCCAGCATTAATTGCTGCTTCAATAATTCGACATAGAAAATCAGTATCAGAGCGACCAGCATCTTCAGGACTAAACTCAATATTATCAGTAAATTTTGTTGCTCTTTTTACAGAACGAACTGCCTGAGTAACAACCTCATCAGGAGTCATCCCTAACTTCATTTTCATGTGAATATCAGAGGTTGCTATGAAGGTATGAATACGAGATGAGTTTGCATTTTTAATGGACTCTCCAGCTCGATCTATATCCTTATCAAGAGCTCTTGCCAGTGAACATATCGTTGAATCTTTTACTGCTTTTGCAACAGCTTGGACCGCCTCAAAATCACCTTGTGACGCGATTGCAAAACCAGCCTCAATAACATCAACTTTCATTTTTTCTAAACTTTTAGCAATACGAACCTTCTCATCCTTAGTCATTGAAGCACCAGGTGATTGCTCGCCATCTCTTAAAGTTGTATCAAATATAATTAATTTTTTGGACATTAGTTATTCCTGTTATTGTTACGATTTTATCTTAAGTTTTAGTGATAGACTTTCGTCTATTATGATTATTATTGCCTTACGGCAATAATCGTAACAATGCAAACAGATCGCAGTGAGGTATTGGAAGTGTTATGTTGAATAAACTATTCATAGCGCTGAATTATAATAGAACTTATGAGCTTTTAGTCTGTTTTTTCTCAATACGCTTTTTATTTAGACCCATTATTGTAATAAAAGGACCTGATAGCATATAAAGAAAAAAACCAGTAAATAAAAATATATTTGGCCTTGATAACAAAACAATAATGCCCAATATTATTGCTAGAAGGAATCTAAATGAGGCCTTTTTAGAATCAAATTCCTTAAAGCTATAATAACGAACATTACTCACCATAAGAAGAGCGCAAATAATTGTTATTCCTACTCCAATATAATAACTAAAAGCAGCAATACCATAGAAGTACTCAAAATTCCAAAATTTTAACCATATCATACTAGCAATAACACCTGCAGCTGCAGGTGAAGGAAGCCCTTGAAAATAACGTTTTTCTGAAATACCAACTTGAGTATTAAATCTTGCAAGTCTTAAAGCTGCGCATGCTAAAAAAAGAAATGCAGCGAGCCAACCAATCCTTCCTAGATCGGATAAAGACCATTCATAAACAAGAAGCGCTGGAGCCATTCCAAATGAAACGAGATCAGCGAGTGAGTCATACTCAGCTCCAAAATCACTTTGTGTATTTGTTAAACGGGCCACTCGACCATCTAGAGTATCCCACAACATTGCAACCATTATTGAAATAGCTGCTAAAGTAAAGTCACCATTAATTGAAGCGATAATCGAGTAGAAACCAGCAAACATTCCAAAAGTAGTTAGAATGCTTGGAAGAAGATAAATCCCTCTATTAGTTTTTTTTTCAGTCACAATTACAAAGAATTAAGCTGAGTCAATTTAGTATTAGTTTTTAGTTTGATCCACTAATTTGTTTTTAGCAATCCATGGCATCATAGAGCGTAAACTCTCTCCAACAGTTTCAATTTGATGTTTACGCTGATCATCTCTTCGACCTGGTAATTCACCAACATTATTGATAAATTCTTTTGCAAAGTCTCCACTTTGTATTTCACTTAAAATTTTCTTCATCTCGGCTTTTGTTTCATCAGTTACTATTCTAGGACCTCTTGTGACATCTCCATACTCAGCAGTATTTGATATTGAATAGCGCATATTTGCAATACCACCCTCATACAGTAAATCAACAATTAGCTTTAATTCATGAAGACACTCAAAATAAGCCATTTCTGGCTCATAACCAGCCTCTACAAGAGTTTCAAATCCAGCTTGAACCAGAGAAGTTGTTCCCCCACATAAAACCACTTGTTCACCAAATAAATCTGTTTCAGTCTCCTCTCTAAAGCTTGTCTCAAGAATACCAGTCCTTCCACCACCAATTGCTGATGCGTAAGAAAGAGCAATATCCTTTGCAGAGCCAGTTGCATCTTGTTGAATTGCTATTAAATCAGGTATCCCACCTCCTTTTACAAATTCTGAACGCACAGTATGTCCCGGGGCTTTTGGAGCAATCATAATTACATCAAGATCTTTTCTTGGAATAATCATATCAAAATGAATATTAAGGCCATGGGCAAACGCTAAAGCTACTCCATGCTTTAAATTCGGCTCTATATTTTTTGAATAGATATCAGCTTGGAATTCATCAGGAGCTAAGACCATCACAACATCTGCCCATGCACTTGCATCTTCAACAGACATAACTCCCAATCCAGCCTCTTTAGCTTTAATTGCAGATGATGAGCCCTCTCTGAGGCCTACAACCACATCAACACCTGAATCTTTCAAATTATTAGCATGAGCATGACCTTGAGAACCATATCCAATGATTGAAACTTTTTTACCTTGAATAATTGAAAGGTCTGCATCTTTGTCGTAATATCTATTCATTTTTTTTCCTTAATTAAATTAGTTTTTTTCCTCTTGAAATTCCAGTAACGCCTGTTCTAGAAACTTCAATAATATTTGCAGAGTCAAATGCATCTAAAAATGCATTAATCTTCTTAGTTTTTCCTGAGACTTCAATAGTATAAATTTTGTCAGTAACATCAACCACCTTGCAACCAAAAATTTCCGTTAACTCCTTCAAATCGACTCCGTCTTTTAAATTAGAAGATATTTTCACAAGCATTAACTCTCTTTCAACGTGATCTTGACTCGTCAAATCACTTACTTTAACCACTTCTATCAATTTATTTAGCTGCTTAACAATTTGCTCTAAAACCCTATCACTACCAGAAGAAACAATTGTCATTCTTGAAAGACTTGGATCATTCGTAATTGCCACTGTTAATGACTCAATATTAAAGCCTCTTTGAGTAAAGAGACCTGAAACTCTCGAAAGAGCACCTGCTTCATTTTCAAGGATAACTGAAATAATATGCCTCATAATCTATACCGCATTAAAGTCTGTATCATCTTTTGAAACCATTTCATCACGCCCTGCTAATAACATATCACAATGAGCACCACCAGCTGGAATCATTGGAAAAACATTTTCAGATGGGTCTGTCATGATATCAAGAAAAACTGTTCTATCTTTTTGTTTAAAAGCCTCTATAAGTGCGGGCTTTAAATCCTCTTCTTTTTCAACTTTTATGCCTAGATGACCATAACTTTCAGCTAACTTTACAAAATCTGGAAGTGCGTCCATATAGGACATTGCATAACGCTTTTCATAGAAGAATTCTTGCCACTGTCTAACCATTCCAAGATAGCCATTATTGAGATTAATAATTTTTACAGGTGTGGAGTATTGAAGCATAGTTGAAAGCTCTTGCAGCATCATTTGAATACTACCTTCACCAGTAACGCAAGCAACATCTCTATCAGGCATTGCCAGCTTTGCACCCATAGCAGCCGGAAGACCAAAGCCCATTGTCCCTAAGCCACCGGAATTAATCCATTGCCTTGGCTCATCAAACAAGTAATACTGTGCTGCCCACATCTGATGTTGGCCAACATCTGAAGTTACTATTGCTTTTCCATCTGTAACTTCGTATAAAGCTTCAATGACAGACTGAGGTTTTATAACCCCTGGAGATTTAGAATATGCTAATGAATCAACCTTCCTCCAATCTTTAATTTGAGACCACCACTGAGAAATATCCTCTAATTTCTTATCTTTTAGTTCTTCTATAAGTGCCTGAAGAACTTGTTTTGTTTGTCCAACAATTGGAATATCTGCTACTACATTTTTAGATATTTGAGAAGGATCAATATCAATATGAATAAATTTAGCATTTGGGCAAAACTTATCTAGATTTCCTGTAATTCTATCATCAAAGCGAGAGCCTATAGCAACCACACAATCTGAATCATGCATTGACATATTAGCCTCATAGGTACCATGCATTCCAAGCATTCCTAGAGATTGCTTATCAGTCATTGGGTATGCCCCTAAACCCATTAAAGTTTGAGTAATAGGGAAATTAATCATTTTAGTAAACTCACGTAACTCTTTTGAAGCATTTCCAATTACAACGCCTCCACCAGAATATAGTATTGGTTTTTTAGAACTAGCAATCAATTCAGCAGCTTTTCTAATTTGACGATTACTTGCCTTAGTTGTTGGTTTGTAAGAACGCATTTCAATAGAATCAGGATAATCTTGCAGCTCCATTTGAGCAATTGTAACGTCTTTTGGTATATCAATTACAACTGGACCTGGTCTACCAGTAGTAGCAATATGAAAAGCTTTTTTTACAGTTGTTGCAACCTCACTAACATCCCTTATAAGGAAATTATGTTTAACACAAGATCTTGTAATACCAGTTGCATCAACCTCTTGAAAAGCATCCATTCCAATTAATGGTGATGGAACCTGTCCTGAAATTACTACCATAGGTATAGAGTCCATATGAGCAGTTGCAATTCCTGTAACTGCATTAGTTATTCCAGGTCCAGAAGTAACTAGAACAACTCCAGGCATACCATTTGTTCTTGCGTAACCATCCGCTCCATGAGCTGCACCCTGTTCATGACGCACTAAAATATGAGTTATTTCATCCTGAGCCTCTAAAGCATCATATATATGAAGTACAGCACCTCCTGGATAACCAAAAACATGCTTTACGCCCTCTTTTTTTAAGCAATCTATAAGTATTTCAGCACCATTAAGTTTCATTGCTATTATCTGTAATTTGAAAGTTTTTGATTATACCCAAAGAATTAAACTCAAAAATGACTTCGTTAGCATCATTCACAGCTTGTAAATATTGATAGATAAGTAATACTTTGGGTAGTTAATCTTCAAATAATATTAAAAATATTAAAGTGTGTTTTGCCAGTCTTCAGAATAGTAATGAATTGGGGAATCCTTCTCTTCAAATGTCTCAATAGTGAAAGCCTTTGGTTGAGAAAGAATTGCTGATAGAAGCTGGTCATTGAGCATATGGCCTGTTTTATAACCCTCATAATGACCAATCAAATTTCCACCTAAAAGATAAAGATCTCCAACAATATCTAATATTTTATGTTTTACAAATTCATTATGGAATCGCATTCCATCCTCATTAAGAATATCATCATCAGATAGAGCTATTGCATTAACAGTGCTTGCCCCAAGTGCAAGATTTTGTTTTTGTAACATTTCAACATCCCTTTCAAAGCCAAATGTTCTTGCACGTGAAATTTCCTTTAAATAAGACTGCTCAGCAAAATCAATTGTCAATTTTTGACCACTTTCCTTAATTTTCTTATGTTCAAAATCAATTTCAAGGGTAACCATGAAGCCATTATGAGGTGAAACCTGAGCCCATGAAGCCCCATTTTCAACTCTAACAGTATCATTTATAACTATAAATCTTTTAGGAGTATCTTGCTCTTGAATTCCAGCTGACTGAACTAGAAAGATAAAAGGAGCTGATGAACCATCCATAATAGGAACCTCAAATGAATCAAGCTCCACTAAAAGATTATCAATCCCAAGAGCAGAAAGAGCTGACATTAGATGCTCAATTGTTGAAATTTTAACTCCTTGACTCTCAAGACCCGTAGATAAGACAACCTCATTAACAAAAGCGCTATGAGCATGAACCTGCCGACCACCCGCATCTAAACGCTTAAAAACAACCCCATGATCAGCCTCAGCAGGGATTAAAGTTAAATTCACCAGTTTTCCACTATGAATACCAACACCTCTCGCTTTAACCATTTTTTTAATTGTTCTTTGCTTGACCATTACTAAAAGTTTCCTATTATTTTTTCTCTAATATTATCTATAACACCTTTATTTCCCTTTGAAATAGATTTATCAGATAGATTCATATCCTTAGTGTTTAATAAAAGTCCTATTGCGCCGGCATATCTATAATCAGTCAATACAGTCTCTAAACCAGAAATCTTTGATCGTTGAATCATGCCTTTTTTAACTCTTCGAGTAAAAAAATCTCTAACAAGCTCTTCACAAGCATTAATTTCTGAACCACCGCCTGAAAGAATAAATCCTGATTTAATAATGCCATCAAGATTATGAAATTTCAACTCATTTTTAAGTAATGTAAGAATTTCCCTATAAGCCTCCTCTATAACTTCTGATAATTGAAGACAAGATAGTTGATGATCGTCATTATTAGTGGATTGTTTAAAATTAATCAAACTATCTTCTTTGAGTGTTGATGATTTTGCAACTCCATAATTTTCTTTTAGCCTTTTTGCCTCTTCAATAGAAGTATCAAATGCATATGCAATTTCTTGATTAATCTCATCACCACCCATTGGAATAATGCCACTTCGAACTATACCCTCTCCATCAAAAATAGTATAACTAGAAACTCCAGCACCAATATCAATTAGGCATACACCATTATCTTTATCGTCCTGACTTAATAGTGCATTAGATTTAGCAATAGGATTTAATACAATATCATCAACCTCTAAATTACTTTGTTTAAGACAATTTTCAATATTTCTTACACTTGCACTTGAGACTGTAACAATATGAACTTTGGATTCTAAAACCTCCGCTTCCATCTCTATTGGATCATCAACAACAAAAGTTTCATTAATAATAAATTTCTTGTTAATTGTATGAAGTTTTAGTTTATTTGTAGGAGTGGACATTGCCGTAGCAGTTTTCCTAACTAAATCATAATCATTTTTTGTAATCATCCCATCAATAGGAATCTTGCCCTTTCCATCAGTGCATGTCAGATGACTATCTGATAAATTAACCCTAAATAAACCCATATTCAAACTATAACTATTCTCTGTTTGATTAACTAGTTTTAAAAGAGTTCTTGATAAAGCTTCAATTGAATGAATTGATCCCTTTCTTACTCCTTCTGAGGAACAAATATTATGAGCAATAATTTTTTGATGGCCGCTATCTTCAACTTCAGAAACCAATAGAGCAACCTTATCGGTCCCAATATCAAGACTTGCAATAAAATTGTTACCTGCCATATGTTATCTTTAAATTTTTATACAAAAATTTTACCAAACTATTCATTAGAATCTATGTTGGTTACAGTATTTTTTTTAAAATTTAACCATTCATTTAAATGATCTATTTCAACTGTCTTGCCACTAAGCAAACGTCGAAACAATTTAGCATTACTTTCACCATGATACATGCCCAGCACATGGCGAGTCATTGACCTCATTGGAACTCCAATTTTAAGTTGAATATTAATATAATCAATATATTCTTCTAAAAAAATTTCACGACTTATTTGACTATCTTCATTCTTAAAAATACTAGTGTTAATTTCTCTTAATAAAAATGGATTATGGTATGCAGCCCTTCCAAGCATAACACCATCAACATAATTAAGATGTGTTTTAATATCACTACAGCTTTCAATACCACCATTTATTGTAATTTGAAGTTGAGGAAAGTCTTTTTTTAGTTGATACACCCATTCATAGTTAAGAGGTGGTATCGTGCGATTTTCTTTTGGGCTCAATCCTTGCAGCCAGGCTTTTCGTGCATGAACGATAAAATGCTGACAACCTTTGTTACAAATTAACGAAATAAAATCACTAAGCTGATCATAACTCTCCATATCATCAATCCCAATGCGACTCTTAACGGTCACTGGAATATCACATTTATCCATCATACTTTCAACACATGATGCTACAAGATCAGGTTTTTTCATTAAACAAGCTCCAAAACTTCCTGATTGAACCCTATCAGATGGACAACCAACATTTATATTGACCTCATCATAGCCCCACTCTTTGGCAACTAAAGCACATTCTGCCATTTCTTTTGGATCACTTCCCCCAAGCTGAAGTGTAAGTGGATTTTCACTGGCATTAAAATCTAATAAACGGTTTTTATCACCTCTTAATATTGCATTAGAGGTAATCATTTCAGTATAAAGATGAACATCTTTACTTAAAAGGCGATAGAAATATCGACAATGTTTATCTGTCCAATCCATCATTGGAGCTATTGATACAACTGAAGAATTCATGACACCATCGAGGTCAAACCTTCTAAAGCAAACGAAATACTTTCAGACACTATTTCAGATCTTGATCCTTTAAAAAATTGCGTAGTTGAAGTACTGTCACCGTTTAGAAAAAAACCAAAACAAACCATTCCTACAGGTTTTTCAGGAGTTCCACCAGAAGGTCCTGCAATACCAGTTATTGATACTGCTAAATTACTTTGTGATTTTTCTCCCGCACCAATAACCATTTCACGAGCAACTTTTTCACTGACAGCTCCAAAGGTTTCAATAGCTTGCATATTGACCCCTAGCATTTGAACTTTTGAGTTATTACTATAAGTTATAAAGCCACAATTAAAATAACTTGAAGCTCCTGAAATCGAAGTAAGTGAGCTTGATAGTGCTCCCCCAGTGCAAGACTCTGCAACAGCAATCGTTAAACTTTTAGAAATTAAGAGCTCTGAAAGATGTTTGGCTTTAAGGTATGACACTAGCTATTTCCTTTAAGGGCAGTATTAACAATTTCATAAACATCATCTGTTAACTTATGTGAATCAAGAATTAACTTTAATTGATCCTCTTGAAGTGAAGAGTAATCATCTATAAAGCGCCTCCAATGATTATAAATTCCTGCAAACCTTGCTGCAATTTGAGGATTTAATGAATCGAGCTCTAGTATAACTTCAGTAGCTAACTGGTATCCTTCTTTACAGTGGAACTGAATGCTATTCTGAGTGAAAGAGCCCATTACAGATCTAATTCGATTTGGGTTTGTCATCTTAAATAAGTTGTGCTTCATTAGTTTTCTAATATCTGCAACAGAAGTACTGGAAGAAATACTTTGAGCGCTGAACCATTTGTCCATTACCTGAGCATCTTTTTTATGTTGACTATAGAACCTTTCAATTACTTCCTCTTTATATGGACTTGAAGAGTCTAAAAGGCATTGAAAAGCACTAAATTGATCAGTCATATTGTCAGCATTATTATATTGCTTGAAGGCTAATTCATATTCACCAAGCTTGACCAAAAAACTTAAACATTTATTTTTCAATGCTCGCTCACCAACAGAAGCGGAAGATAAATCATAATCTTTTTTATAATTTAATTTTTGGAAAGTATCATAAAAAAGCTCTTTTAATGCCTTACTTATTGAAAGAATAGAGGTCTCTCTCTGCAAGTGGACCTGCTTAACATTAATTCTTCCAACATGCTGATGAATAATTTGCTCAGAGGGAAGGCTTATCATTTCAGAAAGTAAGGCAAAGTCAGAGTCTTTATTAAAAATATTTTTGATCATTTCAAAGAGTTTTTGCTCTTCAACGTGCTCAGAATTTAATATATATTCCAACCAGAGACTTTGAACATTATCCCACCGATTAAATGGATCACTATCACCAGATGCAAGATAAATCCTATCACTTATTGAAAGATTAGAGTTAAATTTAACAGGCGCTGAAAAACCCCTAAACCATGAGGCTATTGGTTTTGCTTTGATATTTTTAAATTCAAAAGTTTTAACAAGTTCATCAACTAGAATCATTCCTGAATCAAGCTCTATACCATCGGCACTCAATAAGCCAAAATTATTTGGAATTACAAAAGGTTCTGTTTGATTTTTTTGGGTAAATGTTGCACGATAAATATTTTGACTTGAGTCATACTCATCTTCAATACTCACTTCAGGTGTTCCAGATTTACTATACCAGGGCATAAAATTTTCAAAGTTATAATTATTTGCATCTGCCATGCTTGCTACAAAATCATCAATAGTAACTGCATCGCCATCATGCCTATCAAAATACAGCCCCATACCTTTTTGAAAACCCTCTTCACCAAGAATGGTATGAATCATACGAATAACTTCTGCACCTTTCTCATAAACAGTCGATGTATAGAAATTATCCATTGCAATATAAGATTCTGGTCGAACTGGATGAGCCATAGGGCCAGCATCTTCAGCAAATTGTCTGGTCTTTAATTGATTAACATCTGTAATTCTTTGAATAGCTCTTGAACGCAAATCAGAAGAAAACTCTTGATCTCTAAAAACAGTCAATCCCTCTTTTAGACTCAACTGAAACCAATCCCGACAAGTGACTCTATTTCCAGTCCAATTATGAAAATACTCATGAGCAATAATTGATTCAATTCGAATAAAGCTAGAATCTGTAGATGTTTCTTGATTAGCAAGGACACAATCAGAATTAAAAATATTTAAACCTTTATTCTCCATTGCACCCATATTGAAATCATCAACCGCAACAATCATATATATATCCAAATCATAACTCAAATTGAACCTCTGCTCGTCCCATTTAAAAGCCTTTATAAGAGACTCCATTGCAAAAGCAGTTTTATGCATGTTATGCGGCTCAACATAAATTCTTAAATCAACCTCTCTTCCTGTTGAAGTCATAAAGCTGTCTTGCAGATAATCTAATTTACCGGCAACTAGCGCAAATAAATAGCATGGCTTTGGAGTAGGATCATGCCAAATAGCCTGAGTAGCTGATTCACTAACTAAATTTCCATTACTAAGGAGTACTGGGTAGTTATCCCTATTTGCATTTATTGTAGTAGTAAAAACACTTAGAACATCTGGTCTATCTAAGAAGTAAGTTATTTCTCTAAAACCCATTGCCTCGCATTGTGTACAAAAATTTCCACTGGACTGATAAAGGCCATTCAGATCAGTTTTACTCTCAGGATGAATTCGAACCTTAACATCTAATATAAATGCATCTGGTGGATTTAAAAGTGACAAACCATTATTCAAGAGTTCATAATTGGCATTCTTACCATCAACTTCAATAGATATTAGCTCTAAAGCTTCTCCATTTAAAAAAAGCTCCTTTACTAATTCCTCAGAATTAGGATTTTTATAAAAAGAAATTTGAGAAGTGACAATAGTTTCATCCTCTTTAAGATCAAAGCTGAGCTTAGTAGTTTTTATAAGATGCGAGCTAGCTGTATAATTTTTGCGATAAATTGGTTTTGGCTTTAAAGTAGAAATAGTAATGCTCCTAATAAAATTCTATAAATAACAAATGGCATAAAGCCAATTCTTTCAACTAAACGAATAAAAAATACTATTGTTGTGTATGCAGCAATAAATGCGATTATAAAACCCATTAATAGCAGTGTCCAATCAACCTGACTGGCCACAGTTGATAATTCAAAAGTTTTTAATAGAGTTGCGAGTGTAATTACTGGAATTGACAATAAAAATGCATATTTAATTGACAAAGCTCTTGATAAGCCAATAAATAAAGCAGCCGTAATAGTTATTCCCGATCGTGAGACTCCTGGTATTAAAGCCAAGGCTTGAAAACAGCCAATTATTAGAATATCCGAACCACGAATAAAATCTCTACTTTTTCCAATAGTTTTTTGAATCCAATCTGAGAAACCAAGTAATATTCCAAAAAAAATCGTTGCAAATGCTACCACATGATAGCTCCTAAAATTTGAAACAATATAATCTTCAAATAAAATTCCAGTTAGCCCAACGGGGATAGTACCTAATAAGATTGCCCAGGCAAGCATTGCCTCTCCCTCTAATCTCCTATTAACTATAGAACTAAAAAAATCTTTAGAAATAACAACTAAAGTCGTTCTATAGTAGAAAATAATTGCACACAATGTTGCAAAATGCAGAACGACATCAAATGCAAGTCCCTGATCAGGCCAATCTAAGAACTTTGGAAGAATAACTAAATGAGCAGAAGAAGATATAGGAAGAAATTCTGTCAAGCCTTGAATTAATGCTAGGGTAATTGTCTGAGTAATATCCATTTATTAAAGTTTTTTAGTAAGGTCTTGCTCTTTAAAACCGTCTAATTTTACTGCTTGTTTCTTAGATAATGCCATCACTTTAAAAATCTCACCCATTTCATTTGGCAGGATTAGTTGCTTGATCTGCTGTGCAAGGTCAATTCTAATATTAGTATCTTTTTCATTTAAAAGATACTTTTCAATTCCTAAAGATATTAAAAACATTGCTTGAGTGCAGTATCCTGAAACCTCAAAACCTGATTTAATTGCAGAGTCTGCAATGTCGGAAAAGTTAACTGAGGTTGTAATATCTTGAATACCAATATTGCAAAAAGGATCATTGCCAGCCTTATGTTTGTAAAAACACTTTAAGGTACCATCATTTCGTTGCGAGTGAAAATATTCACTACGATCCATTCCATAATCAATAAGTAAAATTGTCCCCTCTTTAATTGAATCACATAATGATTTAATCCATGCCATGGCATGTAAATTTACTTCTGTTGTGTACCCCTCTTCAACATCATGAGGTAATCTGACTGAATCGTTTGCAAAAGGCACATCAAAACCCCTCCAATAAAAACCATCTTTATTGAAACCAACCCCAAGTTCATTAAATTTGCCATTAGAAAACCTTACTCTTTTTGCAGGCATAGCATCAAGAACCTCATTAGCAATAACAACACCGGTAAAATCTTTTGGAAGTTCACTTAGCCATTCAACTCGATCAATGAGCTCTGGCAATACTTTCTTGATAGTATCTCTCTGGATTATTTTTAGCCTTGCACTTAACTCAATAATAAAATATTTATTGGGTACACAATCCAACCTTGCTAATTCAAATAAAATTTGAGAAGATAAAACACCACTCCCTGCTCCAAATTCTAATATATCTCCTTCATTGAGAATTTGTTTACATTGTCTGGCTATTGAATATCCAAATAAGTCAGATATTTCAGGTGCCGTAATAAAGTCTCCCTGCTTACCAATTATGCTTTTATTTGAACGATAATAGCCAAACTTTGAATGATACAAAGCAAAGTTCATAAATACGTCAAAGCCGATGGGCTTTGCATTTTCAGTTATGGATTTAGATATAATATCTTGTAAGCTCATATTGAAAATTATTTTATACTGTCATTGTCTTTATTTGCTAAAAAACAAAATTTACTTACTAACCCTTAATTAATTATGAATAAAGATATAAAAACTGCATTAGTTACAGGCAGCTCTGCTCGAATTGGTGCTGAAATAATCAGAGTGCTTCACAAAAATAATTATCAAGTAATTATTCATTGTAACAACTCTAAAGAAATAGCAGATCAACTTTGCAATGACCTCAATAATTTGAGAGAAAACTCAGCAAAGGTTATTGTTTGTGACCTTTCAAATATTGCATCAATTGATATGATTAATGATTCAATAGACTCTCTAGATTTATTAGTCAATAATGCATCAGTCTTTTATCCAAATTCTATTGGTGAAAGTAGCCCAGAACACTGGGATAGCATATTAAATGTTAATCTAAAGGCGCCTTTCTTTCTGGCAAAGGGGCTAAGTGAAAAACTATCTTCTCAAAATGGATCTATTATTAATATAATAGATATTCATGCTGAGCGCCCGCTAGAAAAACATGCCATCTATAATATTTCTAAAGCTGGTCTTAAAATGCTTACTCAGACTCTTGCTAAAGAGCTTGCTCCAAGTATTCGAGTAAATGGTGTTTCACCAGGATCAATTTTGTGGCCTGAGCAGGATGCACAACTGACTGATGATGATAAAAATTTAATGCTTAAAAAAATTCCTCTTAATAGTCAAGGCTCTCCAAAAGATATAGCAGATACTGTTCTTTTTTTAGCCAATGCTAACTACATAACAGGTCAAACTATAAATGTAGATGGAGGTCGAACTCTAGCTCAGTAAGAAACTTAAATTTATCTAAACATGGTATAATTCATTTGTTGATATTTATTTTCGACAAACAAGAATTTTTTTTACAATAGTTTCAACATATAGAAAAAAAGAAATATTGTAATTAAGGTATTTTTTTATGGGCTTATTGATGCCTTGTACAAAACCATATTTTAGTAATTGATGAATTTTAACAATCAAACTTATATTCGAATCCAGCACTTAAGTGTTGAGGCTTTGTATGTTCTCAATAGTCCAGATATTATAGGACTTCATAATGAATCACATTCTCATAAATGCTATCCACAAGGAAGAGATCCGGGTGGCAATCGTCAGGAGCCAAAAGCTTACTGATCTTAATATAGAAACAAGCCTAAATAGAAAGACTAAAGGCAATATTTATAAAGCAAAGATTTCTCGTGTTGAGCAATCCCTTGAAGCGGCTTTTGTCGATTATGGTAAGGATAAGCATGGTTTTTTGCCTTTCAAGGAGATCTCTCCATTTTTTTCAGATGGTGTAAAACCAAAGGGAGAGAAGCTAGCAATTAGTGATGTCCTTAAAGAAGGGCAGGAAATAATTATTCAAGTTGAAAAGGAAGAACGGGGCAATAAAGGAGCCGCATTAAGTACTTATATAAATTTAGCTGGAGCTTACATGATTCTTACGCCAAATAATCCTAAAAGTTCAGGTATTTCAAGACAAATTAATGCTACTGAACGTCAAGACTTAAAAAATCTTCTACCAAAACTTACAGTGCCAAAACATTCTGGATTGATTATCCGTACAGAAGGTGCTGGAAGAGGTGTTACTGAATTGCAATGGGAAGTTGATCATTTAACTCAATTATGGAAATCAATTAAGACTGCCACCAAGAGCCAGGATGGTCCCTTCCTAATTTATCAAGAGAGTGATATTACAGTTAGAGCACTTCGTGATTATCTTAGAGAGGATACCGATAGTGTTATTATCGATGATTTAGAAACTTATCAAAAAGCAAGAGACTTTATAAGCTTTGTAATGCCTCACTATCTAGATAAGATTAAATTCTTTGATGTTACTGAACACTCTCTTTTTGCTCATATGGGTGTTGAATCTCAAGTTAAAAGTGTTTTTGATCGAGAAGTCTCATTGAAGTCTGGTGCAACAATTGTTTTTGATGCTACAGAGGCATTAACTGCCATTGATATTAACTCTGCACGGGCAACAAGAGGAACAAGCATTGAGGATACAGCTCATAAAGCAAACCTTGATGCGGCAGAAGAAATTGCATTACAACTTCAGTTAAGAGATATCGGTGGTCTAGTGGTTATTGATTTTATTGATATGGCATCAGAATCAAATAGAAAATCAATTGAAAAGTTAATGGAAAAAGCTACTGCTAATGATAGAGCTCGAGTTCAAATAGGAACAATATCAAGATTTGGTTTATTGGAACTATCCAGACAACGCTTAATGAACTCGGTAGCAGAATCAACTGGAAAAACTTGTTCAGTTTGTAATGGAAGTGGAACAAATCCAACCATCCCTTCTTTATCATTAAGAATCATTCGTCAGCTTGAAGATTCTCTTAATTCCTCAAAAAATGGAGGCGACGTTACAATACAATCAAGTGTTGAGGTTATTACCTATCTTCTTAATGAAAAAAGACAAAATATAATTGAAATGGAGCAAAAGAATGACCTTAAGATAACTCTTCTCCCAAATCAATATATGCATTTTCCTCATTTCACTATAAATAAACAAAAAGGTGACAAGAGATCCCATCATAAGAGCTTCCAGGGTGTATCGAAACCACAAGAAAATCCTAATGAAATTAACTATATTGATAAACCAGACCTTCCGGCAATTTCAGTAAATCACCCTACTACTAAAATGCCAGAAAAGAAAGTTTCATTTATGACTAAATTATCTGATATTTTTTCTTCTGAAAAGAAATCATCGACACCTGCTAGGAATACTAGGCCTCAAAATAGGAACCAGAATCAGAATCGTAACCGTAATCAGAATCGGAATCGTAACCGTAATCAGAATCGGAATCAAGCTGCTCAAGAAAACACAAATATTAGTGATAATTCAAAAAATACTAACAATCAAAATAGGAATAAGAATCTAAAAAGTAATCCTAATTCTCAACATAAAAAAAATGTATCTAATATAACTAATGCTAATGAGAATGTTGTGACTAAAACTCCTGAGAATGTTGTGACTAAGACTCCTGAGAATGTTGTGACTAAGACTCCTGAGAATGTTGTGACTAAGACTCCTGAGAATGTTGTGACTAAAACTCCTGAGAATGTTGTGACTAAGACTCCTGAGAATGTTGTGACTAAGACTCCTGAGAATGTTGTGACTAAGACTCCTGAGAATGTTGTGACTAAGACTCCTGAGAATGTTATTCCAAAGCCAGCTAAGAAAACTGCACGTAAACCAGCAAAAAAAGCTGTTAATAAAAACTTAGAAAAAACTACTAAAAAATTGGATGAATAAAATTCTTATGTCTTTATGAAGAAATATGCCGTGATTGGAAATCCAGTTCATCATAGCTTATCGCCCATGATTCATGCCCAATTTGCTGAGCAGTTTGGGCTATCTATTTCTTATGAAAAAATTCTATCACCACTTGGTGGTTTTGCTAAAGATTCTATGGACTTTATTGTATCAGGTGGCTTAGGATTTAATATTACCTTGCCTTATAAAGTAAATGCCTATGAATTTTGTTCTAAGCTAACTTTAAACGCTGAGGTAGCAGGTGCTGTAAATACCATTAAAGTTGAAAGAAATGAAATTATTGGTGACAATACTGATGGAATTGGACTAGTTAATGATTTTAAAAATAATCTACAACAATCTTTTGAAGGTAAAGAAGTTTTAATTATTGGAGCTGGTGGAGCAACGCAAGGAATATTGAAGCCAATTCTAGATTGTAATCCTGAGAAGATATTACTTGCAAATCGAACAAAAGAAAAATCCTTAAAGTTATCCCAAAAATTTTCTAAATATGGAAAAGTTTGCGGCTTTGGACTTAATCAAATTAAAGCCAAGTCAGTTGACATTGTTATTAATGCTACAAGTGCCTCACTTGATGGAAAAATGCCTGAAATTACTGGTGGCGTTGCTCAAGGTGCATTTTGTTATGACTTGATGTATGGTGTTGAAACGCCTTTTATGAAGTGGGCAAAAGAAAATTCTGCCTCAAAAGTGAGTGATGGTCTGGGAATGTTAGTAGAGCAGGCTGCTAGCTCATTTACCTTCTGGCATAGCAAAACTCCAGATACTAAAGAGGTAATTAAATTAATTAGGGCGAAAGTCGACTAGTATTCCATCCGTCATTTTCTCTTTCATAAATGATACGGTCATGAAGTCGGTTTTCTCTTCCTTGCCAAAATTCAATAGAATTTGGTACCAGCCTATAACCACCCCAAAAATCTGGCAATGGAATATCTTTATTCTCAAACTTTTTTTTCATTGAGGCAAACTGATCAACCAAGACATCTCTAGAATCAATTTTTGAGGATTGCTTGGATGCCCAGGCACCTATTTGTGAGTCTCTTGGCCTTGATTGAAAATACTTTAAAGATTCATTCTTTGTAATTTTTTCAATATTACCTATAATTCTTACTTGCCTTTCAAGTGCTAACCAAGGAAAAAGAATTGCACCTTGCTGTCTCTTTTCAATTTGTATAGACTTCTTTGAATCATAGTTTGTAAAAAAAACAAAGCCTTTCTCATCAAAAAACTTAAGGAGAACTGTACGGATACCTATTTCATTGTCAGCTGTTGCAAGACTCATTGCACTTGGCTCAATTAGTCCAGCTTGCATCGCCTGATCAAACCATATAGAAAACTGCTTAATTGGATCAATATCAAGCTCATCTTTATCAATACCACTCTTTAGGTACTCTTTCCTTAGATTACTTAAATCACCATTCATAACTAATCTCCATTAGAAAGGAATTAAATTGCTTTTTTTAGATTCGGTAAGATGTTTTGTTATTAAAGACTTAACTGGAGGAAAGCGATTTGCAAACTTCAAGACCAGTCTTCTAATTTGCTTAGAGGCAGCAGCATCATTTGTAAACAAGGAAACAACACCATTAGTGCCAAAATACATAATTCTTGAAAGATGTATCTGCTTATTTTCAAACTCCTTTAAAACAATACTTGAACCTATATCATTACCAGTCTTAATGGCCTTAATAATTGAATTTGAAAGAATATCTTGCCCTCTGAGGCCTAAATTAAAACCATGGGCAGTTACTGGATGCATTCCAACAGCTGCATCTCCAATAAGTGCAAATCTTGTTGATATGAACTTCTGAGCATATACACCAACCAAAGGGTAAGAGAATCGTTGTCCAATTTGTTTCATTTGACCTAGTTTTCCACCAAAACCATCACTTGTCATCTCACAAAATTTTTCTTCATCCATTTCAAGCATTTCATCCGCCTGATCTGTTGGAACCGTTAGAACTACTGAAGAAATGTCACCATTAAGAGGTAATAGAGCTAAAGTATGTCCATAATTAAAACATTCTAAAGCAGTATGATCGTGTGGTTTCTCATGGGACACCCTTGTAATTATCATTACCTTAGAAAAGTCCTTCATCATTGAGGGAATACCCATCTTTCTTCTAATTTCAGAAAAGCGGCTATCTGCTGCAACAATTAGCTTTGAATTTATGATTTGACCATCAGAAAGAGTAATGCTTGACTCACTTATATTCGTATTGATATCATCAACTGAAAGGTCATTAATAAAGGTAAGATTTTCTAATTTTGAAGCTTTTTGAAATAATGCTAATCTTATTAAATTATTTGGAACAAGATAGCCTAGAGCGTCGATTTTAGATTTTTTAGTATCAAAATTTAATAAAGACTCAGAATCTCCATCAAAAACCTTTGCCTGTTTCAGAGGACTTACTTTGGATGCATCTATTAAATCCCAAACACCCATTTTTTTAAGAATCTTTAATGAATTATGAGTCAAAGCAGTCTCTCTTCCATCCGCCTTAGGATTATTAATTGTCGAAATAGGAGACTTTTCAACAATAAGAGTTTTTAGGTTCTGATTAGCTAGAGAGCATGCAAAACTAAGGCCTGCAGGACCAGCACCGATAATTATAATATCAAAATCTTTTTCTGTAGTTTTTTGATTCATCAAAGTATTTATTTTTATCCTTTGTGATGATGGTAAATTAAGATATAACCTATTGACTAGAATCCTTAGATTCTGCAATTTGCTTCAACCAGTAGGCACTTTTACCAAGATCTTTCTCAGTCCCAATTCCCTCTTTATACATTTCAGCAACCTTAATTTGAGATTCTAAATAACCCCTTCTAGCAGCCGTAATATAATATTCATAGGCTTTATTATAGTCTTGTGAAGCACCCTTCCCAGTTTCATACATTTCAGCAAGATTGTGTTGAGCAAAAAGATAGTCCTGATTTGCAGCTAAACTAATCCAACCAAATGCTTTATCATAATCCGTTGTTACCCCAATTCCTAAATAATACATTGCACCAAGATAATACTGAGCTTTTGGATGTGATAAGTTTGCAGCTTTATTTAAATATTCAAGTCCTTTTGAATTATCATTTTCGACACCAATTCCAACAATATACATAATACCTAAGGCTGTCATAGAATCAAGATCACCAGATTTTGAGCCTTGTCTAAATGCAAAAAGGGCCTTTTTATAGTCTTGCTCCACACCATCACCATAAAAAAAAGCACGGCCTCTATCGTACAAACTAGTATCTGAAAAAACTGGCGAAGAGATAGAAATAAAAATGGTAAATATTAATAAGTATTTCATTATGTAAATGTTAATTTAATAATCCAATAAGATTTTACAGTTTATTTCAGTGTTTATACATCATCCCTTGGAACAAATTCAAGTACTGTTGCATTGATACAATATCTTGGCATTCCGTCTGGACCATCATTAAAAACATGACCAAGATGGATATCAGAACTGACAGATCTTATTTCAGTACGAACCATTCCATAACTTTTATCTATTAGCTCATACACTTCATTATCTACTGGTCTTGTAAAAGAAAGCCAGCCTGACTTAGAGTCAAATCGATCAGCCGTATCAAAGAGCGGCCTTCCAGATAACTTATCTACAAAAATACCTTCTGGAGTATCTTTAAAAATCTTATATTGGACACAAAATCTTTTATCCGTTCCATCATTAAATGCAACATTATGAGCTTCAGAGCCAATACCTAATTTAAAATCACCAAGTGCTTTATAAAAATCTTCTGACGACATTATGCCCTGATGAGCCCAAACCTCCTTACCATCTTCAATAAGAAAAATTGTAGGAGTAGCCCATGTTGGTGTTTCTATTTCAAAACCACTTAGCGCAGATGCTGGCGTAGATCTTAGTGGAATGGTTCCTGCATACTTTGACGTTACTTTTTTCTCAAACTCAATACAAAATAAACAAGTACCTTCAATTTCAGGACCAATAACTATAATCTCCTTGCCCCCAAGTGGAGTTATCTTATCTAAGGGACTCTCAATTGAATTTTGTGTAAGAAAAGCAACACCAGTAGAATGGTCAGGACAATAGCCATTTGGATTAAAACGTAAATAATCTTGGTGATAATCCTCTGCAGGCCAAAATTTTTCTAAAGCAGACATTTCTGTAACGATCTGCCCATATCCTTTTTCACTTAATAGCTTTTGAAACTCTTGTCCAGTTTTAATAGCTATTTCTTTTTGTTTATCAGTTGTCCAATAAATAGCAGAGCGATAATTATTACCAACATCATTGCCTTGGCGATTCATCTGAGTTGGGTCATGAATCTCCCAGAAATTTTTTATTAAAGTCTCTGTAGAGACTTTACTAGAGTCATAAACAACTTTTACAGTCTCAGTATGATTAATTAGAGTATTACTATTTTCTTTTTCCTCATCTGACATACCTATGTTTTTGAGAATAGATAGAAAGGTTTCGCCTTGTCCATTTCTCCTATTATTAAGAACATCTTGATATGTTGGGTTCTCATAATTACCACCTGAATAACCAGAGACAACATCTATAACGCCATCAAAACTTTCAAAGTTTTTTTCGACACCCCAAAAACAACCTGCAGCAAAAAAAATTTCTAAAATCACTGGATAATCCTTAAATATTTAAAAAAAATGGATTCTACACCTTATAAACGAATATAAGGTGTTGAATGAGTGAAGAATAGACAGATTCAAAAGGTAATTATCAAAAATACATTCAATAATTTAGTTCACAATTTTTAGATATCCTTTAATATAGGCTGAGGGAAAAGAAATTTTATTAGATTTTGATGCAAGAGAATTAAACTTTATTGATAAGTCTTTTTCCATATTTTTTCTTAAGAATTCATCAGTTAAATCTAACTCAACTACCTCATTATAATCACAATAAGTAGACGAACAGCCAGAAGCATTAGATGAAATTAAATTAATATTAACTGAGTTTTCATCGTCACAAGTATTCCACTTATCACAAAAGCTTGCTGAAGAATAGCTTCTCTTTTCCTCTGATTTATATGTAATAGATAAATTAACAATATGATTTGTAGAACTATCATTATTATCTTTAATACCAATTAAAAAATAATCAAATGTATCAGGATCACCGATCATACTTCTATTCTGAGTATCCGATATTTTAGAAGCAACAAACTTTAATTTATTATCTGATATTTGGATTTTTTCAGCATACTCAGCTGTCAGTCCAGCCTCTAATAAATCAGCATCAATCTTCTCTTTTTTCTTGTTGAGAATTTTAACTACTGATGCAACTAAATCAGGATTATAGTTTTTTTGAGCCTCAATAATACTATCATCATGAGATAGGTTTAAAGCAAAAATCCTTTCTACTTCAGTATCGATAGGATTTTTAGGCATAGAAAGTTCAGAATAATCTATTGCAGAACAACCAATTAAACCAATAGATAGAAATAAGATAATAATGATTTTTTTCATTTTTTTACTCTTTAAATTAAAATAAAGTGGTAGTCACGGTCAGATTTGAACTGACGACTTCCACCTTGTCGAGGTGGCACTCTAACCAACTGAGTTACGCGACTGCTATGGAAAATTATACTGCTTCGAAAGTAGATTTGATGATTTTTTGAATATTTGATGCAGCTTGATATCTATTTTCAGCATTTTTAATTGGCCTTCCAACAACTATATAGTCAGACCCACTTTTAAAAGCAGTTGAAACATCAACAACTCGTTTTTGGTCATCATCATTAGCTACTGGTCTTATTCCTGGAGTAACTGCAATTAATTTATTATCAACATATTCTCTAATATAGGGCACTTCAAGACCCGATGAAACTATTCCATCACAGCCAGCCTCAAAAGCCCTTTTGGCCCTTGATATAACTAAATCTTTCACATTACACTTAAAGCCTAGATCATCCAAATCCCCTCTATCAAGACTTGTAAGCGCTGTAACAGCAAGTATTTTTAAATTATTTTTATTTTCAGCAGCTTTTTCCATTAAAGCTTGATTACCATGAATAGTTGCAAAAGTTGCACCATACTCACTTAGTCTTGCAATTGTTCTCCCAACAGTCTCAGGTACATCAAAAAATTTCAAATCAACAAAAACCTTTTTATCTTTTGCTACTAACCAATCTAATAACTCAAAGTACTGACCAGTCATTAAAAGCTCCATACCAATCTTATAGAAATTAATACTATCATCAAGTTCAACTACTATTTCCTTAGCTTTTGAAACCTCTGGCACATCTAGAGCAAAAATTAAACGGTCTTCAATATTTATATCTTTCATCTTAACTTATAAAAAAATGTATAAATAAAATTATACTTGAGAGTATTAGCCAAGAATTAATCTGAAGAAATAAACTCTTTAACTTTTTTAAAAACTACTTTAGCACCCCGCTCATTCAAATGTATTTGATCAAATAATATCCATTGCCCATTGGACTTAGAAATTTTATCCCATGACCTCTTAAAGACGTAATGATGATATATACCTCCAAATATTCGACGAAGTATTGTTATAGTTTTTGGGTTAAAGTCATTTTTTAATGGATAGTCTCTATTTGCTAATTCAGACCAAATTAAATCTGAGATAGGTAGAAGAGTAATATTCTTTTTAATTGCAGTGAGCTCTATGAATTCATTAAAATTTTTTATATGGTTATTGTTTACTGAATCTTTATATTCACCAATTGGAGGAAGAGTACAAATTGCAAGTTTAGGAACATTTTTAAGGCGATCTATTAATTCTGGTAATAGCTCTTTAAATCTTTCTAAAGTAGGGATTTCGGGTAACTGACTATTTTTTTTATAACGCTCTCCTGAATTTTTATCAAGCGATGCCAATGCATCATTTGTGCCAATCATTATGGTTACAACATCAGGTTTACAGGCTAATATTGAATCCAATCTTTGATGAACTTGCCATACAACATCACCATTAATACCTTCATTAAGGAATTTATCATTTGGATACTCTTGTCGTAGGCTGTCAACCCAACATTCACCAATATTGCCATGAGTTAAAGAATCTCCAATACAAGCAATAACTCGTCCTTTTTTTAAACGGTCTGATTCTATAAAATCTATAGCCCTATCTTTTGGTGGGGTTGCTATTATTGAAGACACATAAAAAAAAATAGCTGCAATTATTATTACAGCTATTAATATTATTAAAAAGAAAGAACCCATAGAGGTCAATACTACATATACATTAAAGACCTTCTATCGATACTTCAATTTTGATAACGTCATCATAAGGTCTTTTCTTACTAGAGAAGGAAACCTCACGTCCATCATAATCAACAGTAACTCTATAATGGCTCAGTCTTTTTTCAATAACTTGCCTAACTTTATTTTCACATACTTCTTGACTAACAACAGCTCCTGTTCCATTAGCTTTTTCAGCATCATTTGCTAGTGATGCTCCTAAAAATGCACCAAATATTGTCATAGCATCTTTACCATCACCATCACCAAGTTTATTTCCAATAGCACCTCCAAGGACAGCGCCCATTAATTCATTTGTTGCACTTCCATCACCACTTTGAACGGATTCTTTAATATAGCATTCTTGATATGGCTCATCAACTCTATATTGTTTAAAGACCTTTTCAACAGAAGTTACGGTTGCTGAATCGACAAAACTTCCTGCAAAAGTAAGCTGAGATGCTAATATAAATGACATAATTATTAAACTTTTTAAAATTTTTCTCATAACTTTACTCCAGTAATATTTAGCCCCTATAATGTGAATTATATACTTTTTTAATATTTTTTCATTGAATTAACAATCATAACTGGCAATAATATAACACTTGCCTTGGTAGCTCAGCTGGATAGAGCACTCGCCTCCTAAGCGAGGGGTCGTAGGTTCAAATCCTGCCCAGGGCGCCACATTATGCAAATTTCTTTTCAAAATCTTTCATAAAAGTAACCAAAGCATTGACACCCTCTTTTGGCATTGCATTATATATGCTAGCTCTCATACCACCAACACTACGGTGCCCTTTTAATGCCAACAAATCAGCTTCTTTTGATTTTTCTAAAAATAAGGTATTGAGATTTTCATCCGCTAAAAAAAATGGAACATTCATTAATGAGCGATATCTAATGGATACCTTATTTAAATAAAAATCACTATTATCAATTGCAGCATAAAGTGTTTTTGCTTTTTCTTCATTAATTTTTTGTATTACATTTAAACCACCCTGCTCCTTAAGCCACTCAAATACGCAGCCTGCCGCATACCACGAGAAGGTTGTTGGAGTATTAAACATTGATTCATTATTAGCCTGTGTAGAGTAATCAAAAAGTTTTGGCTGACCATTAACTACTTGTCCCAATAAATCCTCTCGAACAATAACAATAGTTAGTCCTGACGGTCCAATATTTTTTTGTGCCCCCGCATAAATAACTCCAAATTTTGTTACGTCAATTTCACGAGAAAGAATCGTTGAAGACATGTCAGCCGCCAATGGCATCTTAACTTCAGGAATATAATCAAATTCTAAACCAGCTATAGTTTCATTAGAAACATAATGAAGATAAGCTGCATCTTCATTAATATTCCATTTTTCAAAATCCTCAATATCAGTAAAGTTATTATTTGAACTATCTGAACAAATATTTACATCACAGTAACGACTTGCCTCACTAATTGCCTTCTCTGACCAAAGTCCAGTATTGACATAATTTGCAATATTTCTTCCTCTAAGAAGGTTAATAGGAACCATTGAAAATTGAGCTGAAGCTCCACCTTGAAGAAATAAAACTTTATAGTTATTTGGAATACTAAGTAAGTCCCTCAAATCCTGTTCTGACTTTCTAGCAACCTCCATAAAATCCTCACCACGATGTGAGATTTCCATTATTGAGGCTTTAGCTCCTCTATATTCTAAAAGCTCCTCATTAATTTTTTTAAGGACTTCGCTTGGAAGCATAGCGGGACCAGCACTAAAATTGTATGCTTTTGTCATATTTATTTTTCGTAATTATTAAAAAAATATTTTTTTTTAGAGATGTTAATTATACCAAATTGATTATAAATTCATAAAATTAAGAAAGTGATTAAAATTTATAGAAACAACTATTAAAAAGAACTAAAATCTATATTTATTTTTTTTATATAATATCTATATGAATATTTTTAAACACAATTTTAAGCTACTAGTATTATCTTTATTTGCCTTCCAAGGATTCTCTAATGCTGCATTAGCTGATGAACATCTTCATGCTGTAAGTGGCTCCGTAACAGGCTGTTCAAATAAACATGCGGTGCATGTCCTTATTTATGAAGAATCAGGCTTTAACAATGGAATGACTCATAGTCAAGAAGTTATTATTAACCCCGAAAATAGTGGTGACTGTAAAGTACCATTTAACTTTAATAAGCCTACTGGTTCATATGCTCTAGCTTCTTTTGAAGATAAAAATGGAAATGGAGAATTAGACTTTTTCTTTTTCATTCCAAAAGAGCCAGCAGGATTTTATAAATTTAATGGGATGGGTGCTCCAAAGTTTGAAAAAATGAAGATTAATGTGGATAAAGATATTAATAATATTGAGATATTATTACCTTAAATAATTAACATGCATCTTTCAATCATTGCAGGATCTTCTGGACTTGTTGGTAACAATATCTTAAATCAGCTTTGTGAAGATAACCATAACGTTATTGCAATAAATAGAAAGCCTATTTCAGGTCTTCACCCTAAAACTACAGAGCTTGTCATTGACTTTGAATCCTTTCTTATCGATGGGTCTTTACCAGCATGTAATCATGCATTTATTTGCCTTGGAACCACTATGAAGATTGCAGGAAATAAAAATAATTTTCGAAGAGTTGATTTTGATTATTCTCTTGATATTGCTAAAAAAGCGTTTGAGTCGGGCGCAAAAAAATTAACTCTGATTTCTTCTGGTGGTGCTGATAGTTCTTCTAAAAACTTTTATCTTAGAGTTAAAGGTGAACTTGAGGATGCTATTATTAATATTGGATTTGAGAGTGTAAATATTTTTAGACCTGGCTTTTTAACTGGAGCTGGAGGAAGAAAAAGGGCTACATCTGAAAAAATATTCATGAAGCTTGCAAAATTTCTTGACCTTATTCTTATTGGCTCTGCAAGAAAATACCGAAGCATCAATGCTGAAGTTTTAGCAAGAAAAATGGTTTCTACATTAAAAAGTAAGCCAGGAGTTAATTACTATTACTATGACGACTTTATAAAATAACAAATTTAAGTTTTAAACTGACTTAAAAACCATCAATAACAATCTTAGTCGTTATAAAAACTGCCACTGGTATAATATTGACCATCTAATTAAGCATATCAATTGACAATGTCTGGTAATTCATTTGGAAAATTATTTACTTTAACAACAGCGGGTGAGAGTCATGGTGACGCACTTATTGGAATTGTTGATGGTTGTCCTCCAGGAATGGAATTATCAGAAGCTGATCTTCAGGGTGATCTTGATCTAAGAAAGCCTGGTAGTTCTAGACACACTACTCAAAGAAGGGAATCTGATGCAATTAAAATTGTATCGGGAACCTTTGAAGGCGTTACTACAGGAACACCAATTGCTCTTGTAATTGAAAATATGGACCAAAGACCAAGGGATTATACAAATATAGCAAATTCTTTTCGTCCCGGTCATGCTGATTTCACTTATCAACAAAAATATGGAATAAGGGATTACCGTGGTGGTGGTCGCTCTTCTGCGAGAGAAACAGCAATTCGAGTTGCAGCAGGTGGAATAGCTAAGAAGTACCTTAAATCAAGATATGGTATCGAGATAAATGGATATGTAGCCCAGCTAGGGCCAATAACATTTGAAAACTTTGACTGGAATGAAGTTCATAATAATCCTTTCTTTTGTCCTGATGCCTCTAAAGTAAGCGAACTTGAAGATTACATGGATAAACTCAGAAAATCGGGTGATTCTATTGGTGCAAGAATTAATATAGTGGCAAGTAATATGATTACTGGACTAGGAGAACCAATTTTTGATCGTCTTGATGCAGATATAGCCCACGCAATGCTTAGTATTAATGCAGTTAAAGGTGTTGAAATTGGAGCAGGATTTGCTGTTGTTGATCAAAAAGGTTCAGACCATAGAGACCCGATAACTCCTGAAGGATTTGTTTCAAATAATTCTGGTGGTATCCTCGGAGGGATAAGTTCTGGTCAAGACCTTTTAATATCTATAGCACTAAAACCAACTTCAAGTATTCGCCTTGCAACAGATAGTATTGATAAAAAAGGTAATGCTATGGAAATTAGTACTACTGGAAGGCATGACCCGTGCGTCGGTATCAGAGCAACTCCAATCGCTGAAGCGATGCTTGCAATTACACTAATGGATCATGCATTAAGAAATCGTGCTCAAAATTTAGATGTATCCTCAACAACCCCGTCTATACCTTCTTCAAAAGCATAGCTATTAGACAATCTAAAAGGAAGTAATGTTCAAGCTAATTCATAAGCGCGTTCCTAGTAACGCTAAAAACGATATCCTGTCTGGTCTAACAGTTGCACTAGCATTAGTTCCTGAGGCAGTTGCATTTGCTCTTCTAGCTGGATTAAATCCTTTGGTTGGACTCTATGCTGCTTTCACCATTGGTATTGTTACTTCAATTCTAGGTGGAAGGCCAGGAATGATTTCAGGAGCTACAGGAGCAATTGCTGTGGTTATTGGAACCCTTGTTGCACTCCATGGGGTTGAGTACTTATTTGCTGCAGTAGTCTTAACTGGTTTGATCCAGATTATTTTTGGTTTATTGAAGATGGGTAAGTTTATTCGACTTGTTCCCCACCCAGTTTTTTTAGGTTTTGTTAATGGCCTAGCGATAGTTATATTCCTATCTCAAGTAAAACAATTTAAGGTCGCTGGAGAGTGGATTACCGGAACTCCTTTAGTAATTATGCTAGCAATAGTTGCAATTACAATGGCCATTATTCATTTTTTACCTAAAATTACTCGAGCAGTACCATCAACTCTTGTGGCAATAGTTATTGGAACAGTTGCAGTCTTATTTTTAGGTCTTGATACTAGGACAGTTGGAGATATTTCACCTATTGGAGGAGTCTTCCCTCCATTTCATCTTCCTGATGTTCCATTGAACTTAGAAATGCTTAAAATTGTTTTTCCATATGCCATTGTTATGGCACTAGTTGGGCTTATAGAGAGCCTTTTAACACTTAACTTAATTGATGATCTAACTGAAACAACAGGCCAACCAAATCGTGAATGTATTGGACAAGGTGTTGCAAATACGGTAACTGGTCTTTTTGGAGGTATGGGTGGATGCGCAATGGTTGGTCAGAGCTTAATAAATATCAAATCAGGTGGTCGTGGAAGATTGTCAGGAATTACAGCATCAATTATTCTACTATTTTTTATACTTTACCTTTCGAAGTACATCGAAATGATTCCAGTAGCAGTCCTTATTGGAGTCATGATGATGGTTGTTATAGGTACATTTGAATGGGGTTCTTTTCGTTTATTTGGAAAAATACCATTACCAGATATTATTGTTGGTATTTCTGTAGCAGTTATTACAGTTTTAACTGATAATTTAGCCCTTGCTGTTATTGCAGGAGTTATTATGTCTGCTCTTTCATATGCATGGGAGTCAGCAGGAAAAATTTCCTCCATCGAAGAAAATGAGTCAGAAGGTAAAAAGACTTATAAACTTCATGGGGCTTTATTTTTTGCATCAATCAATACCTTTCACGCTATCTTTAACCCAAAAGAAGATCCAGAGAATGTTTATATTGATTTTGGGGACTCTAGGGTAATTGATCATTCTGCTATTGAAGCAATCGATAAGCTTGCTGATCGCTATCAGAAAGCTGGTAAGAAATTACACTTGATGCATCTCAGTCCCGAATGTAGGTTACTTTTAAAAACAGCGAAGCATCTAGTCGAGGTAAATGTCTTAGAGGACCCTCAGTATCATATTGCTATTGATAAAGCCAAAGCAAGAATTGAAGGCACAATATAGTTTAATAAAAATTATACTATTTGAACTGACTGTCCCTTAATCGCTTTATTTGATTTCTCATATCTGCTGCTTGCTCAAACTCTAAATCCTCTGCAAATTTATACATCTCTTTTTCAAGACGTTTTAGCTCTTTTGAAAGCTGGACTGGAGAGAGTCGAATCTGAATAGTCTCTGAATCTAGTTCTGAAAGATCAGACGCAGAGATATCAGTATCCAATATATCAACAATTGGCTTAACCACTCCCATAGGCGTTATTCCATATTTTTTATTATAAGCCTCCTGCTTAGTTCTTCTTCTAGAGGTAACATCCATAGCTCTTTGCATTGAATTTGTAATTCTATCTGCGTACAAAATAACACTACCATTAATGTGCCTTGCAGCCCTTCCCATAGTTTGAACTAAAGATCGCTCAGATCTTAAAAAACCCTCTTTATCGGCATCAAGAATTGCAACTAATGAAACTTCAGGGATATCCAAGCCCTCTCTAAGTAGATTAATTCCTACCAAGACATCAAAAATTCCAAGGCGCAGATCACGAATAATTTCAACCCTTTCGACTGTATCAATATCTGAGTGAAGATAACGAACTTTCACATTATGGTCATTCAAGTAGTCACTTAACTGCTCTGACATTTTCTTGGTAAGTGTTGTAACTAGAACTCTCTCCTTTACTTTGACCCTCTTATGGATTTCAGATAGAAGATTATCAACCTGGGTTTCAACTGGACGAATATCTATTCCAGGATCAAGAAGTCCTGTGGGCCTTACAACTTGCTCAGCAATTACAGTAGAAACCTCTAATTCAAAATTAGCAGGGGTTGCAGAAACCAAAATACATTGATTTAAACGCTCTGAAAATTCTTCAAACCTTAATGGACGATTGTCAAGCGCTGATGGTAAACGAAAACCAAAATCAACTAATGTAGTCTTACGAGCTCTATCACCATTGTACATTCCACCTATCTGGCTTACTGTTACGTGAGACTCATCTAAAATAATTAGGGCATCTTCTGGCATATAGTCAAAGAGAGTTGGTGGTGGTTCTCCTGGCTTACGACCTGATAGGTAACGTGAGTAATTCTCAATACCTGAGCAATATCCAAGCTCTCTCATCATTTCCATATCCTGTGCAACTCTTTGCGAGAGTCTTTGATCCTCAACAAGCTTATTCTGAGATAAAAGTTCTTTTTTTCTGATACCAAGTTCAACTTTAATATCATCAAGAATATTTATGATAGTTGACTTTGGAGTAACGTAATGAGTCTTTGGATATATAGTTATCCTTTGAAGTGCCTTGAGCTTTTCACCAGTTAATGGATCAAACCAATAAAGATTCTCAATCTCATCATCAAACATCTCTATACGAACCGCCCTCTCCTCTGAATCAGCAGGAAAAATATCAATAACCTCTCCCTTAACTCTAAAATGACCTCTAATTAATGTGACATCATTTCTTGAATATTGCATTTTTGATAAGGTTGCTAGGATTTCCCTCTGATTTGTAATCTCACCAACTGTTAAATGAAGCAACATTTTCATGTAACTTTCAGGATCACCAAGGCCATAAATTGCAGAAACACTAGCAACTATAATTACATCTTTTCGCTCAAGAAGAGATTTAGTAGCTGATAGTCGCATCTGTTCGATCTGCTCATTTATTGATGCATCTTTTTCAATAAAGGTATCTGAAGCAGGGACATATGCCTCGGGTTGATAATAATCATAATAAGAAACAAAATACTCAACTGCATTATCTGGAAAAAATTCCTTCATCTCACTATAAAGTTGGGCAGCCAATGTTTTATTAGGAGCCATAATTAGGCTTGGCCTTTGGCTTTGCTCTATAACATTTGCGAGGGTAAATGTTTTGCCAGAACCAGTTACCCCAATAAGCGTTTGAAACTTCTCACCAGAATGTATACCATCGAGAAGTTTTTTAATTGCCTTAGGCTGATCACCCTTTGGTGAAAAATTTGATTTGAGTTGAAATTTTCTAGCCATTATTGGCAGTTTTTGATTAAAATAAAACCCTTAATTTTAAACCATTTAAAGAGTTCAGTAAATGACTACTATCTTATCTAATCGAGTCCAAAAAGTTAAACCATCGGCAACGATGGCTGTGAGTGACAAAGCTAAAGAATTAAAATCTCAAGGTGTTCAAATTATCTCTATGGGATCTGGTGAGCCAGACTTTGATACGCCAGTCAATATCCAGAAAGCAGCAATTCATGCTATTGGTGCTGGAGAGACCAGATATACAGCGGCAGATGGTACACCAGAACTTAAAAAAGCAATACGTGATAAGTTTAAAAGAGAGAATGGGTTAGATTACACAGCTAATGAAGTTATGGTTTCTTGTGGAGGCAAGCAAGTCTTTTATAACCTTTGCCAAGCTATCCTTAATGAAGGTGATGAAGTAATTATTCCAACTCCCTACTGGGTTTCATATCCAGATATGGCGATACTTGCTGATGCAACACCTGTATTTATTGAGGCTGGATTAGATCAAGATTTTAAAATTACACCACAGCAACTTGAGGCAAGCATCAATTCTAAATCAAAACTTTTAGTTTTAAATAGCCCTTCCAATCCAACAGGATCTGTTTACAGTAAGTCTGAAATTGAAGCCCTTGGGGAGGTACTAAAGAAACACCCTCAAGTTCTTATTATTAGTGATGATATTTATGAGCATATTCGCTGGGGCAATGATGAATTTATAAACATTGCCATGGCTTGTCCAGAGCTTAAAGATAGGATTATAATCCTTAACGGTGTTTCTAAAGCTTATGCCATGACAGGTTGGAGAATTGGCTATGCTGCAGGTCCTGAACTCGTAATTAAAGCTATGAAAAAAATCCAAGGACAATCAACATCTAATCCAAGCTCAATTTCACAAGCTGCTGCTCTTGAGGCAATTAATGGCGACCAGTCCTTTATTACTATGATGGTTGAGGCATTTGAGCGTCGTCATAATTTTCTTGTTGATAGTCTTAATGCAATAGATGGAATCGAGTGTCCTCGCTCAGGTGGTGCTTTCTATTCATTTCCAAAGGTTCAGGGTCTTATTGAACGTATTGGTCTTCAAGATGATGTTGAATTTTCAACCTATTGTTTAGAAAAATTAAGTTTAGCTGTAGTTCCTGGGTCAGCTTTTGGAGCCCCAGGCTATGTAAGATTATCCTTTGCAACAAGTATGGATAATATTAAATTATCAGTTGAAAAATTAGCAAGTATTTAAATATAAAATTTTTGCTTGACATCAAAAATTGCTTAAGATAACCTCTAATTTATTATTAGGAGAAAAAAACATGTTAGATAAAAGAAAATTCTACATTAATGGTCAGTGGGTTGAGCCATCAACCAAGAATGACTTAGATGTTATTAATCCTTCAGATGAAAGTGTATGTGCGGTTATTTCTCTTGGTTCGCAAGCAGATACTGATGCTGCTGTTGCTGCTGCAAGGGCAGCATTTCCTTCTTGGTCTGTCTCAACAAAAGCTGATAGAATTGCCTTATTAGAAAGATTACATACCATCTACGAAAGAAGGATGGATGATATGGCTGAGGTAATCTCAATGGAAATGGGAGCACCTATTGACTTTGCCAAGTCATCACAAGCTCCAAGTGGAACAGAAGCGATTGAAGATTTCCTAAATCAACTAAGAAAGTTTGAATTTGAAAAACAACTTGATGATTCTGATAATCAATTAATTTATGAACCAAAAGGAGTATGTGCATTAATTACTCCATGGAATTGGCCAATTAGTCAGGTCGCTCTTAAAGTTATCCCAGCAATTGCTGCAGGGTGCACTATGGTCCTTAAACCATCTGAACTTGCGCCGTTAGATTCTATGATTTTTGCTGAAATGCTTGAAGAGGCTGGCTGCCCTCCTGGAGTATTTAATCTTGTTAATGGTGATGGTGTTGGAGTAGGTAGTCAACTTACCTCTCATCCAGATGTTGATATGGTCTCCTTTACAGGCTCAACAAGAGCTGGTGCTTTAATTTCTCATAATGCTGCCGATGACTTTAAAAGAGTTGGATTAGAGCTTGGTGGTAAAGGCGCAAATATTATCTTTGCTGATGCGGATGAGAAGGCAGTTAAAAGGGGTGTTAGGCATTGTTTCAACAATACTGGACAGTCATGTAATGCACCAACAAGAATGCTTGTAGAGAGGTCAATTTATAATCAGGCAGTAGAAATAGCAAAAGAAACAGCCATTTCAACTAAAACAGATATTGCTTCAAATACTGGCAGGCATTTGGGTCCAGTTGTATCAAAACTTCAGTTCGATAAGATTCAAGCCCTTATTCAGGCTGGTATTGATGAAAATGCTACATTAGTCATTGGTGGAACTGGAAAACCTGAAGGACTTGAAACAGGCTACTTTGTAAAACCAACAATTTTTGCTGATGTCAACAATCAAATGACAGTTGCTCGCACTGAAATTTTTGGTCCTGTTCTTTCTATGATTCCTTTTGATACTGAAGAAGAGGCCATTGCAATTGCTAACGATACCCCATATGGTTTAGAAAATTATGTTCAAACTCAGGATCCTGAGAAAGCTAAACGAATCTCAAAAAAACTACTTTCTGGAGTTGTAGAAGTCAATGGTAAAGGTTTAGCATTAGGATCTCCATTTGGTGGCTTCAAGCACTCTGGAATTGGAAGAGAAGGTGGAGAGCATGGATTCAATGAATTTATTGAGGTTAAAGTAGTTACTGGTTGGACTTAATTAACTTTTAATTACTTCTCCATGCCCTCTAAAAACGTAGCTATTGGTGGTATCAGTACAGAATGTAGCAGTTATTCCCCACTTTATCAAAAAGAGAGTGACTTTACCTCTCTTGATGGTGAAGCATTGCTTGATTTAATTGATTTTCCATTTAATGAATACGATTTAGTAGCTTATCCCATATTTTTCAATAAATCAGTCCCTGGTGGACCAATTGAAGGCGAATACTTTGAACAAATAAAAGATAAGTTTATTGAACAGCTAAAACAAATAGACAATCTTGATGGTGTTCTTCTTCTTATGCATGGTGCAATGCTTGTTAATGGTATAGATGATCCTGAGGGAGAGTGGATTTCTTCAGTTCGTAAAGCAGTTGGTAAAGACTGCATAATTTCAGTCAGCTTTGATCTTCATGGCCAAATTACCAACAAGATTATTGAAAATATTGACGCCTTTACTGCCTTTAGAACAGCACCCCATATTGATGTTATTGATACTTATAGACGCGCGTCTATTATTCTTGCAAGGGCACTGAAAGATAATTATCGACCTTGTGTTGTATGGTCACCGATTCCATTGTTGGTTTCAGGTGAAATGTCATCAACCTTTATGGAGCCCTGTTATTCAATATATCAAAGCCTAGAGCTTTATGACCAAGAGCCAAATATTCTTGACTCAAATCTTATGATTGGTTATGTTTGGGCAGATACTAAGAGAGCTACAGCAGCAGCAGTTGTTACATGTACAAACCAAAATTCTGGTGCTGTTGTTTGCAAAAATATTGCTAATCAGTATTGGGATTGTCGTAAAAACCTTAAGTCAGATATGAAAACAGGCGGCATAAAAGATGCTATCAATTGGTTAGGTGGAGATTTTTCAATTATTGCAGATAGTGGTGATAATCCAACAGCTGGTGGTGTTGGTGATAGGGCTGATATTTTGAAGGAGGTCTTAGAAAGTGAAATTAAAGATACTTTGTTTGCCGGCATTGCATCAAAATCAGCTTATGATGAACTCAAACAAGGTAAGAAATTCAATCTAGGTGGAAGTTTTGGAGGGGGTGGCCCTTCACTTGAGCTTTTAGCTGAAAGCGTATATTTTGAAAATAAATGTGCAGTAGTTAAAGTTAAAAATTCAACAATTATAATCTCGAGTATTAGACGCCCTTTTCATAATATGGCTGACTTTACAAAACTCAAAATAGACCTTAAAGACTTTAAACTTTTGATAGTTAAATCAGGCTATCTTTCTCCAGAGCTTCAAGAACTTTTAGCACCTTCATTTATGGTGTTATCAGATGGCGCTGTAAACCAAGATCTAAAAAGCATAGAAAATATTAATAGAAACAAAAAAATTTACCCATTCCAGGATTTCAGCGACTTTACCCCACAGGTAAGTAATGGATTAATCCTAATTAATTAGTTGCATCTAAGATACCACTTATAAGAGCCTGCTCATTCCATTGATTTGGACCTGCTCCAACTCTTACAACAATTAAATCTTCAGAAGGAACAACATAACACCTATTTGAGTTGTAACCCTCCAATGCAAACATATCTTTTGGAAGTCCAGGCCAACGAGTGCCTTTTGTATTTATCCAAAAAGTATATCCATAATCTTGATTTAGCTTTTGTGAAGGTTTTGTAGCAACATCAACCCACCAATTTGGAATAATCTGCTTACCTTCCCAAAAACCTTTATTCAAGAGTAAGTATCCAAATCTAGCTAGATCTCTTGCTGAAATATGCAGACCTATATGAGAACTTGTATGAGGCCCTAAAAATTGACCACCGCCAAGAACATCCCAGCTTGCATTTTCAATTCCTATTTGACTGAACACTTTTTCCTGCATGTATTCATGAATCTCTTTTTTCATAATTGATTTAAATAGTATTGATAAATGAGCCATTGCAGGATCACTGTAATCCCAAATTTCTCCTGGTTTAGCAATTAAAGTGTTAGTTTTTTTTCCATATCGATTTTCGCAATAACCAAGAGCATGCTCAAAAGGACCATGATTACTATTTGTTGGAATACCAAAAGTAAGTCTATCCTCTCCTGCAATACCGGAGGTCATACTCAGTAAATGCCCAATCGTTATACCCTCCTTTCGCTTGTCAGTAACCTGCAGTTTTTTAGGTAGAAAGTTATAGGCTAAAGTGTTTAAATCAACTTGAGCGTTACCTGGAAGCGTCCCTTTTCGACTCTCTTCAAACAAAAGGCCCCAAGCAGTTCCAGTAAATGATTTTGTACATGACCAGATATCAAATCGACTTCCAGGCAAAGTCATAAAACTATAGTGTTCTTTTATTAAATGGCCATTTCTAATAATTACAATACCAGATGCATAATTATCAGAAAAGCGTTTGTAATTTTCAATAACTATGTTTAATCTATCCAAATTCATTCTAGTAAGGTTTTTTATTGCCTTATTATCTTGAAGGATACGCCAACCTCCTTTTGAATCTGCAGAAGGGTAGTAATTATCTTTTTGGGGTTTCATGATTTTCATTTTTGTCATTGTACTCAACTAATAAAAAAATTATTTAAATTTAAAAAAATAAAGTAGTCCTTTATGACATATATTAAAGATTCATGTCTTGTGGTAAGATTATAGAAAAATAAGGGGATATGATATGACTTTAGCTTTAGTTTACCGGCTCAATGGCTTACTAGGTCTTTTGTGGGCAGCGTCTATGTGGTTTGGTACTGATATGATGGCTGCAACTTATGGTTGGGAAGTTACCGCACCAATGATTACAATGTCACAATTTTTAGGGATGTCATTTCTATTTACTGCTGTTATTTTCCTAATGCTTCCAAATTGGACTTCACTGAAACAGCTGAAAAAAGCAACTATAACTCTTATCATTCTGCAGATATTAGCAATTGCACTTCAAGTTTTTCATTTATCAACTGGCGCTATACCTGCTGGAGGTATGCAGTACTTTGGAATTGGTTTAAGTAGTTTGTTTGTAATTCTTTTCTACTGGAAATCTCGCGCCTAATTAGTAATTTATTATATTTTTATGTTAAAAAGGAGGTCATAATTAACCTCCTTTTTTTAATGGCATTAAAAAATAAATATGAATTCTAAACAAATTCTCTTAGCACTTATTGTTCCTATAACTTGGGGCTTAGGGTTTACTCTTGCAAAGATTGGCATGGAGCAATTTTCTGCATTACTTATTATGTCAATTCGTTTTGGGATAGCAGGATTAGTTCTCGTTTGGTTTACAAAGCCTCCATGGGGGCATATGCGTGAAATCTTCATAGTTGCACTTATAGGTTCTACAATACAGTATGGCCTAACCTATAATGGACTTAAAGGTATCGATGCTTCAACAGCAGCTATTTTAGTTCAACTTGAAGGTCCTATATTAGCTCTGATGGGTACTATTTTATTGAAAGAAAAACTCGGTCTAACTAGAGCTTTTGGAATGGGACTAGCTTTTGCAGGAGTCTTTATTATTGCGGGTGAGCCAAGACTTGAAGGTCATATTGATAGCGTACTTTTATTAGTTGCAGGATCTGCAGTATGGGCTGTTGCTCAAATTATGATTAGCCGTCTAAAGGGACTCTCTGGAATAACTATTCTAGCTTGGGTGGCAATTATGGCTACTCCACAAATGCTTCTTGCTTCATTTATTATTGAGGATGGCCAATGGCAAGCAATCACAACTGCCAGTCTATTTGACTGGTCGATCATTTTCTATTTAGCATTTATTATGACAGTACTTGGCTATAGTGTTTGGTATCACCTACTTAGTAGCGTAGATGTAAGTAAAGTATCACCCTTCTTGATGCTCCTTCCAATTACCTCAATTATTGCTGGAATGATTCTTCTTGATGAGCAATTTACTAAAGCAATGGCAATTGGTGGAGTTATGATTATGATAGGTGTAGCCAGTACCCTTATTAATTGGAACTGGTCAAAAAAACAACTTAAATTACCTTGAAAAAAACTTATTTATAAAATGGGTCAATAGACTCAAATTGTGAAGTCATTTTTCTAACCCACTTCGAAAAAGCTATTCCTTTAACTAATCCCTCAGACTGATGAGCTTTAATCTTATCTTTTTCCATCGCTGAATTTAAGGGAAGCTCCATTTGCTTTTTCAGCAATTTTGTTTCCTTATCTAGATCACTTCTTAAATCTTTAATCTTATTGATCACACTACTCTCAGACATTATTTATAACTCCTAATTAAAAAAAATCTCATTTTTTTGGTTTACTTTTAAATTTTTTTATATTTGACTTAAATTTACTTTCCCAATTCTTATCAAGGTTAGTTTTTTGCATATCAAGATAATCAAGACCACTAATTTCTTTAAACTCAGATACTGCATCTTCCATAGCCGTTTCAAAGACAACAGAAAGGGACATACTGTAGCCATACTCCTTAGCCGCAATTGATGCGCCTTTGAATGCCTCAAAGACTGGCTTACGTATCCTTACACTAACCACTCTTTTTTCATCCTCTTTTTGATTTTTTGTTACGTATTTAGCCATCTTTAAGAGTTTTAATTTTGATTCCTATAGAGAGTATACACTTTTTGTATACAAATTGTATTATTTAAAGTATTCTTTATGTATACAAAAAATTATAAGATTTATTTTTATATCGAGCTATAATTCACTCATCAAAAGTAATGCAAGAAAGTTAGATGATTAAAATTAATTTTTTAGATAAAAACATTCAAGATAAAGAAAATGAGATTCTAAATATTCGTCCTAATACAGAAAAAAAAATACTCTGGGCAGATCAAAAAAATGTCAAAACAAAAATAAGTCTTGTATATATTCATGGCTTTTCAGCAACTCGAGCCGAACTTAGTCCTGTCATAGAGATGCTTGGTAAAGAGCTTAATGCAAATATTTTTTTTACAAGACTGAAAGGACATGGTTTAGATGGTCAATCTTTAGCTGAAGCTTCATTTGATGATTGGATGATTGACACTAAGGAGGCTATAGATATTGGTAATGTAATTGGAGATAAACTTATCTTAATTGGCTGTTCGACTGGATGCTCATTAATTCATACTAACCTTCAATATTCAACAAATACTAAAGCTGTTATTTATGTATCTCCTAACTTTGGACCTAAATCATATTTAGGACAACTACTTAGGGTTCCTGGAGCAAAGTTTTTTATCCCTTATATTTTTGGTAAAGAGCACTCATTTGAGCCGAGAAGCATTGATCATGCAAGATGCTGGACAACTAGCTACCCAATCAAGGCTTTATTTGCAGTAAAGGATTCAGTTGTTGCCGCCTATAAAGTTAAACATAATAAGATTAAAGAGCCAATTTTATTTTGGTTTTCAGATGATGATCAGGTTGTATCAGCTAGAGCTACTCGTAAAATAATTTCTAAAATGGGAAAAAATGTTTCTGTTCATAATCCTCATCTAACAAATAAAGATGACAGCTCAAAGCATGGCGTTCTAGGTGATATTTTGAGCTCATCTCAGACAAAAGATGGCGTAAAGAAAATTATAATTTGGCTTAAAGGCTATATCTAGTATTTTCGTTTAATCTTAGCACCTTTATAAAGGATTTTAGATAAATTTTCTTCAGCAACTCTTCGCTGCTCAACAGTAATAGGATCCATATTATATTTAGGGCGATCTAACTCAATTCCATCATTATCTTGCCTCTTTTTACCTCTTATATGAGTCCATATATTTTTTCCAACTACCTGTTTTATGGAAGGAGGCACATAAGATTGGAGTGAAAAACCAATCCTCCTTTGGTCACTATTATTTGGTTGAGATCCATGAATAATAGCCCCATGATGAATTGACATCTCTCCTGGCTCTAAAATAAGATCAATAGCCTTTGATTTATCAACTTCAGGAATTACTTGCCCCCTAGTTAAGATATTATTCTCAGCGAAGGTATCCTTATGAATTTGTATCTCAGAGTGGTGACTTCCAGAGATCATTGTCATACATCCTGTGTCTCTATTACTTGGGCTTAGAGCAATCCATGGAGTTGGAAAATCAATACTATCAAGGCCCATATAGGTCGCATCTTGATGCCAACTCACGTATTGCTTTGAAGATGGCTCCTTAATAAACATTACTGATGCCCAAAGTGCAATATCAGGACCAATAAGATCCTCCATTGCATCAACAATAATCGTGTTGTGGGCTAGTGCATCTAAAAAAGCAAATGAAAGATGTAAATTATTTCGACTTTGAGCATTAATTTCATCAGGAAAATCAGCCTCAACTTGCTCAAGTTGGTTTTTAATTGAGAGGGCCTCATTCTCAGATATAACTCTTACAGGAGCAATAAAACCTTCATCGTGATACTGCTCAATCTGTTCTTTTGTTAATACTTTAGGCATGGCTTAAGGCTATTTAGGATTATCTTCTGACTTGTCAAAAACCACTTTTTCAAGGTGGCGACTTCTGATAACTACAGTACCTGCTAATTTGTCATGCCAACTCTGTTTTTTTTGATCAATGGCAATCCAAAAATAGCCAAGACCAAAAGGAATAATAGAAATTATCTGGGCAAAATAACGACCGATAGACTGTTTTTTAGATATCGTGTTGCCAGTTTTTGCATCAACAAGTCTCAGATTAGCTGCCATTTTTCCTGGCGTAGCCTGAAACCTTAACCAAAACCAAATAGTAGCAATAAAAGGAAGTATATACTGAAATAAGATATCCCAAATTTTCAGAAAAGAGTTTCCTTGTCGAATGTTTTTATCAATATCCATATAATAAAGATTTGAAGAAAAGAAATCACCAAAAAGCAACATTAGTATCCATAAGGCACTGGCATATAAAATAATCAAAATAATTAGATCTATTAGGTTTGCCCCAACTCTAATCCAAAAACCTGCATACTCATCATCCTTCATTTTTAATAATTATTTTTTTAAAGAAAACTGGAGCTTATTATAAATACCTTTCGATTATTAAATAAAATTTAATCATTTATTAGTCTTTATAATTAACATATTCTTTAAACATTATTGAGTACTTTATGAGTAATATCTTTACTAAGCATCCTAATGAGTTTGGATACAACTATTTTGAGCATCTTTGGGGTGCATGGAAATATAGCCTTATACTCTTAGGACTTTTTATTATTGCCTTAATTCATTCTATTTTGCCATTTGCTTTTAAAGAAACTGTTAGTAATAAAATTGTAAAAATGGCTGATGAGCATAAAAAAAATATAGTTAATTCATCAATAAAACATCAATAATTCACTAAGATTTATACAAAATTAATCTAAACTTTATCTTATGAAGTATTTATCAATCATTCTTGTATCCTTAGTATATAGCTCATCTACCTTGGGGGCTATGTCTCCTCGTTATTATGAAACTGAGATACTTGGAAACTGGGTCTGTAAAGATCTCTACCCTGGCTACGTGGCAATTGAAGTAATAAGATATAAAAAAGATGGTACTTGGAATAGTTTTGGTGAGTTAATCGTAGATTTTCCAATTGAAGAGAATAAAGTCAAAGTTAAATATAGTGCTTTAGGTAAAGGTGTTTGGGAAATCGATGATCAAAACTTAGTTAGCATGATTAATTCCATTAAGGTTACTAATAGAAATCATCCGTGGCTTGATCAGTATTTTAATATGCAAGAGCAGTTTACTCTTAATGAAAGAAACTCTGAGGAAATAGTTGTTCTTTCTGATGACTACATCAACTTACAACCGGCAACTGGAAAGCCATACGAATGTCGTAAAGTTGAGATATAGTCAATTACCTCTTTGATTATATTTTTGAGCATTCCCTTTTGATAAATTAACTGGATACTTCAGCGCATTTTTCTCTAATTTTGTCTTAATTGCTTCTTCAATATCTATCCCTAAGACACTACAAAAACGCAGAAGATACATAGCTATATCTGCCACTTCACTATTAATTTCTTGAATCTGCTTTTGATTAGGAGAATTTGATTCTTCCGGATTTAGCCACTGAAAAATCTCAACCAATTCTGAAGCTTCAACACTGAGAGCCATTGATAAATTTTTTGGAGTATGAAACTGCCCCCAATCTCTTTCACTGGCAAAAATTTCAAGCTTATCTTGTATTTCAGATATATTCATAAATTCCCTTAAATTTTTAATACTACGTTACGAAAAAATTTAGTATACTTATTCTGCTTGAAATTTTTCAAGTAATTAAATTAACCTAAGGAGATATTATGGGCGTTCCACTTTATTGTCAGTTTTTTCTAATATTGTTTGGTGGTTTTTTTGCTACCCAGCTTACATTTAATTCTCAGAAGTTTGCAGAGTCAAATCGAATGGACTCTCCTCAAGCAGGCTTTGCATTTAAACCAGCAGGTTTTCTAATGTTTGGTTTTGTATTGATGCTAATTGCAACTCTACCAATGCTCCAAATTGGAGGCTTTAGCTCTGCAAAAGAATTAGTCGCAGGAATTGGTATTTTTACTCTTTTTGCTTTTATTTTTAACATGGGACTTGTATTAAAAGTATGGTCAACTTTTGACGGTGCTGATCATCAACTAAAAAATGCTATTAGACCTCTAATTCCTCTAATAGCAGTTATTATTTATTTTGTAACATCTTAATTATTTCAAGGAGACCTTATGTCAATATACCAAGCACAAGAAGCAGCAAGAGAAGCAAATGATATGGAGGCTTATGCCGCAACCCTTCATGATGATTACCAATTTATCATGCATCTAGATAACTCAACAATGGATAAAGAGAAATCTATGGAAATGTTTACATTTATGATGAGTAGTGATGATTTTGTAACTCATGAATCACGCTGTCTTTATGAAAGCAATGAAGCTATGGTTACTCATGGAGTAATGAGCTTTCCTGATGGAACGCGTGAAGCAGTATTAGCTTTTCATAAAATTAAGGATGGGCAAATTATAACTATGGAAACTGGTGCAACACTTCTTCCATAAGCAGCATTAATCTCAAATTAAAGGCGCTTTAGGGCGTCTTTTTTGTTTATATATTGTTAAATACTTAAAAATTAATTTAAAAATGCATCAAAAAAATCTTTGGCAAGAAACTTCTAAAGAAAAAATTGCCTTTGGTAATCTTAAAAAATCAATTACAACTGATTTGGTGGTTATTGGTGGTGGTTTTACTGGTTGTTCAGCCGCTCTATTTGCAGCAAAGAGTGGTTTATCGGTTACTCTTATTGATCAGAAAATAGGATATGGTGGCTCTGGTAGAAATGTTGGACTGGTTAATGCTGGCTTATGGATGCCTCCTGAAAAGGTTGAGAGTATTCTTGGGTTAGATGCAGGTAGCAAGCTTAATAATGCCTTAGCATCTGCACCTGATTTAGTATTTAGTCTAATTGATTCAAATCAGATTAATTGTAGTGCTAATCGCTCAGGGACCCTTCACTGCGCCCACTCTGAGAAAGGTTTAAAAGATCTTCGACTGAGATTTAAACAATTATCTGAGCGGGGTGCTGATTTAGAGCTTTTGGACAAAAAGCAGACACAGCAAAGAATTGGCTCTTCAAAATTTTTTGGCTCTCTTTTTAATAAAAAAGCTGGTGTTATTAACCCTCTGGATTATTGTTTTGGCCTGGCAAGAGCTGCAAAATCTAATGGCGTAAATATTTATGAGTCAACTTTGGCAAATAGCATTCAATCAATCAATAATGATTGGCTAGTAAATACTCCTGAGGGATCGATTAAGGCAAAAATGCTCTTAGTTGCAACAAATGCTTATCAAAAACCAATTAAAGGCCTAAATCCATCAAAATATACTTCTGTACAGTATTTTCAAGTTGCAACTAAATCTTTATCTTTAGATCAGGTAAAGTCGGTTTTACCCAATGGTGAGGGATGTTGGGATACAGCTAGTGTAATGTCTTCTTTTCGACTTGATGCTGATAATAGACTTATTATTGGTGGCATTGGAAACCTTGATCATAGCGTCTCAAAGATTCATACTAACTGGGCAATAAGAAAGGTTGAGAAGCTCTTTCCACATCTTAAAAATATTACTATTGATTTTAGCTGGCATGGACGTATCGCTATGACAGGTGATCATATTCCTAAAATTCTTAGACTGGGCAATAATGCTTATTCAGTTTTTGGGTATTCAGGAAGAGGAATTGGACCTGGTACTTATTTTGGGAAGGCAGTTAGTGAATTTCTTATTAGTGGCAACAAAGACTCTTTACCAGTAAATCCTGTAGATTATTATCAAGAACCTTTTTCTAAAATCAAAGGGAATTTTATTGAAATGGGGGCCACTGCAAGCCATTTACTTTAATTAGCTTCTACCTATCTCTCCCGACGCCTTTAAAGCGCTGCTTAGTTGTAAACCATGCACCAAGATCAAGTAAAGGTTTTGGTGGGAGCCATTTAGCTTTTTCAAGAGCAAGGCAATCTTTAACAATCGAGGAATTTTTTCCACAAGCATACTCAGCTATTCCAATACCAAATGCAGTCCCTTTCGTAATACCTGAACCATTAAAACAGCCTGCATAATAGAGATTATCTGAAAACTTTTCAAAGATATTAGTTTTATTCGCACTCACACCCTCAACACCTGAATACAAGTGCTCAAAGGGAACATGACTTAACTGGGGAAACCTATTATCAAAAGCTTGTCGATGAATCTGCTGTCTTTTGATTAATTGTTTTTTAGTCAATAAGCGATGATTGTTATATTCTGCTGTATTGCGTATAGCAATTCGCCTATCATCGGTCAGTCTAATTGTAGCTCCACCACTATGAAGTGACAATACTCCCCATGATGACTGACTTCCAAGTGTAGCAAACTCTTCATTAGTTAAGACACGAGTAATGCTTCCAGAAAGCGTTACTCCAACTAATCTTTGCTTAGGCTTTGCACCTTCAAATTTTTCATAATTACAAGCCATAATAACTTTATCAGCAGTAATTGTTGCATCTGGAACTATTACCTTATTAGTCTTATCCAATATCAGATTTAATACTGGAGTATTTTCATAAAGCTCAACATTACCTGGAAGATTTTCAGCCAATCCAAAAACTAATTTAGCAGGTTGCATTAAGGCACCATTATCTACTTTAACGCCCTTCTTATACCAACTCGTACCTAGATGGTCATAGACCTCTTCGTTAGATAGTGGCGTATGTTTAATTTCACGTTTTTTAAGATAGTTAATAAAATGATCACACTCAATTTCAGAGCTGCTATCTGCTGCAGTATGATAGATGCCTGAGTCTATCCAGTCACAATTGATAGTGTTATCTTTTACTAAAGTTCGAAGAGAATTAAGGCCTACTTGATTAATTCGATCTACTCTTTGATACTTTTCAAGATCTGACTCTTTATAGGCACCTGAAAAGTGGCTATGGGCAACAGCATATCCTGAATTTCTTCCAGAAGCATTCTGCCCCAACTCTCTTGCATCAAGCAAAATAATCTTATCTTTAGGATTAATTTCTGCCAATCTTCTTGCACATGAAAGGCCCGTAAAGCCAGCACCTATTACTAGCCATTTAGCTTCAAGATCAGAAGATATTTTTGGCTGAGACTGTCTAGGAGGAATTAAATCAACCCAGCCCAGTGTTTCATTATCAAAAATAGGATTTGCTTGGCCCATAAAGATTATATTAAATTACGTTCGGATACTAGCTTAAATGATCAATTAATACAAAATGGTCACTTATCTCATCAGCTTGATTAAGCCACCTCTTTACCAATTTACTTTGATGAGGAGCAGCAGTTACACCCTTAGGTATTTCTTTATTTAAAACAGCTTCCACTGCTAAGGCAACAGAGCATGAGACTAATTGGGCCATTGCACTTCCTCTAGTATTTCCAAGTGTATCAAGCAAGAATTGCTTATGCCAAATAACCTTAGAACCATTTTTTACTTTTAATTCAACCGTTAGAATAACGCGATCCACCTCTGCATCTCTATAAGAGTACTTATTCCATAGATCTTCACTAATCGCCTTTAAGCGATCCTCTGCAATTTCAGGGTCAAGTGTATCTACCTCAGAAAAAATATCAGACCAGGCATCTTTCCAACCCTTATATCTCAAGGTACCCCTAACAAATTGATCAATCTTTAGTCCATTGTCCATCTGATATTGCTCTATAAATGGAATGGAATCACGGTTAGGATAAACTTCAAATTCATCCTCACCCCAAGGCATCGGAAGAGGATACAACTCAACAGCCTCCCATGGCTTATGAACAGTATAGATTTGACTATCACGAATACTAACTGAAGTTGACATTAGGGCCTTTAAAACTCCTAATGGAGACCAGCTAAATTTATAACAAAAGTCATTAGGAACATCACTTAAGCCGCCACAATAGCTCAAGAAAGAATGCTTATTTTCAGTTGAGAAAACATTTGATTTTTTATAGTCTTCAACTAAAGCATGAGACATACTGTGATCTATTCCTGGATCAAGCCCCACTTCATTAACAAGGCATAAATTCTCTTTGAGTGACCTTTCATGAAGAGCCTTCATCTCATCTGAAATATAAGAGCTTGAAACAAAATGAGCGCCAATTGACAAACTAAGCTCTGCAACAGGTACATGAAAATTACCTGGAAGCATTGAAACAACTACATCTTCAGCTATGGCATTTTGCTCTAAAGCTTCAAGAGAAAACTCTACAATTCTATAATCACCCTCAATTCCAATTAAGGCTTCTCTAGCTTTTTCTACTGTGCGATTATAAACAATAACTGAATGGCCATTCTCAATGAGCATTTTAAGGCCTGGTATTGCTGAAAGACCCGTTCCTAACCAATGAATTTTTGACATTATAACTCCTTCTTTATTTGTAATTTTAAGCAAAATTTTCTATGGTTATAGATGAAAACTTAAAAAAAATAGCTACTCCTTAATCCTTAAGGAAAAACATATCCATAAACTCATTAACAGGTATTTTATTAATTTTATCTTTATCAAGACATAATGAATAAATCTTATTACTTTGCTCTTTAGAATATGTACTTTTTAGGCTATTAAAAAATTTTCTCTCTAATAATGGGATACCTTCTTTCCGACGATGACGATGTCCAATTGGATACTCTACTTCAACTTTTTCCGTGTGACTTCCATCCTTAAAGAAAATCTGCAATGCATTAGCAATTGATCTCTTATCATCTGCAAGGTAGTCTTTTGAATATCTTTTATCCTCACTCAATACCATCTTATTTCGAAGCTCATCAATCAGTGGATTTTGTTGATGAAAAGCATCTTCATAAAACTCGGCCACCAGATCACCTTTAATCATTGCGACTGCAAGCATATATTGCATACAATGATCTCTATCAGCTGGATTATCTAGGGCACCTGTTTTATCAATAATCCTAAGTGCTGACTCATGAGTTGTAACTTCAATTCTTTCAATTTCATTTAACTTTTCTTTAATCTCTGGATAAAGCAATACTGCACACTCAACCGCAGTTTGGGCATGAAATTCGGCTGGGAAAGATATCTTAAAAAGAATATTCTCCATTACATAAGATCCATAGCTTTTAGAGAAGCTAAACTCTCTACCCTTAAAACTTACATCATAAAAGCCCCACTCTGGTGTACTCAAAACGGAAGGCATTCCCATCTCACCAGCCATCGTCATCATTGCCAGGCGAACTGCGCGAGATGTTGCATCACCAGCAGCCCATGATTTTCTTGAACCAGCATTAGGTGCGTGCCTATAGGCTCGAAGAGAAGAACCATCAGCCCAAGCTTGTGATAAAGCATCAATAATTTGGTCTCTAGTGCCTCCTAGCATATGCGTGGCAACAGCTGTACTTGCAACTCTCACGAGCAGAACATGGTCTAGACCTACTTTATTAAAACTATTTTCAAGCGCAAGAATACCTTGAATTTCATGAGCTTTTATCATGTACTCGAGCACATCTCTTATACTTAATGGTGATTTATGATTAGCAATATTTACTCTTGAAATATAATCACCAAGAGCCATAATTGCACCTAAATTATCTGAAGGATGGCCCCACTCTTCAGCTAACCAAGTATCGTTAAAATCTAACCATCGAACTAGAGCGCCGATATCCCAAGCTGCTTTTACTGGGTCTAGCTCAAATGACTTTCCAAAAACTCTAGCACCATTTTCTACTGTGGTCCCAGGCACTAATGGACCTAAATGTCTTGTACAATTTGGATATTTCAAAGCTAAAAGACCACAGCCGATAGTATCTATTAAACAATTTCTAGCAGTATTTAAGGCTTCCTCAGACTCTACTTTAAAACCAATCACATAATCAGCGATATCTTGCAGAGCTTGATCTGCTGACATTCTATCTGCTTTCACTTAACTAACTCCTTGTCTCTATAGAACTAACTTTTTGTGGGCCTGGACCAATATAATCTGCATTAGGTCTAATTATTCGATTATTTTGTCTTTGTTCAAAAATATGAGCACACCATCCAGTTACTCTAGAAAGAACAAATATTGGAGTAA